>NZ_JAMYXC010000050.1 GCF_024159025.1 Limimaricola litoreus
CCCGCCGGGCCCGGCCGCGCAGGCGGCGAGAAGGGTCAGGGCGCAGGTGACGGGCGCGAGACGCGTGGGGCGCATGGGCGGTCTCCGGTTGCAACATGGCGAGGTTCTAGCACGCCGCGCGCCCGCGTCCATCGCGCGGGCAGCGGCGCTCAGACCTCCTCGACCTCGATCACGCCGGGAAGCGACCTGAGCGCGCCCTTGATCTGCGGCGTCACCGGCCAGTCGGCGCCGCAGTCGATCTCGACCTCGCCGGGCAGCCCCTCGCCCATCAGGCAGATGCTGATCGGCCCGCGCGCGATGCGCTGGCCTTTGGGCACCTCCCGCCCGGCGCGTTCCAGGACACCCGCCAGCATGGTGATCGCGTCGGGCTGTTCGAGGAACACCCGCAGGCCCGAGCCGCCCGCATCCGCGACCACCCCCTCGATCGGCGCGACCGAACGACCCAGAAGCTTCAGCTGGTCGCTCTCCATCGTCGCCTCGACCTGCACCACCACCTGGCTGCCGGTCTCCAGATGCTCGCGCGCCGCCTCCAGCGTGTCGGAGAACATCGTCACCTCGAACTGCCCCGTAGGGTCCGACAGCTGCACGAAGGCGAAGCGGTTGCCGCGCGCGGACTTGCGCTCCTGCCGACCGGCCACCGTGCCCGCCATCTTGCCGACGAAGGCGCCGCGCGCGCCCGCCTGCTCGGTCACCTCGTCGAGCGTCATCACCCCCTTGCGCTTGAGCGGCGCTAGGTAGTCGTCGAGAGGATGGCCCGAAAGGTAGAAGCCCACGGCCTTGAACTCCTCGGCCAGCCGCTCGGCGGGCAGCCAGTCGGTCACGTTCGGCATGCGCGGCTCCGGCAGGTCCTCCCCCGCCTCGCCGAAGAGCGAGACCTGCGCGGAAGCCTTCTGCTCATGGATCGCCGCCGAGTAGGCCACCAGCGCGTCGAGCCCCGAGAAGACCCGGCGCCGGTTGCGGTCGAGCGCGTCGAAGGCCCCGGCCCGGGCCAGCATCTCCAGCGGCCGTTTGCCCACTTTCTTGAGTTCGACGCGACGTGCGAGGTCATAAAGTGTGGTGAATTGTCTTTTGCCACGCCCCTCGACGATCAGCTTCATCGCCTCGAGCCCGACGTTCTTCAGCGCGCCCAGCGCGTAGACGAGCTTGCCGTCCTGCACGTCAAAGCTGGCCTGAGAGCGGTTCACGCAAGGCGGCGTCCAGTCGAGCGACAGCCCCTTGCGGACCTCCTGGAAATAGACGCCGAGCTTGTCGGTCAGGTGGATGTCGCAGTTCATGACACCGGCCATGAACTCCACCGGGTGGTTCGCCTTGAGCCAGGCCGTCTGGTAGCTCACCACCGCATAGGCGGCGGCGTGGGACTTGTTGAAGCCGTAGTTGGCGAACTTCTCCAGAAGGTCGAAGACCTCCATCGCCTTCTTCTTGTCGACCCCGTTCGCCATCGCCCCTTCGACGAACTTGGGGCGCTCCTTGGCCATCTCCTCGGCGATCTTCTTGCCCATGGCGCGGCGCAGCAGGTCGGCGCCGCCGAGGCTGTAGCCCGCCATGACCTGCGCGATCTGCATCACCTGTTCCTGGTAGACGATGATGCCCTGCGTCTCGGCGAGGATGTAGTCGATGCTGGGATGGATCGAGGTGATCTCGCGCAGGCCGTTCTTGACCTCGCAATAGACGGGGATGTTTTCCATCGGGCCCGGCCGGTAGAGCGCCACCAGCGCCACGATGTCCTCGATGCAGGTGGGCCTCATGCGCTTGAGCGCATCCATCATGCCCGAGGATTCCACCTGGAACACCGCGACCGTCTTGGCGCGCGAATAGAGCTCATAGGTCTTGGCGTCGTCGAGCGGGATCAGGTTGATCTGGTTCTCGCCGCCCTCGGGGGGCTGGTAGAGCTCGGTCCCGTCCTCGGCCACGTGCAACGGGCGACCCGATTTCAGGATCAGGTCCATCGCGTTCTGGATGACGGTCAGCGTCTTCAGGCCGAGGAAGTCGAACTTCACCAGCCCCGCCTGCTCGACCCATTTCATGTTGAACTGGGTCGCCGGCATGTCCGAGCGCGGATCGCGGTAGAGCGGCACAAGCGCATCGAGCGGCCGGTCGCCGATCACGACGCCCGCCGCGTGGGTCGAGGCGTTGCGGTAGAGCCCCTCGACCTGCTGGGCATAGGTGAGAAGGCGGTTCACCACCTCCTCGTTCTTGGCCTCCTCGCGCAACCGTGGCTCGTCGGCGAGCGCCTTTTCGATAGAGACGGGCTTCACCCCCTCCACGGGGATCATCTTCGACAATCGGTCGACCTGGCCGTAAGGCATCTGCAGCACCCGGCCCACGTCGCGCACGGCGGCCTTGGACAAGAGCGCACCGAAGGTGATGATCTGCCCCACCTTCTCGCGGCCGTATTTCTCCTGCACGTAGCGGATCACCTCCTCGCGGCGATCCATGCAGAAGTCGATGTCGAAGTCGGGCATGGAGACCCGCTCGGGGTTGAGAAACCGCTCGAACAGCAGGGAATAGCGCAGCGGATCGAGGTCGGTGATGGTCAGCGCGTAAGCGACCAGGGAGCCCGCGCCAGAACCACGGCCCGGCCCGACGGGGATGTCGTGCTCCTTGGACCATTTGATGAAGTCGGCCACGATCAGGAAGTAGCCGGGAAAGCCCATGCCCTCGATGATGCCGAGTTCGAATTCGAGCCGCGCCTCGTACTCCTCGACGCTCACCGCATGCGGGATCACGGCGAGCCGGGCCTTCAGCCCCTCCTGCGCCTGACGGCGCAGTTCGACCACCTCGTCATCGGCGAATTTCGGCAGGATCGGCGCGCGCTTGTAGGTCTTGAAGGCGCAGCGGCGCGCGATCTCGACCGTGTTCTCCAGCGCCTCGGGCAGATCGGCAAACAGCGTCGCCATCTCCTGTGGGCTTTTGAAATAATGCTGTGAGGTCAGGCGGCGGCGCGGCTCCTGCTGGTCGACATAGGCGCCTTGCGCGATGCAGATCAGCGCATCATGCGCCTCGTAGATCTCGGGCTTGGGGAAATAGACGTCGTTGGTCGCGACCAGCGGCAGATCCATCGCATAGGCCATCTCGACATGGCCACGCTCGGAAAGCCGTTCGGCCCCGGGCAGACCGTCCTCGCCCGGGTGGCGCTGCAGCTCGACATAGAGCCGGTCCGGAAAGGCCGACTTGAGCCGCTGCATCAGCGCCTCGGCCTTGGGCCGCTGGCCCTGCCGCAAAAGCCGCCCGACGGGGCCGTCGGGGCCACCCGTGAGGCAGATCAGCCCGCCCGAGAGCGCCTCGATCTCCTCGATCGAGACCTGCGGGAGCTGCCCGTCGCTCTTGAGATAGAGGCAGGAGTTCAGCTTCATGAGGTTCATGTAGCCCGCCTCGGTCTGCGCCAGCAGCACGATCGGCGCGGGCGGCTCGGGCCTCTTGCCCGGCTCTGGGGCCACGTAGCACAGGTCGACCTGGCAACCGACGATCGGCTGCACCCCCGATTTCGCCGCCGTCTCGGAAAACTCCAGCGCGGCGAACATGTTGTTGGTGTCGGTGATCGCCACCGCCGGCATCTCGGCCTTGGCGGCGAGACCCGGCAGCTTCTTCACGGGGATCGCGCCTTCGAGCAGGGAATGCTCGGTGTGGACGCGCAGGTGGATGAATCGGGGATTGGCCATGGGGGAGGTTCTATCCCGGTGTGGCGGGCGCGGGAAGCGCGGGCGCGTCCTGCCCCCCGGTCAATGGGCAAGTTGTGATCGGCGATCCACTCCGGCCTCCCCTCCGAAGGCGGGGCGAACGCGAAGCCGCCCGCTCGCGTTCCGCAACGACAGACACGAGAGACTTGCCAAGCGCGCCCCGCATCGGGTTTCATGATTGGTGACATGAGGGTGTCCCGGTCTACGCCGCATCGACCGGGAGCGATTGCCCCAAGGCACATGGTAAGGCGGCGGATCTATCATGATGACCGAGATCGCGTTTCTTCTCAACGGGGAGACGGTGCGCGCAGGCGGAGCGCCGACGCGCAGCCTGCTCGATTACCTGCGTGAGCAAAAGGGGCTGACCGGCACCAAGGAGGGCTGCAACGAGGGCGATTGCGGCGCCTGTACGGTGATCGTCACCGACCCCGAGGGGGGCTTGCGCGCGTTGAACGCCTGCATTCTCTTCCTGCCGCAGCTTCAGGGCCGCGCCGTGCGCACCGTCGAGGGGCTGGCCGAGGGCGGCGCGCTGCACCCGGTGCAGCAGGCGATGGTCGACCATCACGGCAGCCAGTGCGGCTTCTGCACGCCGGGCTTCGTGATGGCGATGGCCGCCGCCCATGCGCAGGGCCGCACCGACCATGACGACCAGCTCGCGGGCAACCTGTGCCGCTGCACCGGCTACGCGCCGATCATCCGCGCGGCGCAGGCCGCCGAGGGCGCGCCCCTGCCCGCATGGATCGAGAGCGACCGCGAGAAGCTCGCGGCGCTGTCCGCCGAGGCCACG
>NZ_JAMYXC010000087.1 GCF_024159025.1 Limimaricola litoreus
CGGCGGCGTCGAGCCCGGCGGCAAGGCGCTGCACATCGGCCATCATCAGCGACGGCACCGCGCCTTCGGCGGCCTCGGCCTGCAGCACCGGCGAGGTCAGGCTTCGGGTGACGGCGGGCTGGGCCACGAGCCACATTGCGAGCAGCAACAAGGCGGGGCCGGCGGCATAGATGGCGGCGGTCCAGCCGTAGTAATGCGCGAGCGAGTGGAGCCTGCGCCCCTCCCGCTGCGCGGCGTTCCGCGCGCGGGCACGGGCCAGCACGAAGCCTGCGGCGGCGATGGCCAGCACGATCAGGGCGGTCCAGGTCGGGGGCATGGCGGAGCCTTCGATTGTCGAGGCCCGAAGCGCATGCGCCTCGGGCCGGGGTGTCTGTCGCGCGCAAGCCTGCGCCGAAAGGCCGGGGACGGCATCGCCGCCCCCGGCCCCGCGATATCTCGGGTTACATCGCGCTCATGGTGGTGCCGGTCGCGACCGTCTCCTGCGTCGCGGCCAGCTCGGGATCGGCGACGAGGCCGTAGTCCGACAGCGGGCCGTCGGGGCCGGCGATCTCGTCGGCGACGAAGAACTCGACGAACTCCTGCAGCCCGGGGATCACGCCCAGATGCGCCTTCTTGACGTAGAAGAAGAGCGGACGCGAGACCGGGTAATCGCCGCTGGCAATGGTCTCGGTCGAGGGCTCGACGCCCGACATGGTCGCGACCTGCAGGCTGTCGGTGTTGTTTTCGTAGAACGACAGGCCGAACACGCCGAGCCCCTGCGGGTTGGCCTCGATCCGGGCCAGCGTCTCGGTGTAGTCGCCGTCGATGTCGACCGACACGCCATCGGTGCGGGTTTCCATGCAGGCCGCCTCGGCCGCGTCCTCGTCGCCGCCGTTGATCTCGAGGATCTGCTCGAAGGCGCCGCTTTCCTCGCAGCCCGCGAGCAGCACCTTCTCCTCGAACACCTCGCGGGTGCCGTGCTTGGTGCCCGGGATGAAGGCGAGGATCTCCTGATCGGGCAGATCGGCGTTGACCTCGGCCCAGTTGGCATTGGGGTTTTCGACCATCGCGCCGTCCCGGGGCAGCTCGGCGGCGAGTGCCTTGTACCAGTCGGCAGGGGTGAAGGCGAAGCTCTCGCCGTCGATGTCGGAGGCGAAGACGATGCCGTCATAGCCGATCCGCACCTCGATGATCTCGCTCACGCCATTGGCGGCGCAGGTCTCGACCTCGCCCGACCGGATCGCGCGGGAGGCGTTGGCGATGTCGATGGTGTTCTCGCCCACGCCCTCGCAGAAGCGCGCCAGACCGGCGGAGGAGCCGCCCGATTCGACCACCGGGGTCGGGAAATCGAAGTTCTCGCCGAAGGCCTCGGCCACGATCGAGGCATAGGGCAGCACGGTCGAGGAGCCGGCGACCTGCACGTTGTCGCGCCCCTGCGCGGTGGCAAGGCCGGTGGTGGCGGCGAGAAGGGCCGCGCTCGAGACGGTCATCTTGACGAAGGACATGGATCGCTCCTGTTGTTCATTCCCCCGAAGCGCCCCGCGGCGCCTCGTTGATGCCCGATTACGGGGGGGACGCCTCGCTTTTGTGACAGGCGTGTAAAAGTTTCATGACAGCCCCCGATCGAGTGCTGATGACCCGAGGGAAAGCCTTCAGGCGCCGGGCAGGATCACGATGAAGCTGCTGCCCTGCCCCGGCGCACTCTCGATCCGCAGGCGGCCGCGATGGCGGTTGACGATGTGCTTGACGATGGCGAGGCCGAGCCCGGTGCCGCCCACATCGCGCGAGCGGTGCGTATCGACGCGGTAGAAGCGCTCGGTCAGGCGCGGCAGATGATGCGCCGCGATGCCCTCGCCGTGGTCGCGCACCACGAGCCGCACGCCCGGCCCGCGCAGTTCGGGCTGAAGCTCCGCGGCCCCGAGGGTGACCTCCACCGGGCGGTCGCGACCGCCATACTTGATCGCATTGCCGACGAGGTTGGTGACCACCTGCCGCAGCTGCTCCTCGTCTCCGGGCACGATCACCGGTGCCTGTGGCGCATCGAACGAGAGCGTCACCCGGTCTCGCGTGGCGATGGGCTCGAGAAGAGTGATGACCTGCGCGGCCAGCGCAGAAAGATCGACCTTTGCCGTCGGGCGGCGGCGTTCCCCCTGCTCGACGCGGGCGAGCGACAGCAGGTCCGCCACGAGCTGCGACATGCGCGCGGCCTCGCGCGCCATGATCCCGAGAAAGCGGTCACGCGCGGCGGCATCGTCGCGCGCCGCGCCGCGCAGCGTCTCGATGAAGCCCGACAGCGCGGTAATCGGCGTGCGCAGCTCGTGGCTCACATTGGTGACGAAATCGCGCCGCATCGCATCCGCCGCCTCGACCGCGGTGACATCCTCGAAGCTCAGCGCGACGCCGGGCCCGGTGTCGAGCGCGACCGCGCCGACCGTCACATGCCAGGTGGTGTCGCGGTTGCCCGAGCGGCCGAGGTAGCGCGCCTGCCGCGTCGCGCCGTCGCGCAGCACCGCCTCGACCGCGTCGAGCACGGCCGGCTGGCGCAGGGCGATGATGTAATGCCGCCCCGGATGCGCGGACCCCAGAAGCCTCAGCGCCGCCGCGTTGGTCGCCTCGATCCGTTCGCCCGGGCCGATCAGCAGCACCGGAAAGGGCAGCGCCGCCATGAGCGACCGGGTCGTGTCCATCGCGCGATCATCGGGCTCTCGGGTCCCCTCGCCGGAACCGCCCGTCGCGCCCTCCTCTCGGCCCGGCCCGCGCAGGGCCCGCCCGATGCTGCGCCAAGGGGGGGTCAGAGCGCTTCGAGCCCGGCGCGGAAGCGCGCGGCATTGTCGCGGTAGTTCAGCGCCGATTGCCGCAGCTTCCCGATGGCGGCCTCGTCGAGCTGGCGCACCACCTTGCCCGGCGCGCCCATAACGAGGCTGCCGTCGGGAATCTCCTTGCCCTCGGTCACCAGCGCGCCCGCGCCGATCAGGCAGTCGCGGCCGATCTTCGCGCCGTTGAGCACGGTGGCGCCCATGCCGATCAGGGAATTCTCGCCGATCGTGCAGCCATGCAGCATCGCCTTGTGGCCCACCGTCACGCCCGCGCCGATGTCGAGCGGAAAGCCCATGTCGGTGTGCAGCACGCAGTTCTCCTGCACGTTGGCGTTCTCGCCCAGGCTGATGCGTTCGTTGTCGCCACGGATCGTGGTGCCGAACCAGACCGAGCTGCCGGGGCCGAGCGTGACGCGGCCGATCACATGGGTGCCGGGCGCGACCCATGCGGTCGCGTCGATCTCGGGGGTCTCGCCGTCGAGCGCGTAGATGGTCATGATCTCTCCTCGAACTCCGATTGCAGGCCGCGCACGTGATCGAGCAGCCAGGGCTGCTGGCTGCGGCGCAGGCGCTCGGCCTCGATGATGATCTTGAGCCGCGCCTCGGTGGCGTCAAGATCGTCGTTGACCAGCACGTAGTCGTAACCGTCCCAGTGGCTGATCTCGTCCCAGCTTTTCTGCATGCGCCGCTCGATCACCTCGGCCGCGTCCTGCGCACGGCCGACGAGGCGGCGGTGCAGCTCCGCGATCGAGGGCGGCAGGATGAAGATCGAAAGCACCTGATCGGCCATGCGGCTGTTCGAGATCTGCTGCGCGCCCTGCCAGTCCACGTCGAACAGCACGTCGCGCCCGGCCTCGGTTGCCTCGGCGACCGGCCCGCGCGGCGAGCCGTAGTAGTTCTCGAAGACGCGCGCATGCTCCAGCATCTCGCCCTCCGCCACGAGGTGCTTGAACCGCTCCTCGGTGACGAAGTGGTAATCCTGCCCGTCGATCTCGCCCGGGCGCGGCGCCCGCGTCGTGGCTGAGACCGAAAAGCCCAAGGTCGGATCCCAGTCGCGCAGCCGTCGCGCGAGGGTCGATTTTCCCGCCCCCGAAGGCGAGGAGAGAATGATGAGAAGGCCGCGCCGCTGCATGATGTCCGCTGCTCCGTCTGTGTGCCGATGGGCCCCGGGTCGGGCTTGGGGCGGGGTTAGGCGGATCGGGGCCGCGCGGCAAGACCGGGGGCGCGCGTTAAGCAAATGTAAAGATATCACGGGCGGCCGCCCGGTCCGCGCCCTAGAATAGGGGCGAGATTGTGGTGAAACCTTGGAGCGACCCGATGACGTTGCGTGAGCAGGATATCCGATGCGACGGCACGACCGCGCGGCTCGACCGCATCGAGGCCTATTGGCGCGGTCTTTCGGCAGGGGCCCTCGCCCCGCCGCGCGCCGCGATCGACCCGAACCGGATCGGCGCGGCGCTGCCTTGCGTCTTCCTGCTCGATGCGGTGGCGCCGGGGGTGGGACGGCTGCGGCTCGCCGGGCGCGAGATCTGCGAGATCGCGGGAAGCGAGGCGCGGGGGGAAAATGCTTTCATATCTACGCCATGCCATCCGCATCTTGCGGCAGGCATTTTCACCTTCCGTGTCCGAAGAA
>NZ_JAMYXC010000076.1 GCF_024159025.1 Limimaricola litoreus
CGGCGCCGCGCCGGTCGCCTCGGCCTGCCGCGCGCCGGTGCCCGCGAGATAGCCGAGGTAGAACGGCACCATCGGCAGGATGCAGGGCGACAGGAAGGACATGAGACCCGCCAGCAGCGCGCCGCCCAGCGTGACCTCGAACATGAACCCTCCGATTGCCAACATCACATTGCAATACTATCATGTGACAGAAGCCGCCGGTCAATCGCGACGGTCGGTTGCGACCATGAGGAGCGCCATGTCCCGTCTTGCCATCCTCGCACTCGGCCTTGCGCTGGCCCTGCCCGCCGCGCCGCTGCGCGCCGAGCTGGAGCTGGTCATGGCCGAGGAGGCGGGTTGCCCGTGGTGCGCGCGCTGGACCGCCGAGATCGGCCCGGTCTACCCCAAGACCGACGAGGGCCGCGCCGCGCCATTGCGGCGGATCGACATCCGCGACCTGCCCGGCGATCTCGACCTCGATCGCCGCGTCGTCTTCACCCCGACCTTCCTGCTCGTCGACGACGGCACGGAGATCGGGCGGATCGAGGGCTACCCGGGCGAGGATTTCTTCTGGGGGCTGCTGGGGCGGCTGATCGAAGAGGCGTCCGTGACCGCCGCACCGCAGGGCTGAAGGAAATGCCGTCAGCCAATTGCGATATTGCCCCCGGGGCCTTAGGTACTTCCTCCAAGCTCTGGCGGACCCGGTTCGCCGAACCGGAGTACGCGCGCATGGCCCTGCCGAAGATCACCGACGACATGAGCGAGGCGGACCTCGACCTCATGATGAACAACGCGCGCGACGCGTCGGATTTCCTCAAGGCGCTGGGTCACGAGGGGCGGTTGATGATCCTGTGCCATCTGGTCACGGGCGAGAAATCGGTGACCGAGCTCGAACAGCTCCTGTCGGCGCGGCAGGCCGCCGTGTCCCAGCAGCTCGCCCGGCTGCGGCTCGAAGGGCTGGTGACGCCGCGGCGCGAGGGCAAGGTGATCTACTACAGCTTGACCGACGACAGGCCGCGCCGGATCATGGAGCTGGTCTACGAGCTGTTCTGCCGCTCGGACTGACGGGCGCGCCGGGGAGGGCGCGCGGGGAGGATCACGATATGCTGGATTGGCTCGACGAGCCGACCATCGCGGCGCTCATCGGTTTGGGCAGCGGCGCGGTGCTGGGCGCGGCCGCGCGGCTGGGGCGCTTCTGCACGCTCGGCGCCATCGAGGACGCGCTTTATGGCGGCAGCGTCGTGCGGCTCAGGATGTGGGGCGTCGCCATCGGCGTCGCGGTGATCGCCGCCTTTGGCCTGATGGCGGCGGGGCTGTTCGACCCGGTGCAGAGCTTCTACCTCGCGCAGGGCTGGAGCCTGCCGGGCGCGATCCTCGGCGGGCTGGTCTTCGGCTATGGCATGGCGCTGGCGGGCAATTGCGGCTACGGCGCGCTGGCCCGGCTGGGCGGCGGCGACATGCGCTCCTTCGTGATCGTCCTCGTCATGGGGCTCGCGGCCTACGCGACCCTCTCCGGCCCGCTCTCGGGTCTCAGGGTCGCGCTTTTCGCACCGGGCGGCGGGCCGACGCCGGGCATCGGCCATTGGATCGCGCAGGCGACGGGGCTGCCATTGCCGCTGTGCGGCATGATCGTCGGCCTGGCCATCCTCGCCGTGGCACTGCGCGGCGGCGCTGGCATGGGATGGGGGGGCGTGATCTGCGGCGCTTCCGTCGGGCTGGCCGTCGCCATGGGCTGGGCGGGCACGGCTTGGCTGCTGCGGGAGGGCTTCGACGCGCTGCCCGTCGTGTCGCACAGCTTCTCCGCCCCCTTGGGCGAAACCATGCTCTACGCCATGACCTCGAGCGGCGCGGCGCTGAGCTTCGGCGTCGGGTCGGTCGTGGGCGTGCTGGCGGGCGCCTTCGCGGGCAGCCTGTGGAAGGGGCATTTCCGCTGGGAGGCCTGCGAGGACCCACGCGAGCTCAAACGCCAGATCCTCGGCGCGGGGCTGATGGGCTGGGGCGCGGTGACGGCGGCGGGCTGCAGCATCGGCCAGGGCATCACCGCATTCTCGGTTCTCGCCGTCAGCGCGCCGGTGACGCTGGCCGCCATAGCCCTCGGCGCGGCAATCGGGTTGCGCCAGCTGATCGACGGCTTCGTCATGGCGGAGTGACCCCCTCGACGCGGGTGCGATTCGCATGCAGTAATGCGAATGTGTCGTATTCGGGGGGAATGATGAGGATCACCAGACGCAAGCTCTTGAGCGGCGCGGCGGGGCTTGGCGCCAGCCTCGCCTTTGGCCGGGCATGGGCCGCGGCAGAGATGGATCTCGGCGATCTGCGGATCACGACGCTGAGCGACGGGCATCTGCAGCTGCCCGAAAGCTTCCTGATCGGCGATCTGCCGCAAGCCGAAGCCCGCGCGATCCTCGATGCTGCGGGCGTCGAGCCGGGGGGCTACGAGCCGCCGTGCAACGTGACACTGCTGCGGTCGGGCACGAATGTCGTGCTGTTCGACGCGGGCGCCGGCCCCGGTTTCATGCAAAGCACTGGGCGGCTGCCCGAGGCGCTCTCCGCGCTCGAGATCACGCCTGACGACATCACCCATGTCGTCTTCACCCATGGCCACCCGGACCACCTGTGAGGCGCGATCGACGATTTCGACGAGCCCTTGTTCCCGAACGCGCGGCATCTCATGGGGCGGAACGAGCGCGACTACTGGATCGACCCCGAAACGCCCGGGACGATCGGCGCCGAACGGCAGAGCTTCGCCGCCGGGGCCGCGCGCCGGATCGATCTTCTGCAGGGCATGCTGGAGACCTTCGAAGATGGCGACGCGCTGCTGCCCGGCGTCATCGCGCGGGCCAGCTTCGGCCACACGCCGGGGCACATGTCCTTCGAGATCGGCGGTGGCCGGGCGCTGGTTGCCGGGGATGCCATCGGCAACGCGCATCTGGCCTTCGCGCGCCCCGACTGGCCCATGCCCGCCGATCAGGACCCGGAGCAGGCGGCCCGGACCCGTCTGGCCCTGATGCAGGAGCTGGCCGAGCGCGGGATGCCCCTGATCGGCTTTCACCTGCCCGGGGGTGGCATGGGCCGGGTGGAGCAGCAGGGCGAGGGCTATGCCTTCGTGCCCGTGCCGTAGCGGTCGAAGGCCCGGCGCAAGGCAATGCCTTACCAGCCGGGGGCGGAGCGCCATGTCAGGGACAGCCGAACGGCAAGCCAAGGAGTGCCCGTCATGAGCTGGAGCCCATGCCCCGACCCGGTCCTCGGCGACAGGGAGACGGTGAACGCGGTCGAAACCCTGATCGTGCCGCGCGCCGTGGACCTTGGCGATATGGAGGTTCGCCGCGCCCTGCCGTCGATCAAGCGCCAGATGGTCGGGCCGTTCATTTTCTTCGACCAGATGGGGCCGGCTGAATTCCTGACGGATCACGGCATCGACGTGCGCCCCCATCCGCACATCAACCTCGCGACGCTGACCTACCTGTTCGAGGGCGAGATCCTGCACCGCGACTCGCTTGGCACCGAACAGACCATTCGCCCGGGCGCGGTCAACTGGATGAAGGCGGGGCAGGGCATCGTCCATTCGGAGCGCACATCGGAGAAGAAGAAACAGACCGGTCAGCGTCTTTTCGGCCTGCAGACCTGGATGGCCCTGCCCGAGGCGCAGGAGGAATCCGCGCCGGAATTCATTCATCATGGATCGGACGATCTGCCGCTGTTCGAGGCCGAGGGGATCAAGGCGCGCATCATCGCCGGGCAGGCCTTTGGCAAGACCTCCGCCCTCAAGACGTCCTCCGAGACGCTCTATGGCGACATCGAGCTTCAGGCGGGCAGGCAGATGCCGATCGACGCCGATTACGAGGAGCGCGCCCTCTACACGATCTCTGGCGAAATCGAGATCGCGGGGGACCGCTTCGCCCCCGGCCAGCTTCTGATCCTGCGCCCCGGCGATGCGATCACCGTATGCGCCAATCCGACGGCGCGCTTCATGCTCTTCGGCGGCGCGCCGATGGGCGGGCCCCGCTACATCTGGTGGAACTTTGTCTCGTCGCGTCCCGAGCGGATCGAGGCCGCCAAGGAGGAATGGGCCAGGGGCCGGTTCGACACCGTGCCGGGCGACGAGGAGGATTTCATCCCCCTGCCGCAAGACAGGACCAAGCCGCGGCGCGCCATGGGCGGTGTGTTCTATCCCTGAACCGGCCCTGAACCGCTCCCCGAGCCTCAGGCAGCCGAAGCGTGGCGCGCGGGCACTGCGACCTGTTTGAGCGCCCGGGCCAATGGCCCGACCTGCGCAGCCGTCAGCCCCGCCACGTTGATGCGGCCGGTCTCGGTGCCGTAGATCGCGTGATCCTCGCGCAGGCGTCGCATCTCCTCCGGCCCGAACGGCAGCAGCGAGAACATGCCCTTCTGCCGCTCCAGCGCGGCAAAGCCCGGCCCCGCGCCTTC
>NZ_JAMYXC010000037.1 GCF_024159025.1 Limimaricola litoreus
CGCCGGAACCGGCGCCTACGCCTGCGCCACAGCCCGTGGCCGAGCAGGCCGCGCCCAAGGCCTCGGCCATGGCGATGCCCGCGCAGGGCAGCATCATCCGCGCCTATGCCAAGGGCCGCAATGACGGCATCGACATCGGCGCGCCCGCGGGCAGCGCCGTGAAGGCCGCCGCCGCCGGCACCGTCGCCGCGATCACCACCAACACCGAGGGCATCCAGATCGTGGTGATCCGCCACCCTGACGAGCTGCTCACCGTCTATACCCATGTCGTGGATCTCACGGTCGAGCGCGGCGCCACTGTCTCGAAGGGCCAGACCATCGGCAAGGTGAAGGCCGGCGATCCCAGCCTGCTGCATTTCGAGGTGCGCAAGGGCATGGAGAGCCAGGACCCGACCAACTACCTGCCCTGAGCGCAACACCGGCACACCGACAAAGGGCCGCCCCGGAGGGCGGCCCTTTGTGATTTCGAAGCAAGGCGATGTCAGCCGATCTTCACGCCCTTCCGGCCTGCGAGATCGGTGAAGAACTGCCAGGCGACGCGGCCCGAGCGCCCCCCGCGCGTGGCCTGCCATTCGATCGCCTCGGCCCGCAGGCGCGCCTCGTCGATGCGCAGATCGAAGGCATCGCAATAGCCGCGGATCATCGACAAAAAGGCATCCTGATCGCAGGGGTGAAAACCGAGCCAAAGACCGAAGCGATCCGAGAGCGAGACCTTCTCCTCGACCGCCTCGGAGGGGCTGATCGCGGTGGAGCGCTCGTTCTCGATCATGTCGCGCGGCATGAGGTGGCGGCGGTTCGAGGTGGCGTAGAGCACCACATTCTCGGGTCGCCCCTCGATGCCGCCGTCGAGCACCGCCTTGAGCGATTTGTAATGCGCGTCGTCGTGGCCGAAGGAGAGATCATCGCAGAACAGCACGAAGCGCTGCGGCGCGCCGCGCAAAAGCTGCAGGCAGCGGTCGATGCTCTGCAGGTCCTCGCGTTGCACCTCGACGATCTTGAGCTGCGGAAATTCCGGCTCAAGTGCCCCGTGCACCGCCTTGACGAGGCTCGATTTTCCCATGCCGCGCGCGCCCCACAGAAGCGCGTTGTTGGCAGGCAGGCCCTGGGCAAAGCGGCGGGTGTTCGCCAGCAGCGTGTCGCGCGCCCGGTCGATGCCGACCAGCAGATCGAGCGCGACCCGGCTGACCCGCGGCACAGCCACCAGCCGGTCGGGATCGGGCTGCCACATGTAGGCCGGGGCGTCGTCGAGCGCGGGCGCGGGCCGCGGGGCCGGGCTCATCCGCTCAAGGGCCGCCGCAATGCGCTCGAGCGTGTCATCGCTCATTTCGACGCCCCTTCGTCCTCGTCCTCGTCCTCATCCTCGACCCACAGCCCCTCGGCCCGCAGATGCGCCTCGCGCTTCTTCTCGACCCGCGCGACGAGCAGGATGGACACCTCGTAGAGCCCGTAGACCACGGTAAAGAGGATCACCTGGCTCACCACGTCGGGCGGCGTGGCGATGGCCGCCAGCAGCAGGATCGCCACCATGGCGTATTTGCGCACGCCGCCCAGCCCCTTGGCCGAGACCAGCCCCGCCTTGCCCATCAGCGTGAGCAGCACGGGCAGCTGGAAGCACAGGCCGAAGGCGACGATGAACTTGATGGTCAGCGCCAGATAGGCCTGCGCCGAGCCCTGAAAGGCGATGCCCGCCACGGCCGTCTCGGCCTCGGGCCCCTCGACGAGGCTGCCGGGTTGCTGGAAGCCGAGGAAGAAATCGAAAGCCAGCGGCGTGACGACGTAATAGGCAAAGGCCGCGCCGAGAAAGAACATGAAGGGCGAGGCGATCATGAAGGGCAGGAAGGCGCCCTTTTCCGATTTGTAGAGCCCCGGCGCCACGAAGCGCCACATCTGGTAGGAGATCACCGGAAAGGCCAGCACAAGCCCGCCTAGCATCGAGATCGACACCGCGACGAAGAAGCCCTCCTGCAGCGCGATCAGGATCAGGCCGCAATCCTCCTGTCCCCGCGCGGCCATGGCCGTGCACAAGGGCCGGGTCAGGAAATCGAAGATCGGGTTCCAGACGGTAAAACAGATGACCATGCCCGCCACGAAGGCGAGCACGGAGCGGATCAGCCGCGTGCGCAGCTCGGCCAGATGCTCGATCAGCGGTGCCGAGCTGTCCTCGATCTCGTCCACGGGGCTCATGATGTCGTGTCATCCTTTCGCGCGGGCGTGGCTTCGTCCAGCGGCTCGGCCGGGGCGCTGATCGGTTCCGGCTCTGCGACGGGCGCGGGCTCGGCATCGAAACCCGGCTCCAGATCAGCCAGCTCCTCGTCGGTCGGCTCCATGGCCTCGCGCGCCTGCCGGTCGGTCGCGGCCTGCGCCGTGGCCTGTTCGATCTTGCGGCGGCTTTCGGCACGCTCCGACGAGAGCGTCTCGCGGCTCTCGCCCGACTTGAAGTTCTTCTTCAGCGCATCGGTGCCAAAGCCCTTGGGATCGGCCGCGGCCTTGATGGTCTTTTGAATGTCGCGCATGCCGCTGTCATCGGCGGCGTCCTCCATGGCGCGGGAGAACTCGCGCGCCATCGCCTTGGCCTTGCCAGTGAAGCGGCCGATTTCGCGGAACATCCCCGGCAGGTCCTTGGGGCCGACCACGATCAGCGCCACGACCCCGATCAGCAGAAGCTCGCTCCAGCCCAGATCGAACATCTCGGTCCATCCTGTCTCGGGTTACACCCGGTCCTTGTCCTCGGCGGCGTGCGGCCGGGCTTCGGGCTCGTGCACGGTGCCCGCCTCGTTGATCGTGTTCGACTGGTCGTCGATTTCCTTCTTGCCGTCATCGACGCCGCGCTTGAAGGCGGTGATGCCCTTGCCGACCTCGCCCATCAGCGAGGAAATCTTGCCGCGGCCGAACAGCACCAGCACCACGACGGCGATCAGTAGAAGGCCCGGAAGGCCGATATTGTTGAGCATGGCGTGTCTCCCATCCCGGCGGCCCCGACGGAGCCGCGCCTTGTCTCGCAGCCCTCCAGATACGCGTCCTCCGCCCCGGGCGAAAGGCCCCGCGCCGCAATCTGCTGGCGCGGGGCCGCTTTTCTTGACATGAAGTTGTCAGTTGACGGTTTTCTGTCAGGAGACAGCCATGCCCCGCGCCGACCGCCTGATCGAGATGATCCGCATCCTGCGCGACGGGCGGCTGCACCGGGCCGAGGATCTGGCCGAGCGGCTGGGCACCTCGGCCAGGACGATCTACCGCGACATGGACCGGCTGATCGCCTCCGGCGTGCCGATCGAAGGGCGGCGCGGCCTTGGCTACCGCGCCACGGCCGCCGTGACGCTGCCGCCGCTCAACCTCACCATGACCGAGCTCGAAGCGCTGCATCTGGGACTGGCCGCGGTGGCGCAGGCCGAGGATGCGGAGCTGCAGGCCGCCGCCCGCACGCTCTCGGCGCGGATCGACGCCGTCCTGCCCGAGGATCGCGACCGCGCCAGCGGCTGGAGCTTTGCCACGCCGCCCCTGGGCGATGCCGTGGCGGGGTTTCGGCACATGGCTTCGCTGCGCGCCGCAATCCGGGCGCGGCAGAAGATCCGGGTCGCGCTGCGCGATGCATCAGAGGCGCAGGTGCTGCGCCCGCTCAGGCTCGATTATTGGGGCCGGGTCTGGACGCTGGCCGGGTGGAGCGAAACGGCGCGCGATTTCGCGGAGATCCGCGTCGACCGGATCACCGAACTGCGCGTGCTGCCGCAGCTCTTCGTCGATGAACCGGGGCGGGTGCTTGCGGATCTGGAGGCCGGACGCGGATCCCATACGTAGCGATCGCGTATTTGGAGAAAGATGAACCCAAGGGGCGCGCCCTCCCTTTCATCTTTCTTCAAATACGCAAACCCTGCCGGTTCAGCCGACGGGCCGCTTGGGAAAGACGAAGCAGCGGTCCCGCCGCATCATCAGCCACAGCCGCGTGCCGGGCTTGGGCAGGAAGACCGAAGGCACGGAGGCGCGCAGGATCTCGCCGTCGTGATCCATGCGGAACTCCACAAGGCTCGACGCGCCCAGGAACCGCGCGCGCTCGACCGTGCCCGCCGCGGGCGTGCCCTCGCGCGTGGTCGGGTTCGGCCCCCGCCCCTGCCGGTCGAAATCGATCCGCAGGTGCTGCGGCCGGATCACGATCTCGACCTCGGTGCCGTCGGGCAGGCCGGGCGTCAGGAAATCGCCGAAGGGCGTGTCGCACAGCGCGCCCTGCACCCTGCCCTCGATCACGTTGATGTCCGAAAAGAAGCCCGCCGCCTCGCGGTCCTTTGGCGCGTTGTAGATGTTGTAGGGCGCGCCGTACTGCACCACCCGCCCGTCGCGCATCAGCGCGATCTCGTCGGCCATGCGCATCGCCTCGGCGGGCTCATGGGTGACCAGAAGCACCGCCGTGCCCTCGGCCTTGAGCACCGCGAGGGTCTCGTCGCGGATATCGTCGCGCAGCCGGTCGTCGAGGCCCGAGAAGGGCTCGTCCATTAGCAGGATGCGCGGGGAAGGCGCCAGCGCGCGGGCCAGCGCCACGCGCTGCTGCTCACCGCCCGAAAGCTCGTGCGGGTAGCGGTCGATGTGGCGGCGCATGCCGACCTTGTCGAGCAGGCTCTCGACCCGGGCGCGGATCTCGGGTTTCGGCCCCTTGAGCCCGAAGCCCACGTTGCGCGCCACGTCAAGATGCGGAAACAGCGCGAAGTCCTGGAACATCAGCCCGATGCCGCGCTCTTCGGGCGGCATGTGCAGCCCGCTCTCGGAGATCGGCGCGCCGTCGACATAGATGCCGCCCCGATCCTGCCGATCGACTCCGGCGATGATCCGCAGCGTGGTCGACTTGCCGCAGCCCGATGGGCCGAGCAGGCAGGTCACCTGCCCCGGCATCACCTTGAGCGACACGTCCGAAACCACCTCGCGCCCGTCGAAGACGCGCGACAGGCCGCGGATCTCCAGCCGCGGGGCGGGGTCGGTCTGCGCAGGGGCGGTCCGGTCAGGGCCATTCGGGGCAGGGGCGGCGGTCTCGGACAAGGTAAGATCCCGATCAAATGCGTCGGGTTGCCCTAGCAACACCGCCCCGCGCCCGCAAGCTCACATGGTCTGGTTGCCGACCCCGCCATCGAGCAGCACGTTCTGCCCGACCATGAAGCCCGCGTGCTGCGAGCACATGAAGGCGCAGGTCGCCCCGAACTCGGCCGGCGTGCCGTAGCGCCGGGTCGGAATGCTCGCCTCGCGCCGGGCGCGTGCCTCGTCCACGGTGATGCCTTCCTTCTTCGACACGCCGCCGTCGAGCGAGGCGGCGCGGTCGGTGTCATGGATACCGGGCAGCAGGTTGTTTATGGTGACGCCCGAGGGCGCGACCTGCCGCGAGGTGCCCGCGACATAGCCGGTCAGCCCTGCGCGCGCCGCGTTCGACAGGCCAAGCTGCGGGATGGGCGATTTCACCGATTGCGAGGTGATGTTGACCACCCGGCCCCAGCCGCGCTCCATCATGCCGGGCACCAGCGCCTTGATCAGCGCGATCGGGCTGAGCATGTTGGCGTCGAGGGCGCGGATGAAATCCTCGCGGTCCCAGTCGGTCCACATCCCCGGCGGCGGGCCGCCCGCATTGGTGACGAGGATGTCGACGCCCTGCGCCGCCGCGATCAGTTTCTCCTGCCCTTCGGGCGTGGTCACGTCGCAGGCGACGGTGGTCACCTCGACACCGAAGCGGTCGCGGATCTCCTGCGCCGCCTGTTCCAGCGCCTCGGCACCGCGCGCGTTCATCACCAGATCGACGCCCACCTCGGCCAGCGCCTCGGCGCAGCCGCGCCCCAAGCCCTTGGACGAGGCGCAGACCAGCGCCCGTTTGCCCCTGATGCCCAGATCCATCAGATACCTCCATGTTTGCCGCCAAGACCTAGCATCCGCTCCCCCGCCGGGCAATGATCGGCCGTCCGCGGCGATGACGGGAAGACAGGTGGATCACGACAGCGAAATCCAGCAGTTAGCGGTGTTCGATGCGGCGGATCTGCGCGTGGCGCAGGGCGTGGCACAGGGCGATCCGCTCAGCTTTGCCGATGAGCTGGTGCCCGACGACCTCTACCGGGTCACAGGTTCCGGGCCTGCGCGGCGGCTGGTGCTGCGCGCGCTGCTCGATGGCGGCTTTCAGGTGGTGTCCGGCGCGGCCGATGGCCGGGCGGGCCGGCGTCTGCATCTCGACAGCTGCCTGACGCTGATGGCGCGCGACGGGACGACGAGCGAGGCCATCGTGCTGGTCGAGGTCGAGGCCGACACGGCGCAGGCGGTCTATCTTCTGCCGCTGGGACGGCTCGAGCAGGGAGAGGATTACCGCCTCGTCGGGATCGACCGGCACGCGGGCACCGCGCGGCTGGCCCAGATCGCCTGCGTCTCCTTCACCCGCGGCACCCATATCGCGCTGGCCAGTGGCACGCAGGTGCCGGTCGAACAGTTGCGCCCCGGCGACCGTATCCTGACCCGCGACGATGGCCCGCAGGTGCTGCGCTGGATCGGTCAGACAACGCTGCGCGCGACGGGGCGCTTTGCCCCGGTACTGATCCGCGAGAGAGCCCTGCACAACGCCCGCGACCTCTGGCTCAGCCCCGATCACCGCATCTTCGTCTGGCAGCGCGAAGACCACCTGCGCGCCGGGCGGGCCGAGCTGATGGTGCGGGTGCGTCATCTGATCAACGGCGACACGGTGGTCCAGAGCGAGGGCGGCTTCGCGGAGTACTTCCAGCTGGTCTTCGACGATCATCAGATCGTCTATGCCGAGGGGATCGCGGCGGAATCGCTGCTGGTCGATCACCGCACGCGAGGGGCCGTGCCCGAGCGGATCGCCCGCCACGCCACGCCGCAACACCTCTCCTACGAGGTGTCCGAGACGCTGCTCTCGGGCACCGATGCCGTGGCCCTGCTGCGCCGCGCCTCGGGGCTGTGATCCGCGCGGGGGGCGATTGCCCCGCCCGCGCGCAGGCTTTATAGCGCGCGCATGGACAACCGCCCCGCCCTCCCGCCCGAAATCGCCCGCCGCCGGACCTTTGCGATCATCTCGCATCCGGACGCCGGCAAGACGACGCTGACCGAAAAGTTCCTGCTCTTCGGCGGCGCGATCCAGATGGCCGGACAGGTCCGCGCCAAGGGCGAGGCGCGGCGCACGCGCTCGGACTTCATGCAAATGGAAAAGGATCGGGGCATCTCGGTCTCGGCCTCGGCGATGTCGTTCGACTTCAAGAATTTCCGCTTCAACCTCGTCGACACGCCCGGCCACTCGGACTTCTCCGAGGACACCTACCGCACGCTGACGGCGGTGGACGCCGCCGTGATGGTGATCGATGGCGCCAAGGGCGTCGAGAGCCAGACCCGCAAGCTCTTCGAGGTCTGCCGCCTGCGCGACCTGCCGATCCTGACGTTTTGCAACAAGATGGACCGCGAAAGCCGCGACACCTTCGAGATCATCGACGAGATCCAGGAGAACCTCGCAATCGACGTGACGCCCGCCTCCTGGCCGATCGGCGTGGGGCGCGAGTTCTTGGGCTGCTACGACCTGCTGCGCGACCGGCTGGAGCTGATGGATCGGGCCGACCGCAACCGCGTCGCGGAGAGCATTGCCATCGACGGGCTGGACGATCCCAAGATCGCCGATCACGTGCCCGCGCATCTTCTGGAAAAGCTGCGCGAAGAGGTCGAGATGGCGCGCGAGCTTCTGCCCGCGCTCGACCCGCAGGCCGTGCTCGAAGGCCACATGACCCCGATCTGGTTCGGCTCGGCGATCAACAGCTTCGGCGTGCGCGAGCTGATGGAAGGGATCGGCACCTACGGCCCCGAGCCGCAGGTGCAAAAGGCCCAGCCGCGCGAGATCGCGCCCGAGGAGGGCAAGGTCGCGGGCTTCGTCTTCAAGGTGCAGGCCAACATGGACCCCAAGCACCGCGACCGCGTCGCCTTCGTGCGCATGGCCTCGGGGCATTTCGAACGCGGCATGAAGCTCACCCATGTCCGCACGAAAAAGCAGATGGCGATCTCCAACCCGGTGCTGTTCCTCGCCTCGGACCGCGAGCTTGCCGAGGAGGCCTGGGCCGGCGACATCATCGGCATCCCCAATCACGGCCAGCTCAGGATCGGCGACACGTTGACCGAGGGTGAGATGCTGAAGGTTGCGGGCATCCCCTCCTTCGCGCCGGAACTGCTGCAGACCTGCCGCGCGGGCGACCCGATGAAGGCCAAGCATCTCGACAAGGCGCTGAGCCAGTTCGCCGAGGAAGGGGCCGCCAAGGTCTTCAAGCCGACCTTCGGCTCGGGCTTCATCGTCGGCGTCGTCGGCGCGTTGCAGTTCGAGGTGCTCGCCAGCCGGATCGAGATGGAATACGGGCTTCCCGTGCGGTTCGAACCCTCGCAGTTCACCTCCGCGCGCTGGATGGCGGGCGACAAGGCGGCGGTCGAGGCCTTTGCCGCCAAGAACAAGCAGCATGTCGCCACCGACAATGACGGCGATCTGGTCTATCTCACCCGGATGCAGTGGGACATCGACCGGGTCGAGCGCGACCACCCCGAGATCCGGCTGACCGCGACCAAGGAGATGATGGTCTGAGACCAGGAAGGCGGCCCCGAGGGGCCGCCTTCTTCGCACTTGGGCCGCGCGACAGCTCCGTCAGACCAGCTTGGCGTCCATGCTGATCTCGGCGCCCTTGAGAACCTTCGACACCGGACAGCCTGTCTTGGTGGCCTCGGCGGCGGCGCGGAACTGCTCTTCGGAGGCGCCGGAAACCTTTGCCGTCACGTCGAGATGGATCTTGGTGATCTCGAAGCCCTCGCCCACCTTTTCGAGCGACACGGTCGATTTCACGTCGATGTCGTCGGCGGTCAGCTCCTGCTTGCCCAGCTCTAGCGACAGCGCCATCGCGTAGCAGGCCGCATGCGCCGCGCCGATCAGCTCCTCGGGGTTGGTGCCGGGGCCGCCCTCGAAACGGGCGTTGAAGCCGTAAGCCTGATCCTTCAGGACGCCGGTCTGGGTCGAGATCTCGCCGCCGCCCTCCTTGATGCCGCCGCTCCAATGGGCGGTGCCGTGCTTGTTGATCATGCGGGTCTCCCTTGCGGTTTGGCCCCATAGCGGGGGGCGTTCTGGCAAAACGCCGCCCGGAGGAGGCGCGTTCCGTGCGAAACTTGACCTCGGCCGGGTTTCGGCATAAGGCGAGGCCAAGTCGAACGCCCCGGCAATCCGGCCGGGCGGGCCGCGCCTGCTCCTGCGGCCAATCGGTGCCGCAGTCTCGAAAGGCTCACATGACTCAATTCTCCGACCTCAATCTCGATCCCAAGGTGCTCAAGGCCGTCTCCGAAGCCGGTTACGAGACACCGACCCCGATCCAGGCGGGCGCCATTCCGCCCGCGCTCGAAGGGCGCGACGTGCTCGGCATCGCCCAGACCGGCACCGGCAAGACGGCAAGCTTCACCCTGCCGATGATCACCCTTCTGGGCCGTGGCCGCGCCCGCGCGCGGATGCCGCGCTCCCTCGTGCTGTGCCCCACTCGCGAGCTGGCCGCACAAGTGGCCGAGAACTTCGACACCTATGCCAAGCACACCAAGCTCACCAAGGCGCTGCTGATCGGCGGCGTGTCGTTCAAGGAGCAGGACGCGCTGATCGACAAGGGCGTCGACGTGCTGATCGCCACGCCGGGCCGCCTGCTCGACCATTTCGAGCGCGGCAAGCTGCTGCTCACCGGCGTGCAGATCATGGTCGTGGACGAGGCCGACCGCATGCTCGACATGGGCTTCATCCCCGACATCGAACGGATCTTCGGGCTCACGCCCTTCACCCGGCAGACGCTGTTCTTCTCGGCCACCATGGCGCCCGAGATCGAGCGGATCACCAACACCTTCCTGTCGAACCCCGAGAAGATCGAGGTGGCCCGCGCCGCAACGACGGGCGAGAACATCAAGCAGGGCGTGGTCATGTTCCGCCCCAGCCGCAAGGACCGCGAAGGCTCCGAGAAGCGCGCGCTGCTGCGCCGCCTGATCGATGCCGAAGCCGAGACCTGCACCAATGCGATCATCTTCTGCAATCGCAAGATGGACGTGGACGCGGTGGCCAAGAGCCTCAAGAAGCACGGCTACGACGCCGAGCCGATCCACGGCGATCTCGACCAGAGCCAGCGCACGCGCACGCTCGACGGCTTCCGCGCCGGCGAGGTGAAGATCCTCGTCGCCTCCGACGTGGCGGCGCGCGGCCTCGACGTGCCGGCGGTGAGCCACGTGTTCAACTTCGACGTGCCGAGCCACGCCGAGGATTACGTGCACCGGATCGGCCGGACGGGCCGCGCGGGCCGCAAGGGCAGCGCGATCATGATCTGCAACCCGCGCGACGAGAAGAACCTCGAAGACGTGGAGCGGCTGGTGCAGAACACCATCCCGCGCCTCGACGATCCCAAGGGGACCACGGCGGCCGCCTCTGCGGAGAGCCCAGTGGCGGAGACGGCAACCGAGGAGGAGCGTCCGCGCCGGACCCGCACGCGCAGCCGTTCGCGCAGCCGTGACGAGGCCAAGGCGGAGGAAAAGAGCGCAACCGTCGAGCCGAAGGCCGAGGTCAAGCCCGAGCCGAAGGCGGAGTCCACGCCCGCGCCCAAGCCCGAAGTGAAGGCGGAGCCGAAGGTCGAAGCTGCGCCCGAGCCCAAAGCAGCGCCTGAGCCCAAGGCCGAGACCAAGCCGACCGCCGAGGTCGCAAGCGAGCCGAAGCGCGGCGAGGGCCGGGGCAACGATCGCAACCGGGGCGGCCGTGACCGCCGCCGGAACGACACGCGCGACGAGGACGTCGTCGGCATGGGCGAGGATACGCCCGCCTTCATCGCCAAGAGCTTCGAGGAGCGGCGCGCCAGCTGAGGCGCGTTTCGGCGGGGGGCGGCGTCATGCGACAGCCCCCTCCGAGCGCAGAGCGCCTCGAAATGGCGGCATCGGAAGTCGCCCATATGAAAAAGGGGAGCCTCGCGGCTCCCCTTTTTGCATGTCGTGCCGCCATGGCGGGGGCAGAGGCCGAAGCCCCTGCCCTCGGGCCAGGGATCAGCTCAGCCGGCTGACCACCACGTTGACCTCGGGCTTCTTGCCGGTCTCGGCCTGGGTGGTCGAACGCGCGATGCGCTTGAGTTCGCGGTCGAGCTTGTCCTCGTCGCGCAGCATCCGGCGGCCGGCCTTGTTGACGAAGGCGGCGAGGTCGGATTCCAGCGTCTCCACCAGCGGTGCCTTGGAGCGGCCCTTTTCGGGCAGGCCCATGACCTCGCACCAGGGGTCGCCCAGCGGCTCGTCGTTCTCGTCGATGATCATCGTCACCGTGACATGGCCGTTGAGCGCCATGCGGATCCGGTCGCGCACGATGCCGTCCATCGCGCCGATCATCACCGAACCGTCGAGATAGCTGCGGCCCGTGTCGATGTATTCGGCCACCTTGGGCGCGTTGCCCGACAGGTCGAGCATCATGCCGTTGACCGCGACGATGCCCGGCAGGCCCCGCTCGAGCCCGAGCTTCACATGCTCGCGCAGGTGGCGATGCTCCCCGTGCATCGGCACGAGGAACTGCGGACGCACGATGTCGTGCAGCAGTTGCAGGTCGGGACGGTTGGCATGGCCCGAGACGTGGAACAGCCCGTGCGTGTCCTCGATCACGTCCACGCCCTTTTCGGAGAGCTGGTTCATGATCTTGATCACGCCGCGCTCATTGCCCGGGATGGTGCGCGAGGAGAACAGGAAGCTGTCGCCCTCCTGCAGCTTCAGCCCGAGGTAGGAGCCCTGCGCCAGCTGGGCGCTGGCGGCGCGGCGCTCGCCCTGGCTGCCGGTGACGAGCAGCAGCAGCTTCTCGCGCGGGATCGAGGCGGCTTCTTCGGGGCCGACGGTCTTCGGGAACCCGTGCAGCAGGCCGCATTCGGTCGCCGTCTCGACCATGCGGCGCATGGCGCGACCCAGCAGGCAGACGGTGCGCCCGGCGCGGTCGGCGGCGATGGCGATGGTCTTGAGACGCGCCACGTTCGAGGCGAAGGTCGTGGCCACGACCATCCCCGGCTGCGCCGCGATCAGCTTTTCGATCTCGGGCGCCAGCGTCGCCTCCGACCGGCCCGGCAGTGGCGAGAATACGTTGGTCGAATCGCAGACCAGCGCCTTGACGCCGCCCTTGGACACCTCGGCCCAGAGGTCGGGGTTGAAGGGCTCGCCCACCACCGGGGTGTGGTCGACCTTGAAGTCGCCCGAGTGCAGCACACGGCCCTCGGGGCTGTCGATCACAAGGCCCGAGCTTTCGGGGATCGAGTGGCTGATCGGCACGAAGCCAACCTTGAAGGGCCCGGCCTCGACCACGGCGGGCCAGGGTTCGACCACGTTGAGAATGCTGTCGGGCGCGCCGTGCTCGTCGAGCTTGTGACGCGCGATGGCGGCGGTGAACTTGCGGGCATGGATGGTGACGCCGAGGCGCTTCCAGAAATGGCCGACCGCGCCGACATGGTCCTCATGCGCATGGGTCACGAAGATCGCGTCGATGCGATCCTTGCGCGCTTCCAGCCAGGAGATGTCGGGCAGTATCAGGTCGACGCCGGGCGTGGTGTCCATGTCCGGGAAGGTCACGCCGAGGTCGACGACGATCAGCCGTTCCTGCCCCGGTTTGCCATAGCCGTAGACATAGGCGTTCATGCCGATCTCGCCGGCGCCGCCGAGAGGAAGGTAGATCAGTCTTTCGCCGCTCATGCGGTCTCCTTGTTGTATCTGTGGATGACGGTCAGCCCGTGCATCGTGAGGTCTTCTTCAATGTCGTCAAAGAGCATGTCGCCCTGCGCGAACAGGGGCGCAAGCCCCCCGGTTCCTATGATCCGCATGGATCGGTCGCGCTCCGTCCGGATGCGGTCGCATATGCCGCGTACGAGGCCCACATAGCCCCAGAAGATGCCCGACTGCATGCAGGCCACCGTGTTCGTGCCGATCACCCGCTCGGGCTTGCTCACATCGACATGCGGCAGCGCCGCGGCGGCCTGGTGCAGCGCTTCGAGGCTGAGGTTCACGCCCGGCGAGATGACGCCGCCGACATAGGCCCCGTCGCTGTCGACCACGTCGAAGGTCGTCGCCGTACCGAAATCCACCACGACGAGATCGCCGCCATGCCGGTCCCATGCGCCCACGGTGTTCACCAGCCGGTCGGGCCCGACCTGCGTCCCCGCATCGACGCGCGGCGTCACCGGCAGGCGGCAGTCGGGCTTGCCGACCACGAGGGGGCGGCAGCCGAAGTAGCGATCCGCGAGGACGCGCAGGTTGAACACCACGCGCGGCACGGTGGAGGAGACGATCATCTCGTCGATCTCGGCCTCGATGCCGCGCATCTTCATCAGCGTCGAAAGCCAGACGAAATACTGGTCCGCCGTGCGCTGCCACTCGGTCGAGGTGCGCCATGTGGCGACGAACTCTGTGCCGTCCCAGATCGAGAACACGGTGTTGGTGTTGCCGCAGTCGATGGCCAGGAGCATCATTGACCCTCTTGGAAGAAGACGTCGGCGGCGCTGATCGCGCGCACACCCTTGGGCGTGCGCAACATCAGGTTGCCCGCCTCGTCGATTGTCTCGAACACGCCGGTGATCTCCTCCGCGCCGGTGCGTGCGACGATCACCTCGCCCAGGCGGGCGGCATGACGCAGCCAGTCTTCGCGGATGCGGCCAAAGCCGAAAGCGTCGAGCTTGCCCTCCTGCGTGGCGAAGGCATCTGCGAGATGGGTCAGGAACTCTTCGGGATCGACCAGCGGCCCGCCCTCATCCGCGACTGCCACCGGCGGAAAGCTCGCGTCGCGCACGGTTTCGGGCGCTGCGGCGAGGTTCACGCCCACGCCGATGGCGAGCCAGTCGACGTAAGGCCCCTGCCCGGCGCTCTCCAGCAGGATGCCCGCCACCTTGCCGCCATCCATGAGCACGTCGTTGGGCCATTTGAGCGACAACCGCGTGCGGTCCACGTGGATCGCCAGCGCCTCGAACAGCGCGACCGCAGCGAGAAAGCTGCGCCGCGCGGCCTCGGCGGGCGTGGCCTCGGGGCGGTAGACCAGCGTGGCGGCAAGGTTGCCCGTCTCGCTCGCCCAGTCGCGGCCCCGGCGGCCCCGGCCCGCGGTCTGTTCATGCGCCATGATCCAGGTGGGGCCTGCAAGACCGGAGGCCGCGCGTCGCGCGGCCTCGGCCATGGTGCTGTCGGTGGTGTCGAGCACCACCCGCTCCCACCCCTCGGGCCAGAGCCCGCGGGAGGTGGCGTCAGTTGACAAGGGTCGCCGCCGCGGCCGCGGCCAGAGGTTCGATGCCGAAAAGGTTGATCACCCCGAACACCATCACCGCGGCCGAGGCCATCAGCACGCCCCACAGCAGCGGAGAGGTGCCGGTGTCGAGCGCCTCGCGCTCTTCGCCGAAGTACATGTAGTAGACGATGCGCAGGTAGTAGAAGGCCCCGATCACGCTCGCGATCACCCCGAGGATGGCGAGCCAGGTCAGACCGCCCTCATAGGCCGCGCGCAGCACGTAGAGCTTGCCGAAGAAGCCGACCATGGGCGGCACGCCCGCGAGGCTGAACAGCAGCACCAGCATCGCCAGCGCCCGCATCGGCGCGTAGCGCGAATACATGTGCAGCGCGTTGATGTCGGTGACCGGACGCCCGTCGCGCTCCATCGAGAGGATGAAGGCGAAGGTGCCGATGTTCATGGTGACGTAGATCGCCATGTAGATCAGCATCGCCTGCACGCCGAAAGCGGTGCCGGAGGCAAGGCCCATCAGCGCGAAGCCCATGTGGGCGATCGAGGAGTAAGCCATCAGGCGCTTGATGTTGGTCTGGCCGATCGCGGCGAAGCCGCCCCAGAAGACCGAGACCACCGACAGGAAGGCCACGATCTGCTGCCAATCGCCGACCACGCCGCCGAAGCCGTCGAAGACGACGCGGGCAAAGAGCGCGATGGCCGCCATCTTGGGCGCGGTGGCCATGAAGGCGGTGACCGGCGTCGGAGCGCCTTCATAGACGTCGGGCGTCCACATGTGGAACGGCGCGGCCGAGACCTTGAAGGCGAAGCCCACCAGCAGGAAGACGAGGCCGAACAGCAGGCCGAGCGGCACGTCCACGGCGGTGGCGAGGAAGATGCCCTCGAACTGGGTGGTCCCGGCAAAGCCGTAGACCAGCGAGGCGCCGTAGAGCATCAGGCCCGAGGAGAGCGCGCCAAGCACGAAGTACTTGAGCCCGGCCTCGGTCGATTTCTCGCTGTCGCGGCGCAGCGATGCCACGACATACATGGCGAGCGACTGCAGCTCGATGCCCATGTAGAGCACCATCAGGTCGTTGGCCGAGACCATGACCATCATGCCGACCACGGCGAGGGTGATCAGCACCGGGTACTCGAAGCGCAGCAGGTTGCGGCGTGCGAGGTATTCCTGGCTCATCACCAGCACGACCGCGGCCGAAAGCAGGATCGTCACCTTGGCAAACCGCGCGAAGCCGTCATCGATGAAGCTGCCGAAGAAGGCCGGGTCGGTGCCCTCGCGGGTGGCGATCAGGAAGGCGACGAGCGCGAACATCGCCGCCGTGGCCCAGATCAGGATGCCGGCGGACTTGTCCTTGGTGGTGTAGACGCCCGCCATGAGGGCTGCCATCGCGTAGACCGCAAGGATCACCTCGGGCAGGACGGTCTGAAGATCGAGTGAGAACATGTGTCCTGGTCCTTAGTGCTGTGCCGGGGCCGCGACGGCGGCCGAGGCGATGGCGCTGTCGGTGTCATGCGCGGCCACCGCTACCTCGACCTGATCCACGAGACGGGCGACGCTCGGGCCGGTGATGTCGGTGACGAGGCTCGGATAGACGCCGAGCAGGATCGTCATCACGACCAGCGGCGCGAAGATCCACTTCTCGCGAGCGGTCATGTCAGTGATCGACTTGAGGCTTTCCTTGATCAGATCGCCCATGACGACCCGGCGGTAGAGAAAGAGCGCGTAGCCGGCCGAGAAGATGACGCCGGTGGTGGCGACGAAGGCGACCCAGGTGTTGGCCTGGAACATGCCCATCAGGGTCAGGAATTCGCCGACGAAGCCCGAGGTGCCCGGCAGGCCGACATTCGCCATGGTGAAGAGCAGGAACACCGCCGCATAGGCCGGCATCCGGTTCACGAGGCCGCCGTAGGCCTCGATCTCGCGGGTGTGCATGCGGTCGTAGATCACGCCGACGCCGAGGAAGAGCGCGCCCGAGATGAAGCCGTGGCTGATCATCTGGAACACCGCCCCGTCGAGGCCTTGCTGGTTGAGCGCGAAGATGCCCGCGGTGACGAAGCCCATGTGGGCGACCGAGGAATAGGCGATGAGCTTCTTGATGTCCTTCTGCACCAGCGCGACGAGCGAGGTGTAGACGATGGCGATGGCCGAAAGCCACAGCACCAGCGGCGCCCAGATCTCGGAGGCGACCGGGAACATCGGCAGGGAGAAGCGCAAAAAGCCGTAGCCGCCCATCTTCAAAAGGATCGCGGCAAGCACGACCGAACCGGCGGTCGGCGCCTGCACGTGGGCGTCGGGCAGCCAGGTGTGCACCGGCCACATCGGCATCTTCACCGCGAAGCTGGCGAAGAAGGCGAACCAGAGAAGCGTCTGCGCACCGCCGACGATCTGCACCCCGAGGATCGGGAAATCGGCGGAGGAGAAGTTGTAGCTCATCAGCGTCGGGATGTCGGTCGTGCCCGCCTGCGCGAACATCGCCACCATCGCCACCAGCATCAGCACCGAGCCGAGGAAGGTGTAGAGGAAGAACTTGAACGACGCGTAGATGCGGTTCTTGCCGCCCCAGATGCCGATGATGAGAAACATCGGGATCAGGCCCGCCTCGAAGAAGAGGTAGAACAGCACCAGATCCAGCGCCACGAACACGCCGATCATCAGCGTCTCGAGCACGAGGAAGGCGATCATGTATTCCTTGACCCGGTGCGTCACGTCCCAGCAGGCGGCGATGACGAGCGGCATCAGGAAAGTGGTGAGCATCACGAACAGCAGCGAGATGCCGTCGACGCCCATCTTGTAGCGCATGCCGAGGAGCCACTGGCGGTCCTCGACGAACTGGAAGCCCGGCGCGGCCGGGTCGAAACCCGCGAGGATGAACAGCGACACCGCGAAGGTGAAGACCGTGGTGGCGAGCGCCACCCATTTGGCGTTGCGCTGTGCCGCATGGTCATCGCCGCGCAGGAACAGCGCGAGGATGCCCGCCCCCAGAAGCGGGATGAAGGTGGTCAGAGAGAGAAGGTTGCCCATCTGTTATTCGGCCCCCCCGGCCAAGGTCATCCAGGTCAGGATCAGGGCCAGGCCCAGAACCATCGCGAAGGCGTAGGTGAAGACGTATCCGTTCTGCGCACGGCCGGCGAGGCGCGTGAAGAAGGGCACGATGCCCATCGCCATGCCATTGATGCCGCCGTCGATGACGTTGCCGTCGCCGCGGGTCCACAGGAACCGGCCGATGGCCTGCGCGGGGCGCACGAATACGAAGTCGTAAAGCTCGTCGAAGTACCACTTGTTGAGCAGGAAGTTGTAAAGCGGCCGCTGGTTCGCGGCGAGCTGCGCGGGCAACTCGGGGCGGCGGATATACATGATGTACGCCAGCCCGAGACCGAGCAGCATCGCGATGAAGGGCGAGACCTTAACCCAGACCGGCGCGTGGTGCGCCTCGTCGAGCACATGGTTCTCGGGCGCCATGTAGATCGCCCCCTGCCCCGGTGCCGCGATGGTACCATGGGCGCCGTGATCGCCCGCCTCTGCCACATGGCCCGCGTCGTCCTCGACCACCGCCTCGGCGGCGTGCTCGAGATCGCCCTCGGCCAGCTCTTCCACGGCGGCGACGACACCCTCGCCATGCCCGTCACCCCCCTCGACCGCGGCATGGGCCGACGGGATGCCGAAATACTGCGAGACGCGGGCGTGATCGCCGAAGAAGGGCGCGTACCACAGCATGCCCGCGAAGATGGCACCAAGGCTCAGCACGCCCAGCGGCACCAGCATGACGCCGGGGCTCTCATGCGCGTGGTCATGCGCGTGACGATCGCCGCGTGGCTTACCGTGGAAGGTCATGAAGATGAGGCGCCAGGAATAGAAGCTCGTCATCGCGGCGGCGATCACCAGCAGCCAGAAGGCATAGGGCGTGGCCCCGGCATAGGCGCTCTCGATGATCGCGTCCTTGGACAGGAAGCCCGCAAAGCCGATCGCGGTCAGCGGAACGCCGACGCCGGTGATGGCCAGCGTGCCCATCATCATCGCCCAGTAGGTATAGGGGATCTTCTTGCGCAGGCCGCCGTAGTTCCGCATGTCCTGCTCGTGGTGCATCGCGTGGATGACCGAACCGGCCCCGAGGAACAGCAGCGCCTTGAAGAAGGCATGGGTGAAGAGGTGGAACATCGCCACCGAATAGACGCCCGAGCCCGCGGCCACGAACATGTAGCCTAGCTGCGAACAGGTCGAATAGGCGATCACGCGCTTGATGTCGTTCTGCACGAGGCCGACCGTGGCGGCGAAGAAGGCCGTGGTGGCGCCGACGAAGACGATGATCGACTTGGCGTCGGGCGCGAATTCGAGGATCGGCGACATGCGGCAGACGAGGAAGACGCCAGCCGTCACCATGGTCGCGGCGTGGATGAGCGCCGACACCGGGGTCGGGCCTTCCATCGCATCGGGCAGCCAGGTGTGCAGCAAGAGCTGCGCCGACTTGCCCATCGCGCCGACGAAGAGAAGCAGCGAGATGATCTCGAGCGCCTGGAAATCCATGCCGAGGAATTCGAGCTCCATCCGTGCCATCGCGGGCGCTCCGGCGAAGATGTCCGACAGCTGGATCGAATCCGCGAGGAAAAACAGGCCGAAGATGCCCAGAAGGAAGCCGAAGTCACCGACGCGGTTGACGACGAAGGCCTTCATCGCCGCGGCATTGGCGCTTGGCTTGCGGAAGTAGAAACCGATCAGGAGGTAGGAGGCGACGCCCACGCCCTCCCAGCCGAAGAACATCTGCACGAGGTTGTCGGCCGTTACCAGCGCCAGCATCGCGAAGGTGAAGAACGACAGATAGGCGAAGAAACGCGGACGGTAGCTTTCGCCGGGGCGGAAGTTCTCGTCATGCGCCATGTAGCCGAAGCTGTAGAGATGCACGAGGAACGACACGCTGGTGATCACCACCAGCATGATCGCGGTCAGCCGGTCGAGCCGGATCGCCCAGTCGGTGGAGAGAGAGCCGCTCTCGATCCAGCGCAGGATCTGGATCTGCTCCATCTGGCCGTCATGGCCGAGAAAGATGATCCATGACAGCAGACAGGCGAGGCCGACGAGCGAGGTCGCGACCCATTGCGCGCCCGCCTCCGAGATCAGCCGCCAGCCGAAGCCCGCGATGAGCGCGCCCACGAGCGGCGCGAAGAGGATGATCGTTTCCATGGTCTCCTCAGCCTTTCATCACGTTGACGTCTTCGACTTCGATCGAGCCGCGGATCCGGAAGAAGCAGACGAGGATCGCGAGGCCGATCGCGGCCTCGGCGGCGGCGACGGTCAGCACGAAGAGCGTGAAGACCTGCCCGACCAGATCGCCCAGATAGGCGGAAAAGGCGACGAAGTTGATGTTCACCGCGAGCAGCATCAGCTCGATCGACATCAGGATGATGATGACGTTCTTGCGGTTCAGGAACAGCCCGAAGATGCCGATGACGAACAGCGCCGCCGCCACGGTGAGATAATGTTCGAGCCCTATCGGGGCTTCAGCGAGATAAGCGTCCATCAGTGTCCCTCCGGGCTTTTGCCCGTTCGCGGTCTATCAGAGGCCCTGGCCGGGCTTCACGTCCTTCATCTCCAGCGCCTTGGCCGGATCGCGGTACATCTGCGCCAGGATGTCCTGGCGCTTCACGTCCTTGCGGTGCCGCATCGTCAGCACGATCGCGCCGATCATCGCCACCAGCAGCACGAGGCCCGCGAGCTGGAACAGCAGGATGTAGCGATCGTAGATCAGCAGGCCGAGGAGCTGCGTGTTCTCGACATCGAGCACGAAGGGCGCGGCGAGGCGCTCCTCATAGCCTTCGGAGTAGTCCCAGACGCCGAAGGCAAGCGCCAGCTGCATCAGGAGAACGACGCCGATCAGCAGCGCCAGCGGCATGTATTTCGCCATCTCCGCCTTCAGCTCGGCGAAATCGACGTCGAGCATCATGACGACGAAGAGGAACAACACCGCGACGGCGCCGACGTAGACGATCACCAAGAGGAGCGCCACGAATTCGGCGCCGACGAGGATGAACAGCCCGGCCGAGCTCAGAAAGGCGAGGATCAGCCAGAGCACCGAATGCACCGGGTTGCGCGCGATCACGGTGAACAGCCCGCCGACGATCGTCGACAGCGCGAAGAGATAGAAGATGATGGCGGCGGCGGTCATCGTGCGGTGTCCTTTCCGGTGTCCTCGCCCATGGCGTCGGTGGCAAGTTCCATCGCCTTGGTCATCGCGGGCACGCCGCCGAACACGCCCGCCTGGGCGATGGTCTCGGCGATTTCCTGTTTGGTGGCGCCCGCCTCGCGTGCGTGGCGCACGGTGAGGCGGATCTGGCTTTCGGCCTGCGCGCCGAGGATGGTCAGACCGGTCAGGGTCATCAGCAGCCGGGTCTTGGCGTCGAGCCCTTCGGGGTTGAGGGTGCGTCCCATGAACGCCTCCATCATCTCCTTGGGCATGGTCGGCCAGAGCTGCTCGAAGCCCTTCGGCGTGAAGCTCTCGAGCGCGGGATTCATCTGACGGGCCCAGTCCTGGCCCATCTTCATCATCTGCGCGAAGGGGTTCTGATCGGTCACGGTGTGATCCTCAGCGGTAGGGCGCGTCGAGCTCGAGGTTGCGCGCGATCTCGGCTTCCCAGCGGTCGCCATTCGCGAGCAGCTTCTCCTTGTCGTAGTAGAGCTCCTCGCGCGTCTCGGTCGAATATTCGAAGTTCGGCCCCTCGACGATCGCATCCACCGGGCAGGCCTCCTGGCAAAAGCCGCAGTAGATGCACTTGGTCATGTCGATGTCGTAGCGCGTGGTGCGGCGCGAGCCGTCCTCGCGCGGTTCGGCGTCGATGGTGATCGCCTGCGCGGGGCAGACCGCCTCGCACAGCTTGCAGGCGATGCAGCGCTCTTCGCCCGAGGGGTAGCGGCGCAGCGCGTGCTCGCCGCGAAAGCGCGCCGAAAGCGGGCCCTTTTCATGCGGGTAGTTCACGGTCGCCTTGGCGCCGAAGAAATACTTCAGCCCGAGCTTCATGCCCTTGGCGAAGTCCTGCAGCAGGAAATACTTGGCGGCGCGGGTATAGTCGATCTGCGTCATGCTCAGACTCCCATGGGCCAGCGGGCCCAGAACCCGCCGAGGACTTCGAATTTCGCGAGGAAGCTAACGATCACGACCCAGCCCAGCGACAGGGGCAGGAACACCTTCCAACCGAGGCGCATCAGCTGGTCGTAGCGGTAGCGCGGGGTGATCGCCTTCACCATCGCGAAGATGAAGAAGACGAAGATCATCTTGAGCGCCATCCACAGCACGCCGTCGGGCAGGCCGGGGATGGGCGACAGCCAGCCGCCGAAGAACATCAGCGACACCAGCGCGCACATCAACACGATGGCCACGTATTCGCCGATCATGAAGAGCAGGAACGGCGTCGAGGAATATTCCACCTGGTAGCCCGCCACGAGCTCGGATTCGGCCTCGGGAAGGTCGAAGGGCGGGCGGTTGGTCTCGGCCATGGCCGAGATCAGGAAGAGGAACAGCATCGGGAAGTGCGGCAGCCAGTACCAGTTGAACAGGCCGAAATCGCCGTCCTGCGCCGCGACGATGGCGCCGAAGTTGAAGCTGCCGGTCGAGATGATGACGCCGACGATGATCAGGCCGATCGAGACCTCGTAGGAGATCATCTGCGCGGCCGAGCGCAGCGAGCCGAGGAAGGGATACTTCGAGTTCGAGGCCCAGCCGCCCATGATCACGCCGTAGACCTCGAGCGAGGAGACGGCGAAGACGTAGAGCAGCGCCACGTTGAGATCGGCGAGCACCCAGCCATCGGCAAAGGGGATCACCGCCCAAGCAATGACCGCCATGACAAAGGAGATCATCGGCGCGAGGAAGAACACCGGGCGATCGGCGCCCGCGGGCACGACCACTTCCTTGACGATGTATTTCAGAAAGTCGGCGAAGCTTTGCAGCATGCCGAAGGGACCGACCACGTTGGGCCCGCGGCGCATCTGCACCGCGGCCCAGACCTTGCGGTCCACAAGCAGCAGGAATGCCAGTGCCACCAGAAGCGGCACGATCAGCAACAGTGACTGACCGAGGATCAGCAGCACGGCTCCGATGCTGGTTTCGGTGAAGAATTCGACCATGGTGCTTCCCTCAGACCGTCGGGATGCCGTTCAGTCCGCAGTTGAGGACGGTGACTTCGGCATCGATCGTGCGCAGCCCCTCAGGCAGGGCCGGCGAGATGGTGTAAACAGCATCGGCGCGCCAGTTTCCAGCCGATTCATCGAGCTGGGTCCGCACGTGCCGGGCAAATCCGTAGCCCCGGATCAGGGCATATTGGGCGGCGGCGCACTCGGCATAGGCGATCACGTCCTCCGCCCCGGCGCCGCCGCTCATCGCGACGTGGAAGTTGACGAGGTCGCCGTCGAGCAGCCGCGTCTCCACGCCCTCATGCTTGAGCGCGCCCGCGCTCCCCCGTGCCGCCTCGGCCTGCGGGCCGCAGCCGGCGAGCAGGGCCGCAATGGCCGGGAAGAGCGCGCCGCGCATTCTCACTCGGCCGCGATCTTTTGCTGCCGACGTGCGCGGGCCTTGCCCGCAAGCTCGCCCATCAGCTCGCTGGCGCGGGCGACGGGGTTGGTGAGATAATGCTCGGCCACGATGCTTTCGAAATCGCCCAAGCTCTCGTCGAGCGATCCCAGCTCCAGCGGCTGCCACTCGTTCTCGGCCACCTCGTCGATCCGCGCCAGATGCGGATGCGCCTCGACCAGCTTCTGGCGCAGCTGCGCCAGGCTGTTCCAGGGCTGCACCGCGTCCAACTCCGCCGAGAGCGCACGCAGGATGGCCCAGTTCTCCTTGGCCTGCCCCGGCGCGAAGCCCGCGCGCAGAGCCAGCTGCGGACGGCCCTCGGTGTTGACGAAGAGCCCCTGCTCCTCGACCCAGGCCGCCGCCGGCAGGATCAGATCCGCGCGGTGCGCGCCCCGGTCGCCGTGGCTGCCCTGGTAGATCACGAAGGCGCCCGAGGGCAGCGCGATCTCGTCGGCGCCCATGTTGTAGATCACCTCGGCCCCATCGAGCGCCGCCTCGACGCCGCCCTCATGGGTGGCGCCCACGTCCATCGCGCCGACGCGGGAGGCCGCCGAATGCAGCACCAGAAGCTTGCTCTCGGTGCGGTTGGCCAGCTCCATAGCATGGGCGAGAACCGCCTCGCCATCGGCGCCGGTCAGCGCGCCCTGCCCCACCACGACGACCGAAGGCTCGTCGAGCACGGCGCCGAAATCGTGGCCGAGCAGATCGGAGAGCGCCTTGCGACCCGTCCCTACGTGCTGCGCGTCATAGGTCAGATCGGCAGGCGCGCCGACATGGCCGACATTGGCGCCGGCGAGCCAGGCCTTGCGGATCCGTGCGTTGAGCACCGGCGCCTCGACGGCGGGATTGGTGCCGATCAGCATGATATGCTTCGCGGTGTCGAGATCCTCGACCTTCGCGGTGCCGACATAGGCCGAGCGGTTACCGCTCGGCAGCTTTGCGCCATCCGTGCGGCATTCGACGACGCCACCCTGCCCCTCGATCAACTGCTTGAGCGCGAAGGCGGCCTCGGTCGGGGCGAGATCGCCCACGAGACCCACGATCTTCCTGCCCTTCATCGCGGCGGCGGCGGCGGCGAGCGCCTCGGGCCATTCGGCCCGGCGCAGCTTGCCGTTCTCGCGGATATAGGGCGTGTCGAGCCGCTGGCGCGAGAGACCGTCCCAGACGAAGCGCGCCTTGTCCGACAGCCATTCCTCGTTGGTGCCGTCATGGTTGCGCGGCAGGATGCGCATGACCTTGCGGCCCTTGGTGTCGACCCGGATCGAAGACCCCAGAGCATCCATCACGTCGATTGTCTCGGTCTTGGTCAGCTCCCAGGGGCGGGCGTTGAAGGCATAGGGCTTGGAGACCAGCGCGCCCACGGGGCACAGGTCAATGATGTTGCCCTGCAGGTTCGAATCGAGCGTCTGGCCGAGATAGGAGGTGATCTCCGCATCCTCGCCGCGCCCGGTCTGGCCCATCTGGGAGATGCCCGCCACCTCGGTGGTGAAGCGCACGCAACGGGTGCAGGAGATGCAGCGCGTCATGTGGGTCTCGACCAGCGGCCCGAGATCGAGATCCTCGGTCGCGCGCTTGGGCTCGCGGAAGCGCGAGAAATCGACGCCGTAGGCCATGGCCTGGTCCTGCAGGTCGCATTCGCCGCCCTGGTCGCAGATCGGGCAATCGAGCGGGTGGTTGATGAGCAGGAACTCCATCACCCCCTCGCGGGCCTTCTTGACCATCGGCGAGTTGGTCTTGACCTGCGGCGGCGCGCCCTCGGGTCCGGGACGCAGATCCTTGACCTGCATGGCGCAGGAGGCCGCCGGTTTCGGCGGGCCGCCCACGACCTCGACGAGACACATGCGGCAATTGCCGGCGATGGTCAGCCTCTCGTGATAGCAGAAACGGGGAATTTCGATCCCCGCGGTCTCGCAGGCCTGGATGAGCGTCATCGCCCCCGGCACTTCGATGACCTTTCCGTCGATGCTGACTTTGCGCAAATCGGACATGGCAGGCCGCCCCTTTCCTCGCGTCGGACGCATGCCCCCGGCTGGGGGCTGCGATCGAGGGGGGTTCTAGCGCGGCTCGCCCGGTGATGCCAGACGCATCCACGTGCCGGATCGGGGAAAATTCGGGCCGTGAAGGGCAAAAGGGCCGCGGCATGCGCGCGCAGCCCTCCCTATCGCGCCCCGAGGGCTCACTTCAAAAGCGCGCCGATCTGGCTGCCCGCCGCGATCTCGGCCCGGCCCACGGCGCAATAGGTCGCCCAGTCGCCCTCGACCCCGCCCTTCTGACGCAGACGCGCGCGGGCCTCGGCTTCGAGCCTGTCCTTTTCGGCCTTGTCATCGATGAAGGCCGAAACCTGCGCCCGGCTGTAGCCAAGTTCGAAGGCATGGCTCCTGAGCGAGTTGAGATAGCTGATCCCGGTGAACCACCGCGCGTCGAGCTCGTCGCACTTGCGACCGATCTCATAGGCGATGGCGGTCGAGATCAGCCCCTCGCGGATCTTGGCGTTGTCGCGCAGCGCGGGCAGCGCCGCGGTCGCACCGGCGGCGATGGTGAAGCCGAGGATCAGCGCGGCGGTGCGCGCGATATGGGGGATCGTCATGAATGGTCTCTCCGGTCGGGCCGGTTGCGGCTGCTCGTGCCACCGCTCCGGCGCTTCTGGGAGAGACCTTGGCCCCACGGCGCCGATATTCAATATCACGCTGTGGAGAGGCGGTGTCCCGCGGCGGATCGCCGCCAGCTCAATCCCGGTTTCCGCCCTCGGCCTGCTCGGCCTCCTCGTGCTTCAGCTCGGCGGCGGTTTCGCCCTTGGCATGGGCAAGCCGCTTTTCGACCCACGGCACCGCGACATAGGAGATCAGCGGCACGGTGAAGGCGGTGGAGATCAGGATTTCCAACCAGATCGGCACCCCCGGCGCGAGCCACGAGAACAGGTAGCTCGACACCAGGACCGCCGGGTAGACCGCGAGCCAGACGCCGAAATTCTTCAGCGCCTGATCGCGCCAGCTCATTGCGCGGCGATGGTTGCAGCGACGCCGCGACCCTTGATCCGGTCCTCGATCTCGTCGCGGAAGTTGCGGATCAGTCCCTGGATCGGCCAGGCGGCGGCGTCACCCAGCGCGCAGATCGTGTGGCCCTCGACCTGCTTGGTCACGTCGAGCAGCATCTCGATCTCCTCGACCGCCGCGTCGCCGTGCACCATCCGCTCCAGCACCCGCATCATCCAGCCGGTGCCCTCGCGGCACGGCGTGCACTGACCGCAGCTTTCATGCTTGTAGAACTTCGACAGCCGCCAGATCGCCTTCACCATGTCGGTCGACTGGTCCATCACGATGACGGCGGCGGTGCCGAGGCCCGAGCGCTGCTCGCGCAGCCAGTCGAAATCCATGATCGCGTCTTCCATGGTCTCGGCGCGCAGGACGGGCACCGAGGAGCCGCCCGGAATCACCCCCTTGAGGTTCTTCCAACCGCCGCGGATGCCGCCGCAATGCTTGTCGATCAGCTCCTTGAAGGAGATCGACATCTCCTCCTCCACCACGCAGGGCTTGTTGACGTGGCCCGAGATGGCAAACAGCTTGGTGCCGGTGTTGTTCGGACGGCCGAAGCCCGCGAACCACTCGGGCCCGCGCCGCAGGATCGTCGGCGCGACGGCGATGGATTCGACGTTGTTCACCGTGGTCGGGCAGCCATAGAGGCCCGCGCCCGCCGGGAAGGGCGGCTTCATGCGCGGCATGCCCTTCTTGCCTTCGAGCGATTCGAGCAGCGCGGTTTCCTCGCCGCAGATATAGGCCCCGGCGCCGTGATGCAGGTAGAGATCGAAATCCCAGCCCGACCCGGCCGCATTGCGGCCCAGAAGCCCCGCGTCGTAGCATTCGTCGATCGCGGCCTGCAGCGCCTCGCGCTCGCGGATGTATTCGCCGCGCAGGTAGATGTAGCTCGCATGGGCGTTCATCGCGAAGGAGGCGATCAGGCAGCCCTCGATCAGCGTATGCGGATCGTGGCGCATGATCTCCCGATCCTTGCAGGTGCCCGGTTCGGATTCGTCGGCGTTGACGACGAGATAGGCGGGCCGCCCGTCGCTTTCCTTGGGCATGAAGGACCACTTCAGGCCGGTCGGGAAGCCCGCCCCGCCGCGGCCGCGCAGGCCAGAGGCCTTCATCTGCTCGACGATCCAGTCGCGGCCCTTCTTGATGATGTCGCCGGTGCCATCCCAATGGCCGCGCGCCCGCGCGCCCTTCAGCGTGCGGTCGTGCATCCCGTAGATGTTGGTGAAAATGCGGTCCTGATCCTTGAGCATCGGCTCACCTTTCGTCGTCCCGGCGCGCGCGCCAGGTTTGATATGTCATCCACAGACCCATGACGAACCCGGCAAGGGCCATCAGGTCGAACAATCCGCGCCAGCGCATCGGCAGATCGAGCGCGTTGCCCGCAAACACCGTGATCATCCAGAACACGCCCGTCCCGGCAAGCACCAGCGCCGCCCTGCGTCCCGCGGCGCCGCTCATGCCTTGCCCGTCAGCTCTCTGGCCTGCCCGATCCAGTCGTCGCGCAGGATGCGGCCCTTGAAGCCTTCGAGATGATCGTCGATCCAAGCCGCCTCGCCCTCGGACCACGAGGCGATCTGCGACAGATGCCAGACGCCGAGCCGGTTGAGCTGGTCCTCGAGCTTGGGGCCCACGCCGCGCAGGCGCTTGAGATCATCGGCCTCGCCGCGCGGGGCGTCGAGCAATTCGGGCGTCTCGCGCAGACCGGCGGCAACGCCATCGGGCATCTCGGGCGAAACGGTCTCGGGGCGCGACGCGGCCCGGTCGAGCTTTTCGGTCCGCGCGACCTCGTCGCCCAGATCCCCGGAGGTGTCCTTGTCATCGCCCGCGTCATCACCCGAGGCGACGTCCGCCTCGTCGGCGGACGTCGCATCCGTGTCATCGTCGAGCACCGCAGTATCGTTCAGCCGCGTCTCATCCTTCGCAGGCGCTTCGACACTTTCGGCCTCGCGGCCGCCGGCATCCGCGATGGCGGCATCAACAGGTGTGGCCGTATCGGGTCGGGTCACCGGTTTCTGCCGCTCCGGCGTTTCCGGCTCGTCGACCGCCTCGGCCTCCATGCCCGGGCAGACCAGCGCCAGCACGATCAGCGCCCCGGCCGCCGCCAGCAGCGCCGCGATCAGCAGCGATGAGAACCAGCCTCGCGTGCCGAGCGCCAGCACGATCCACAAGGCGACGCCCGCAAGAGCGGCGACGCCGATGGTGATGGTCCGACAGTTGTTCATGCCGCGTCCTCCGGGTGGCCGGGGCGGATCGCCCCACCCCTCGTCATAGGACGGATCGACGCCGAATCAAACGGATGCGCGGGCCATGCAGGCCCGCGTCCTCGCCGTTCGTCTCCGATCGCCGATCCCAGCATCACTTGTCTTTCGGCCGCTTCGACGACTTGTCGTCCTTGGCCGGATCGCCGGGCTCCTGGGTGCGGGGCGCGTTGTAGACGCCGCCCGGAGCGACCGGATCCGCGGCACCGGTCTTGCCCTCGGTCGTGTCATTCGCGTCCGTCGCGGGCGCGGCTTCGCCCGAGGGTGCCACCGGCTCGCCACCCTCGGGGGCCTCCTCGCCATCGATGGCGTTCTGCGGCTCCTCGGCGGGGAAATCGGCGGACACGGGCTTGGCCGCGCTCGATGCCGGGGCCTCCTGCTCGGTGACGCCCGAGGCGTCCGCCGGACGGTCATGCGCGGGCTCGGGCTCCTTGGGATCGAGCGGCGTCTCGACCTCGTGGTCGTCCTGGCGCTGCCACGGGGTGCGCAGCGGCTCTTCCGTGCCGTCGATCCGCTTGATCGTGTCGCCCAGCTTCACCGCCAACGCCACCGAGGCGTTGTGCGGATCGCGGTCCTCGGCCCCTTCGGCCAGAGAGGTCAGGTTGTCGAGCGGCTCGGAGGTGTAACGGCCGTTCTGCGGGCCGGGCACCGGCACCTTGCCCGCCGCCATCTCGTCGATGATCTCGGACAGGCGCTCGGTGGTCAGATCTTCGTAGTAATCCTTGCCGATCTGGGCCATCGGTGCGTTGGCGCAGGCGCCGAGACACTCGACCTCCTCCCAGGAAAACCGCCCGTCCGCCGAAAGCTCGTGCGGCTTCTTGGCGATCTTCTCCTGACAGACCTTCATCAGGTCTTCGGAGCCGCACAGCATGCAAGACAGCGTACCGCAGACCTGGATATGCGCGACCGAGCCCACCGGCTGCAGCTGGAACATGAAGTAGAAGGTCGCGACCTCGAGTGCCCGGATATAGGCGAGATCGAGCATCCGCGCGACCTCTTCGATCGCGGGGCGCGAGAGCCAGCCTTCCTGCTCCTGGGCGCGCCACAGCAGCGGGATGATGGCGCTGGCCTGCCGCCCCTCGGGATACTTCGTGATCTGCGCCTCGGCCCAGGCCTGGTTGGCCGGGGTGAAGGCGAAGCTCTCGGGCTGTTCGGGGTGAAGTCTGCGCAGCATTCGCTCGTTCCGGTATTCTGGGCGCCTCCCCTTCGGGCGGCGCGGATCATGTCAGGAGGGTCGTGGCCCTCAGATGCAGTTCGCGGTCAGCACCCGGATGGTGCCGTCATCGGTGACCTCGGCGCGGCCCTGCGCGGTCAGCTGGGGCCCGAGCTCCAGGAGCTGCTGCTGGGTCAGATTGGCCTTGAGCAGCACTTGCGCCACATTGTCGGAGGTGATGGCGCAGCCCTGCGCCTCGATCGCGGCGACCAGCCGGTCGGCCGGCGCAAGCGGCGCCGCGGCGGGCGCGGAGGCGCTGGCCACGGAGCCGACGCGTCCCTGCGCCCCGAGGTTGCCGATCTGCGCCCCTGCCGTGCAGGCTCCGAGCACCCCGAGCCCCAAAAGAGCCACCGTCATCCGCATCGCCGTCATCCTGGAACGTCCCCGTCCTGTCTCGGGCCGGTGGTCCACCGGCCGGTTATCCCGTCTCCGCCCTCAGCGGTCGACCTCGCCGAACACGATGTCCATGGTGCCGATGATCGCCGCCACATCCGCCAGCTGGTGGCCCGAGGCCACGTGGTCCATCGCCTGCAGGTGCAGGTAACCCGGCGCGCGCAGCTTGGCGCGGTAGGGCTTGTTGGAGCCATCGGCCACGAGATAGACGCCGAATTCGCCCTTGGGCGCCTCGACGGCGGCATAGACCTCGCCCGCGGGCACGTGGAAGCCCTCGGTGTAGAGCTTGAAGTGATGGATCAGCGCTTCCATCGAGGTCTTCATGTCCGGACGCGTCGGCGGCGTGACCTTGCCGCGGGCAAGGATGTCGCCCGGCTCGGCCCGCAGCTTGTCGATCGCCTGCCGGATGATCTTCACGCTCTCGCGCATTTCGGCCATCCGCACGAGGTAGCGGTCGTAGCAATCGCCGTTCTTGCCGACCGGGATCTGGAAGTCGAACTCGTCGTAGCACTCGTAGGGCTGCGCGCGGCGCAGGTCCCAGGCGAGGCCCGAGCCGCGCACCATGACGCCCGAGAATCCCCAGTCCTGGATCTCCTGCTCGCTCACCACGCCGATGTCGGCGTTGCGCTGCTTGAAGATCCGGTTCTCGGTCAAAAGCCCGTCGATGTCGTCGAGCACGTTGGGAAACTCGTGCGACCAGCTCTCGATATCGTCGAGCAGCTCGGGCGGCAGATCCTGATGCACGCCGCCGGGCCGGAAATAGGCCGCGTGCAGCCGCGCGCCCGAGGCCCGCTCGTAGAACACCATGAGCTTCTCGCGCTCCTCGAAGCCCCACAGCGGCGGGGTGAGCGCGCCCACGTCCATTGCCTGCGTGGTGACGTTCAGAAGATGCGACAGGATGCGGCCGATCTCGGAGTAGAGCACCCGGATCAGCGAGGCGCGGCGCGGCACCTCGGTCCCGGTGAGCCGCTCGATGGCCAGACACCAGGCATGCTCCTGGTTCATCGGCGCCACGTAGTCGAGCCGGTCGAAATAGGGCAGGTTCTGCAGGTAGGTGCGGCTTTCCATCAGCTTCTCGGTGCCGCGGTGCAGCAGGCCGATATGCGGATCGCAGCGCTCGACGATCTCGCCGTCGAGCTCGAGCACGAGGCGCAGCACGCCGTGCGCCGCCGGGTGCTGCGGCCCGAAGTTGATGTTGAAGTTGCGGATCTTCTGCTCGCCGGTCTTCGTGTCCTCGAAGCCTTTGGCGTTGATGGTCGTGCCGTCCATGGCTTACCCCTTCGCGCCCGCGTCGCCGGCCTTGTCGTCGCCGGGAAGCACGTATTGCGCCCCTTCCCAGGGGCTCATGAAATCGAACTGCCGGTATTCCTGCACGAGCTTCACGGGCTCGTAGACCACCCGCTTTTGCACCTCGTCGAAGCGCACTTCGGTGTAGCCCGTGGTCGGGAAGTCCTTGCGCAGCGGAAAGCCGCGGAATCCGTAATCGGTGAGGATGCGGCGCAGATCCGGGTGGCCGGTGAAGATGATGCCGAACATGTCGAACACCTCGCGCTCGAACCAGTTGGCCGAGGGGTGCAGCTCGATGATCGAGGGCACCATCTCGTCCTCGCGCACCTCGGCGCGCAGGCGGATGCGCTGGTTCTGGTACATCGACAGGAAGTGATAGACCACGTCGAAGCGCTTCTCGCGCCCGGGATAGTCCACCGCCGTGATGTCGATCAGCGTCGAGAAGCGGCAGGTCGGATCGGTCTTGAGAAGCTCGACCACGCCGGGGATCGCGTCGGGCGTGATGGTGACGGTGAGCTCGCCGAAGGCGACCTCCCAGCCGGTCACGCAGTCGGGGCGCTTGGATTCGAGATGCGCGCCTAGGTCGTTCAGTGCCTCGCTCATGGCGATTCCCCCGAAAAATATGGTCTTGGCGGGCGCAAAGGCCCGCGGGGTGTCAGCGGACGATCGTGCCGGTGCGGCGGATCTTGCGCTGAAGCTGAAGGATTCCGTAGAGCAGCGCCTCGGCCGTCGGCGGGCAGCCCGGAACATAGACGTCCACCGGCACGATCCGGTCGCAGCCGCGCACCACCGAGTAGCTGTAGTGGTAGTAGCCGCCGCCATTGGCGCAGGAGCCCATCGAGATCACGTAGCGCGGCTCGGGCATCTGGTCATAGACCTTGCGCAGCGCCGGGGCCATCTTGTTGGTCAGCGTGCCGGCGACGATCATCAGGTCGGACTGACGCGGGGAGGCGCGCGGCGCGGTGCCGAAGCGCTCGAGATCATAGCGCGGCATCGAGGAATGCATCATCTCGACGGCGCAGCAGGCCAGACCGAAGGTCATCCAGTGCAGGCTGCCGGTGCGGGCCCAGTTGATCATGTCCGCGGTCGAGGTGACGAGGAAGCCCTTGTCGGTCAACTCGCGGTTGAGGTTCTGCGTGGCGACCTCGCGGTCGGCCCCCGCCGTGTTGGCGCCGGTCATCACTCCCATTCGAGAGCTCCCTTCTTCCATTCATAGGCGAAACCGATGGTCAGCACGCCGAGGAACACCATCATCGACCAGAAGGCCATCATCGACACCTCGCCGAAGGCCACGGCCCAGGGAAAGAGGAAGGCCACTTCGAGATCGAAGATGATGAACAGGATCGCGACGAGGTAGAACCGCACGTCGAACTTCATCCGCGCGTCGTCGAAGGCGTTGAAGCCGCATTCATAGGCCGAGACCTTCTCGGGGTCGGGCCTGCGCACGGCCAGCACCACGGCGGCAAGGATCAGGATGGCGCCCAGGCCGATGGCCAGGCCGAGGAAGATCAGGATCGGAAGGTATTCCGCAAGAAGCAGTTCCACGTCGGGTCCTTTCGCGCGGGAGCTGTCGGTCGTTGCGCGATCCATAAACGCCGGTCGGGGAAGGGTCAACCGAGCCTTGGTGCCCCGACCTGCGCCCAATGCGCGCGGCGGCCCCCGTGCTCAGCCCGCGTTGCCGCGCAATTCGTGCTTCACCTGCTCCAGCTCGCGGTCGAGGAAGAAGGAGATGAGCGAGCGGATGATCACCAGAAGCCCGAGGAACACCAGATCCGCGAAGGCGAGGCTGAGCGCGGTGTGGATGATGTCGGACACGATGAACAGCTCCAGCCCCGCGAGGATGTAGCGGCCCAGCTCGATCCGCTCGCGGTTCATGCCCTGCACCCGCGCCGTATCGTCGCCCCGCGTCTCGGCCCGGACCACACCGACGATGAAGCGCAGCGCGCCGATCAGCAAGAGCGCGATGGCGAAGAGGTCGATGATCGCCGCGATCCATTCGAGCCCCTCGACCAGCAGGCCCAGGTGGTCGTGCAACACGCCGCCTTCGCTCCCGACATCCCAAATGGAGCCCATCGTCACAATCTCCTTCTTGCTGGTCCGCAATACTGGGCCGCGCGGCCTTGCGGTCAATCCCGGGAACCCCCGCCTTCGCGCTGCGTTGGCCGCGCATGAAACATCTATTCCGCCTGCCCGCGCTCGCCCTCGCCCTTCTCCCCGCAGCTTCGAATGCCGAGGTGGTCGGCAAGGTCGGCGTCGACTGGGTCGGCAACGACGTGATCGTCGAGGCGATTCCCGACCCCAAGGTCGAAGGCGTGACCTGCCACATCGCCTATTTCGAACGCTCGGTCATCGATCGGCTGAGCCAGGGCAACTGGTTCGAGGACCCGTCGAACGCCTCGATCGACTGCCGCCAGACCGGGCCGATCACGCTCGGCGACATCGACCGTTCGCGCGATGGCGAATCCGTGTTCCGCGAAAGCCGTTCGATCATCCTCAAGACGATCCGCATCAGCCGCATCTACGACGAGGCCAACCAGGTACTGATCTATCTCGCCCATGGCAGCGAGCTGACGCAGGGCTCGGCCAAGATGTCGCTCTCGACCATTCCGCTCTACGACACGAACGCCGCGCGGTAACGCAGGCCGGAACGCGGGCTTGAGGTGCCGGGGCTGTCAGCCCAACGCCCGCACCGCCGCCACCAGCTCGTCGTAATGCCCGATCAGCGCCTCGGGGTGCAGATCGGCGGTACGGTGACCATTGGGGCCGAAGCGCACGAGGATCGACGGCACCCCCGCCGCCCGCGCGGTGATGCGGTCGGTCTCGGTGTCGCCCACCAGCACGGAATACGCCGGATCGCCGCCGGCGCGTCGCACGGTTTCGCGCAGGCATTCGGGGTCGGGCTTGCGCATCTTCAGCGTATCGGCCCCCACGAGGCAGACGAAATGCTCGCGCACGCCGAGCCGGGCCAGAAGCTTCTCGGCCAGGGCCTCGGGCTTGTTGGTGCATATCGCCACCGGGTGGCCCAGCGCCTTCAGCTCCGCGATCGCCTCCATAGCGCCGGGGAACAGCGTCGAATGGCGGTCGATCTCGTCCTCGTAATAGGCCAGCAGCTTTGGGTACTGCCGGTCGACCTCGGCCTCCTCGACCTCGCCCACCCGGCTCAGGCCCAGCCGCAGCATGGCCCGCGCGCCGTGCATCGCGGTGGCGGCATCCTCGCGCGGATCGAGCAGCGGGCCGAGGCCAAGATCGGCAAAGCAGCGGTTGGCGGCGGCGATCAGGTCGCCGCTGGTCTCGGCGAGGGTGCCGTCGAGGTCGAAGATCACGGCGCGCATGGGCGGCTCCCTTGTAACGATGCGTAGTGGTAATTGATCGGCGCGCCGGACGCGCGGGCTTGTGCCCCAAGATGCGGCTAGTAGAAGTCGGATCAAGCAACAAGAGAGGCAGACATGGGCACGGCACTGATCGTTTTGGCCGCGGGCCAGGGCACGCGGATGAACTCGGACCTGCCGAAGGTCCTGCACGAGATCGGCCAGTCGCCGCTTTTGCACCACGCGATGGCCGCCGGAATGGCGCTGGAGCCCGAGCGGTTGATCGTCGTCGCCGGGCACGGGGCCGAGGCGGTCGAGCGCGCCGCAGGCCGCTTCGACGATGGCATTGTCACCGTGCGACAGGAAAGCCAGGATGGCACCGGCCATGCCGTGCAGCAGGCGCGCGAAGCGCTGCAGGGCTTCGATGGCGACGTGATCGTGCTCTACGGCGACACGCCCTTCATTCAGCCCGAGACGCTGGAGGCGATGCTCGCTGCCCGGTCGCGGGCCGATGTTGTCGTGCTCGGCTTCGAGGCCGCCGATCCGGGTCGCTATGGCCGACTGGTGACGACGGGCGACAGCCTCGAGCGGATCGTCGAGTTCAAGGATGCCGATGAGGCCACCCGTGCCATCACCCTGTGCAACTCCGGCGTCATCGCCGCGGATCGCGACACGCTGTTCGGCCTGCTCGACCGGGTGACCAATGACAACGCCTCGGGCGAATATTACCTGACCGACATCGTGGGTCTGGCCCGCGAGGCGGGACTTTCGGCCGAGGTGGTGCGCTGCGACGAGGCCGAAACGCTGGGGATCAATACCCGCGCCGAGCTGGCCTCTGCCGAAGCCGCGTTCCAGGCGCGCATTCGCCGCGAGCTCATGGAAGACGGCGTCACCCTGCTCGCGCCCGAGACCGTCACCTTCGCACGCGACACGGTGGTGGGCCGCGACACGGTGATCGAGCCCAATGTCGTCTTCGGCCCCGGCGTCACGATCGAGAGCGGCGCGAAGATCCGCGCCTTCTCCCACCTCGAAGGCTGTCACGTCAGCCGCGGCGCCACAGTCGGCCCCTTCGTCCGGCTGCGCCCCGGCGCTGAGCTGGCCGAGGAGGTGCATGTCGGCAATTTCGTGGAGATCAAGAACGCGCAGGTCGGCACCGGTGCCAAGGTGAACCACCTGACCTATCTGGGCGACGCCGACATCGGCGCGGGCACCAACGTCGGCGCCGGCACGATCACCTGCAACTACGACGGCGTGTTCAAGCACCGCACCACGGTGGGCCGCGACGTGTTCATCGGGTCCAACACCATGCTGGTGGCGCCGGTGACGCTCGGCGACGGCGCGATGACGGCCACGGGCACGGTTGTGACCCACAATGTGCCCGCGGGCGACATGGCCGTGGGCCGGGCGAAACAGACCAACAAGCCGGGTTTCGCGACCCGCTTCTTCGACAAGCTGCGCGCCGCCAAGGCCGCCAAGACCAAGGATAACTGAAATGTGTGGAATCGTAGGCGTATTGGGCACACACGAGGCGGCTCCGCTTCTGGTCGAGGCACTCGGCCGGCTCGAATATCGCGGCTATGACAGCGCCGGCATCGCCACGCTCGACGAGGGTCGCTTGGGCCGTCGCCGCGCGGTGGGCAAGCTGGTGAACCTCTCCGACAAGCTGGTGCACGAGCCGCTGCGCGGCCATTCGGGCATCGGCCACACCCGCTGGGCCACCCATGGCGCGCCGACCGAGGCCAATGCGCATCCGCATGCGGGCGCGCGCGTCGCCGTGGTCCACAACGGCATCATCGAGAACTACCGCGAACTGCGCGAGGAACTCTCCGCCCGGGGCATCGGCACCAGCACCGACACCGACACCGAGACGGTGGCGCTGCTCTGCCAGCTTTACCTCGACCAGCAGATGCCCCCGCGCGAGGCCGCCGCCGCGACCATCGCCAAGCTCGAGGGTGCCTATGCGCTGTGCTTCCTGTTCGAGGACGAGCCTGATCTGCTGATCGCCGCGCGCAAGGGCAGCCCGCTGGCCATCGGCCATGGCGAGGGCGAGATGTTCGTGGGCTCGGACGCCATCGCGCTCGGCAACCTGACCGACCGCATCACCTATCTCGACGAGGGCGACCGCGCCGAGGTGACCCGCGCGGGCGTGGTGATCTTCGACGCACAGGGCCGCGAGGTCACCCGCCCCGAAAAGCGCATCGCCCAGGCCGCGGCGCAGGTCGACAAGGCCGGGCACAAGCACTTCATGGCCAAGGAGATCGCCGAGCAGCCGCGGGTGCTGGCTGCCGCATTGGGGCATTACCTGACGCCCGAGGGCCGGATTGCCCTGCCCGAGCCGTGCATCGACTTCACCGCCATCGACCGGCTGACGCTGGTTGCCTGCGGCACCGCCTTCTACGCCTGCAACGTCGCGAAATACTGGTTCGAGCAGGTCGCGCGCCTTCCGGTCGAGATCGACGTCGCCTCGGAGTTCCGCTACCGCGAACCGCCCATGCCCGCCCGGTCGGCCGCGCTCTTCGTCAGCCAGTCGGGCGAGACCGCCGACACGCTGGCCGCATTGCGCTATGCCAAGGGCCAGGGCGCGCAGATCCTCTCGGTGGTCAACGTCACCGAAAGCTCGATCGCCCGCGACAGCGATATCGCCCTGCCAATCCTCGCGGGTGCCGAGATTGGCGTCGCCTCGACCAAGGCTTTCACCTGCCAGCTTCTCGTGCTCGGCGCGCTGGCGCTGGAAGCTGCCCGCCAGCGCGGCACGATCGACGAGGCGACGCTGGCTGCGCATCTGCAGGGCCTGCGCGCTCTGCCCGGGCTGATCGATCAGGGGCTGAGCATCGAGGCCGAATGCCAGCGCGTTTCGCGCGGCCTCGCGGAGGCGCGCGACATCCTGTTTCTCGGCCGGGGCCGGATGTACCCCCTCGCTCTCGAAGGCGCGCTGAAGCTCAAGGAAATCAGCTACATCCACGCCGAAGCTTATGCATCGGGCGAGCTCAAGCACGGCCCCATCGCGCTGGTGGACGAGCATGTGCCGGTGATCGTCATGGCACCGCATGACGAGCTGTTCGACAAGACCGTATCGAACATGCAGGAGGTGATGGCGCGCGGCGGCAAGGTGCTGCTGATCACCGACACCAAGGGCGCACGGATCGCGGGCGACGGCACTTGGGAGGTCATCACCCTGCCCGAGATCGACCCGCTCTGGGCGCCGATCCTCTATGCGGTTCCGGCGCAGCTGCTGGCCTATCACACGGCGGTGGCCAAGGGCACCGACGTCGACCAGCCCCGCAACCTTGCAAAATCCGTCACCGTCGAGTGACACGGCAAAGGGGGGCGCCATGCCCCCCTTTCACGCTTCCCGGACTGCGCGGCTCGTTCAGCCGCGATAGACCGTCAGCTCCGGCAGATCGGTCAGCGGCACTTCGAGAAGCCGCATCGCCGGCAGGCTGATCTCGCTGCCCGACCCGGCCGCCCCGCCCGAGGGGCGCAGCTCCAGCTTGACCGACTTGCCGTTCGCCGCCTCGACCCGGCCCTGCGTCACGCTGCTCACCAGCGGCGTCTCGATCCACAGCCCCGGATCGGCGGGAGAGCCCAGCGAGGCCACCGTGGTGCCCAGTGCCTGCTCACCGGCGGGCTTCGGCGCGGTGGTGGCCGCGGCGCGCTGCTCGGGCGTGGTGGTGTCGAGCGCCTCG
>NZ_JAMYXC010000029.1 GCF_024159025.1 Limimaricola litoreus
AGCCCTTGAGTTGTTTCTCGCGCAGGACGCGCTGGCTCCGGCGGCGCTTACCCACCTGATGTCGGACCGCGCCGCGCGGCGGCTCTGCGACCGGCTGGTGGCCCTCGGCGCGCTGCGCGAGCTGACCGGGCGTGACAGTTTCCGCCTTTACGGGCTCTGACCATGGACATGATCGACCGCGAACTGGCCGAGCTGCCACCCGAACTGCGCTGGCGTGAGTGGATGCGGCGGGTCGAGGCGGTGCTGTTCGCCTCCGCTCGGCCGGTGCCGCGCGCCGATTTGGGCCGGGTCGTGGGGCAGGGGGCGGCACTCGACCTGCTGCTCGACGATCTCGCCGCGGAGCTGGCCGACCGGCCCTACGAGGTCGTGCGGATCGGCGAGAGCTGGATGCTGCGGACCCGGCCCGCCTATGGGGCGGTGGTCCGCGCTGCCGCCGATGTGAGGGACCGGGAGTTCGACCTGTCGGAGCGCGATCTCGCGGTGCTCGCCGCCATCGCCTACCACCAGCCGATCACCCGCGATGGCCTGAGGGAGATTTTCGGACACGACATTTCCCGTGAGCTGATTGGCCGACTGGCGGCACGCGAGCTGATCGCGCCGGGGCCGCGCGCGCCGCGGCGGGGTGCGCCCTATACCTACGTCACCACGCCGGGCTTCCTTGCAGCCTTCGGGCTTTCGGACCTGCGGGACTTGCCCGATGTCGAAGCTCTGCGCGATGCGGGGCTGGCGGGGGGTAGGGTGGAATAACGGCGGGATCGTCATCCGCCGAACCTCCTTTGTCACCCGCCAAAAGCTTCGCTCGTTTTCTGTCTGTCTTATCGGCGGCCCCAAGCATAGCAGATATCGGTCAGCACATGCGGCGGCTCGAGTTGCTCCTCATCATGCGTGATCGATCGGCAGCCCTGGCCGGCCAGCCCCGCAGGCCGGGCAGCGTCGCTGAAAAATGTCCGAGCCGTTCGCCCCGTAACGCTCGCCGCAGCGCCGGCATCGAAGGATGTAGACGAGCTGGTTGTGGTCGTTGCCGGGAAGGTCGGTCTTCCGCAGGACTTCCTGGTCGTTGCGATTGAGGAAGCCCGGCCGTGTCGTCCTGGCCGGTGCCACTCCCTGCAGGGACGGCTTCCGCTTCGGCTTTGGCTTTGGCTTTTTGGCTGGCGGCCAAGTGGCTCCGAGGATCCACCCCTCAACCTGTCCCATCCGGGCGATTGGTTCGGGCTCAGGCGCTGCGAAGGCGCCTGCCAGATCACCGCTGCAATCGGCCTCCTGAAGCCATCGCGCGATGGCATAGGCGTCGTGCTGGTCGGGCGTGCGCGCGCTTCGCGGATAGTTCGCGCTCCAGAGCCGCGGATATGCCTCGACGACAACCGAGGCCCCCGGCGCTGGCATCCATCCATCGAACGGCCAGAAGTGGAGTTCTGGCTTCGCCCTGCGCAGCGCCCGAAGCCAGGGGATCCCGGAATGGGTGGATTTTGCCACCGAGCCCTGCACATCGAAATGAAACACCGACTTCGCCGATCCGGTGGCCTCCTCGGTCAGACGGCGCCAGGTCCTTTCGCCCGTCCTGGCCGCCCCGTTCCCGACGTGGCCATACCGCACGAAGTCGACATAGGTGTGCGGCTCGTCCGTCGGCCAATGCGCGCAGAAGTCGTCCAGGAAACTCGACCAGTCCGGTGCCAGGCGGTGGCGTTCGAAGTAGCGCATTGGGAAGGAGAAGGCGTGATCGATGCCGACGATGGTCGGCACACGGCCGTCCAACTCCTGCATCAGCCATGCCGCCAAGCCGCGCCGGGTCCAGTATTTCTTCGGCCCGGCCGGGGGCAGGACTTCTTGCGCTTCCTCGTCACTGAAGGACAGATAGACCCGCAATCCCTTGAGGCTCGCCTCGGCGGTCTCGGCCCCCGAATAATCGATGCCAATCGTGCGGGCGAAACTGCGCGGCGTATCGGTCACTGGAAGCTCGCCCGAAAGCTCGTAGCGGTCAGCGAGACATGTGCGTCGAGAGGGGGCCGCAGCTCGAACGCCTTCGGCGCGCGCGCAAACTCGTAGAGCCGAAAAAGGTGCCAGTCGTCGCGGCGCTCCTGCGCCACCTTGAGCTCGTTGCGCGAAATGTGGAAGGGCGTGCGGTCCCACCCGTTGGTGGTCTTTACCTCGATGAGGCGCTCCCGGCCTTGGGGCGTGAAGCTGGCGATATCGTAGCCCACGCCATCGCCATCCTCCTGCGAGACCCAGCGAACTCGACGCGCCAGATCCTCGCGGCCGCTTTGCCGTAGGGCATGGATCTCATGGCGAAATACGCGCTCTTCGCCGGCATGGCCCAGGGCGCGGTTGCGCTCATCCCGGCCGGCCGCGTCGAAACGTCGTGCAATACGCTGCGTGTGCTCGAGATCTTCTGAGGGCAGTGCGTTGCGCAGGGTCGGTGCGACGCCAACTTGGAGCATGGCGGCCTCGGCTATCTGCGGGACGGCCTTGCCATGCAAAGTTGCTTCCCATTCCGGGTGCCGCGCGAGCCATCGGGCGGCGGCCTCTGCGAGCGACATCTGGACATTGAACCGGGGCAGGTAGCCCTTGATGATCGGCAGTCCGAGGCCGAGACAGGCCGCGGACACATTGCACAGCTTGAACTCGATGGAGCCCCGGCTGCGCCCGATCTGCTGCTGCAAGGCCTTGTTCTGGGCCGCCTTGTTGTAGGGTCGTCCGGACAGCTCATCACTGAGCATTGCGAAGTAAGCCGCTACCACGGCGTCGTTCTCGGAGTCTGACCAATCGCTCGCGTTCATGCTGTCACGCTACGGTGGGGCGGGTTGGGTGTCATCAAGGTTCGGCGCATCAAAGGGCCCCACGGGTATTGAGCCGATCAAACGGCGCTCCCTGAGATCCTGTAGCGAACGGCCCTAAGCTGACCTTCATGCCTTGCGTAGCGAAGGTCCGCTTCGAGCTCAGATTGACCGATGCTGCGCAAGGCATGAATATCTGCTTAAATCCTTGAATTGGTTACTATCGTGCCAGGCTCGGACAGAGCCTCGCAAAGGGTTTGTGGCAAAGAAAGCACCCCACAGCCCCAACGTCAGGTGACCTGAGAAAGAACGATCCATTTGCCGAGACGTCAGTGGCGCAGATGATCGGAGATAATTTTTGCCATCCTTCGATGTTGCACTGGTGGAAGCTCATGTCCGACACCGGGCAGGACGACAAGCTCCGCGCCTTCGATGCCGTCGACAATGGCTTGGCCGTTTGCGACGGGAAGAATGGGGTCCTCTTCACCGTGGAGGACCAGCACAGGCACCGAGATGTCACGGAATCTGCCCGTCCAATCCCGGCGAACATCAAGGGTGGCATGATTGAACATGCTCGCCGGGCTGTCGGTGCGCTCAAGGATTTGAGCGATCCGCGCTCGCATGGCTGTCTCATCGAAGGGCTCTCCTGACCCGGCACTGAGACGATCGCTCGTCAGCAGGAAGTCGGTGACGGCCTCCCGGTCCACCCAATTCAGATGCTCGAGATCTGCGAAGTGCTGGAGAAATGCCTGCGAGATATGCGGCAGCGGTGGTCCTTCCCAACCGAGAGGCTCGGAGCCGACGAGCGAGAGAGACCGAACGCGATCTGGGTGTTCAAGCGCCAGCATCTGCGCCAAATAGCCGCCGAGCGACATGCCCAGAACATGTGCCCGCTCCAGCTGATAGCCATCCAGAATACCGATGACATCCTCGGCCAGATCTTCGACCGCATAGCGCGCCGCGCCCGGCGGAACGGTCGTGGACTGCCCCGTGTCGCGGTGATCGAAGCGGATCACGTAGAGGCCTTGCTCCGCGAGGGCATGACAGAACGCATCCGGCCAACTTAGCATCGAGGCGGTCGCCCCCATGATCAGAACCAAGGCTGGGTCGGCCGGCAATCCGAATGCCTGGGTAGCGATGTGAACGTCCCGGGTCTCTACAATTCGCATATCGCGGGTTTCCCATCCTGACCAACCGCGAGGTGAGGACACGCGGTCAGAGCGCAGATACCGCTAAGAAGCACACGTCGTCTCAACACAACCCCATAAATAACCTACATGTTGGTTATTTAATTCCTTGTGTTAGAGTCAAGCGTTCGTCGATCAGATCGAAGGCGAAACGGAGTTTCCGGAGCACGAAATCCGATAATTCCAGAGACCCGTCACTGACAACCCACTGCATGGTCGCACCGGCAATCACCCCGTGCAAATGTTCGGCGGCTTCGCGACGGTCCGGCCCGTCCGAAAGCCGCGCTTCGATCGCATCCTGCACGATCCTGTAGCGTTCCTGCGCATGGTGTCTCATCACCGGATCTCGAGCTTCCAGTGCTGCGATCTGGACCCGCGCCGAAAACCCGTCACCCGCTCCCATGCTTTCCACGATCTCTTCGAGGAATCTCCACAGGCCAGTCCGACCTCGCTCAATCGGGAAGGTATCGATCCAAGCCCGCGTCGCCTTGGCTTCGAACGCGGCCATGTGATGAAGGATCGCCTCCCGATCACCGAAGCGTTGTATCAGCGTCGCACGTGACAAGCCGACAGAGCGCGCCAGATCGGACAATGTGAAGCTTAGTCCTTCAGTTCCGAGCAACTTGAGAGACGCGGTAAGGACATCTTCATCGGAAACGGTCTTGGGGCGTGGCAAGGGATCAGGCTCGAAAATTATTCATGAATGAAAGCATATATCTTCGGCGGCTGGTCGAACACTCCGAATGAGACGAGCAACCAGGGTGGCGCGTGTTTCGATCTTGCCAAACCTTTGGCGACAAGGACCGTCCTCGGTCCGAACAGCGATCATTGGTTCAAAATCGGCGAATCTCGGCTTCCTCCGCACAGCTGGCTTTCAGTGCCCGCGCAGCGAATGACTACCGCGAGCCCGAAGTCGCTTCGACAGCCTCGTTATGGAAAGCTCCCGGCATGGCATTACTCAAGATCTTCGCTCAATTGAATTGCCGCGACACCAAGTCGAGTGCTGATTGGTATCAGAAGCTCTTTGGTCGACGCAGCGACGTCGATCCCATGGACGGCCTCAAGGAATGGCATCATGGACCAGACGCAGGTTTTCAACTCGTTTCCAACTCCGATCAGGCAGGTCACGGTTCGATGACGCTGATCGTGAGCGACCTTGCAAGCGAGCACGAGCGGCTGGTGAAGGCTGGTTTGTCGGTGGGTGAGATTGTTGTTGGGGATTTCGCGTCATTTGCACAGCTTAAAGACCCAGACGGAAATACGGTGGTGCTGGCAGAGCCGAAGTAGTTGCTGTGAACATCGGCTTCATCCCGTTTAGCAGACCACGATGTGATGTGCAGTGAATGTCTGGGTCGAGCCCACAGTGATGGATGCTCCACGCCAGTTAGATAATCCTTCGCTCCAGTTCAGCAGGATCAAGGACGTCGACATGCCAAAACGCGCACGCCTCGGCTGGTAGCTTCGCCAGCATGCGATCAAAGTCTCTTCCATTCGTGCATCGCCGCACGGCCCATGCAGTCGCCTCTATTGCATTGTCTGGCGTCAGGTTGTGGTTCACTCGCACTTTCTTCACCTCAGCTACGAGGGTTTCTCGATCGCGAAATGTCGCTGGAGGATGCGTAACATCCCAGTTTTCAACAAAAATGGCACGGAGAACACAGGGCAAAACGCTTGCGAACTCCAGCCCCTGTTGAGCAGTCAAACGACGGCGGAACACTTGGAATACCGCGTCTACAGCAGTGTAGGCCATGTTATCTGACTCAATGGACATGCGCTCTTTGGCATCGTCGAGGAAAGCCCGCCATTCCTTGGTGGCGTGCCGATATGTCCACGGCATTGGCATTTATCGCTGTTTCCTTGATTGTATCATCATCTGCAAGCTTAGTTGTCGTGGAACGCTTGTCGAGGCAGTCGACCTCAGCTTCGTCCGCTCAGTGGACCTCAGTAGAGCACAGCTAAGATCTTCAATCCGCTCTTCCCTACCTCGTTCGCCGGGCCCATCGCCGACATTCGCAGGCTGCGCCATGCCGGGACGCAGATTAGCCGAAGTGGCCGGTGGCTGGGCTGTGCAGCAACGCCTCCTGCCTCCCAGTCGGCTATGTAGACCTCGCCGTCCGCTGCATCTGCACAGTTTCCGCCGCGCCTGCGAGAACCTCTCAAGGGAAGGGCGGAGAGCGACCATTCGCGTCGCTTATCACAGGGGACCGCTCCGCGGACCTTCCTGCCATTCAGAGGATGACATCGAGGCGCATCCTACCGGGCGTTTCTGGATACTTGTCCGCCCGCCCCAAAAGCTCTTCGGATCGCGGTTCTCATGGCGTGGATTGGTGGCGTCATGTCGTCAGGACGCGACCCTAACACCAAGTGAGAAACCGGCATGTCGCAAAATCCATCCTCTGGTTCAAGCTTCCGCAGATCCTCGGTCATGCTGGACGTGCCCAGCAATCCGATAGCGATGCCAGCTTCGATCGCTGCGGCGACACCCGCAACGCTTTGACTGGAATAGACGATGCGAAAGGGGCGCCCCATCGAACCCAAGGCGCCCAAAGCCGCATCACGCCACCAGCAATCCCGGTCGAAGAGCGCGATGGGCAGTGGATCGTGGAGCAGGAGATCGTGATGATGCGACATCATCCAGCAAGTCCGTTCCTCCTGTAGAACATCTGCTCCCGGTTCGGGATGCGCCACCTCGAAAATCGCGATGTCCAGGGCACCTGATGCAAGCGCATCGGGAAACCCCGCGCTGAGGGCGCAGGTGACATCCAGATCGACCAGCGGATGGGATTGCGCGAACTCAGCTACGATCCGGGACAGCCGGTCTTTCGTCTGGTCGTCGGGAATGCCAAGGCGCAACTTGCCATGCAGGTCGTCCGAAGTCAGCTCGCGTAACGTCGCATCCAGCTTTCGGGTCACATCCCGCGCGACCGGTAGCAGACGCTCGCCCGCATCCGTCAGCACGACTCCGCGACCATGCCGGTCGAAGACAGATCGACCTACGATGTCCTCGAGTTTTCGGATCTGAAGGCTAACAGCAGATTGCGACCGATAGACCCGGGCAGCCCCCTCCGTCACGCTGCCCGCCTCGGCAACAGCCAGAAAGGTCCGCAACAGGTCGCTGCTCAAGTGATCCATTCGAGAACCTCATGCCTGATAGCCAAACAACTCGTTTCACATATACCCAAGCGAACCCCAAGCTCGAGGCATCGATCCGGGGAGATGCATGGTGTTCGACCAAAGTCAGAATGAAACGCGCTCGGTATCCAGACAGGCCTTGGTCTTGGGGTGTCTGATCGTGATCGCTATGGGCTCAGTGATATGGCCCGGTCAAGCATGGGCCATGGCCCGATTTGTAGTCTTCGGCCTCGTCTCCGTCGCGCCGCTTGTCGTTCCCGGTATCGTTCTGGCCGCATGGATCATGGCCAGTGGGGCGGATGCCCATATCGTCAGGGCTTTCGAAGGACAGGTGGCCTATTCGATTATCGCAGCGGCCGCAGTCGGGGCGATCACACCGGTCTGCGGTATTACGGTCCTGCCGTTGATGGCTGGATTGCTGGCAGCGGGGATTCCACTGGCGCCCATCATGGCCTTTTGGCTGTCGTCCCCGATCACCGATCCGGCGATGTTGGCGGCGACGGCCGCAACCCTCGGGTTCGGGTTCGCGGCAGGCAAGACGGTTGCGGCCTTTGGCCTCGGCCTTTGGGGCGGATCGGTCACGTCGATCTTCGCAAGACAAGACTGGGCGACTGCTCCCCTGCGCCGCAATCGCATCGTCGGCAGGCTGTCGCAGAAGACTTGCGGAGCGCCGTTGCCGTTCGAAGCACAGGTTTGGACCGACCCCGGGCGGCGGGAGGTCTTCCGGCAGAACTTCGTCTCCACGACGCGGCTGATCCTCATTTGCCTGATCCCCGCTTTCGCGGCGGAATACGCTTTGAACGCAACCCTGAAACCAGAAGCCTTGTCGGCCTATGTTGGTGATGATGTGTGGTGGGCCATTCCGTTCGCGGTCTTTGTCGGCGCACCCGCCTATCTCGACGGATACGCGGCGCTGCCCCTGACGCGCAGTCTGATGGATCACGGCATGTCGCCGGGAGCTGCCATGGCCTTTCTCGTCTCGGGAGGCGTGGTCAGCATCTGGGGCGCAATGGCGATCTTCCCCGTGCTCAGGCTGAAGCCGTTCCTCCTGTATCTCGCGCTGGCTATCTCGGGATCGCTGATCGCAGGCTACCTCTTCGACTCGATCGTATGATTTCTACGGAAATAGCCAAGTTTGTGATGTGGGCGCAGCAATCAACAGGATGGGCTCGAAGCGGATATTGCGGCCGCGCCTTGGTATCGTTGTGACCTGCACCCCGAAGTGCGAAGGCCCGTCGAGTAAAGGCTCCCGAAAAAGATATGGGGGGCATGCATGTTTGATGTCAGCTTCGTAGGTAACTCGAAATTGCCATTGTCGGCATGTGGATTACGTCGCTTCAGATCTCGGTGTTCCAGGAAGCAGATATGTCGGTAGAGTTCATCGCGATCGTGGTGATGGTCATCCTCATCCCAGGTGTGGACCAATTGATGGTGCTGCGGAACACGCTTGTCAGAGGGCGCATCGCCGGGATCGCAACTGCGCTTGGGATTGGTTTGGCCTCTGCGATACAGGCAGCTCTCGTCTCGATTGGCATTGGCGCTGTAATTGTCGCGGTGCAGCCCATGTTCGAGGTGATCCGGTGGCTGGGCGTTACCTATCTGCTGTGGCTTGGCATCGGCGCTCTACGCTCCGCCATCAGTGGCACCTATGCGCAAGAAGAAGGGAGAAAGGCCGATGGAGCTCTTTTCGGTTTCCGAGACGGTATGGTGTGCAACATCACCAACCCGAAGATGTTCGTATTCTACCTTGCGCTGCTCCCGCAGTTCGTTGGAGCCACCGCTCCCGTCATGCACTGGCTCATGCTCGCGCTGATGGTGCCGGCATTCGGAACGCTCTGGCTCATTGGCATGGCGCTGGCGGTCAATCAGGCTCGTAATCTGCTTCTACGTCGCACGGTGAGGCGCGCCATCGACGGAGCGAGCGGGCTGTTGCTTGTTGCGTTCGGCCTTCGGTTGGCACGGGAAACCTGAAAGGGCTGCGCAACCGGTTGCCCAATGGGCCATGGCTTTGAGCCACCTTCCGGCCTTCTCGCCCCCAGGATGTGCTCCTGGGACAGGTGTTCCAGCAGCGCCGCTTTAGCCTCAGCGACTGTCATTCCGGGTAGTGTGTCCGGCAGCACTGGTAACAACGCATCCCGCATCGCGGTGTATTTCGCACGATCGACGCGCTCGGTGCGGTCGGCAGAAGTCGCGCTGCTGATCTCGATCATCTCATCCGCCTTCCAAAGGCAGCTCTCCACTGTCCGGGAACCGGGGGTTTCTGAACCCCATCCTCACCCATGCGCCGAACAGGCGGCCATAGAAGCCGATCGAGTGGGTCTTCAGGTTGGGCAGGTCGCGCGGCAAGTCATCGCGCTCGCCTATCATGGTGCGCAGTTCAACGACCGGACGGTCGGCTTTGGGCCAAAGCGCGGCATAGAGACTCAGCCAGTGGCCACCCTTCATCTCCAAGAAGACGGGGGTGTTGCAGCAGCTGGCGGCCACGCGGCGGGTGCCGGCACCATCAGTGAGCCGATGCGACATGAGCTTTTCCTGTCCGGCGACGATCGCGACGCAGTCTTTGCGATGCAGGACGAACGGCGTGGCGCCCTTGACGTCGAGGATCGGCTCAGCTCCCGGGAGAGCTTCGAGAACCCGTGCTGCCTTCTGACAACTGATGCATAGACATTCGACGGACGCGATATGCGGGCCTTCGACCGTCAGGCGCACCGCTCCGCATCGACATCCGAGACTGGGCATTGCATCAAATCCGCTACTGCAACCATACGAGGAGCCGACTGGATCGGCCTGCTCGACCGGTCAAGACGGTGGGCTTCGCGATAGAGACCTGAGTGAACGCCAGCGTGTCGAACGACCGATCGCTTCTATCCAGCGCAACCGCGCGAGCATGGTTTCACCGACAGGGCGGCACGGGAGTTTGCTGCGCAAGGCCGTCATCGCACGAGTGCCGGGCCCGGTGCGCCTGCGAAGCATGACGCTCGGCACGGCCAGAGCGGCCTACTTTCCTTCGCGCACGAGCTTTTTCAGAACCGCTGCAACCATCTCCCTGTAATCTCCTGGCCCTGTCGAGACATCCCGGGCAAGCACCGCCCGGTCGAACATCGCCGAGACCAGATCGGCGAGCATCTCGACCTCGGGGTCGTCTCCGTCACGCCTCATCACCTCTGCGAGGCCGTGGCGCAGCTCCCGACCTCCGGTTTCCCGGTCGATGCGGCGCATCTCATCCGGCCCGAGCACGGCAGGCCCATCCAAGAGCATCAGCCGAACCCGGCCCGGAATTTCCATGGCACGAAAGTAGGCGTTGGCTCCTTGGATGAGCGCATCCAGCGAGCTTCCAGCACCGGCAGAACCGTCCTCGATCTCGACTGCGATCCGTGCTGCCTCTTCCTCGACGACGGCGAGGAACAGGGCCTGCTTGTCGGCGAAATGGTGGTAGAGCGCGCCCCGCGTGAGGCCGACACGTTTGACCAACACTGGCGTGCCCACCGCGGTAAACCCTTCCGATAGGAACAGCTCACGGGCCGCGTCGAGCAAGGCGTGCCGAGTGGCGTTGCTGCGGTCAGCGTTCGAACGTCTCTCTTTCATACATACAGCCTGTATGTTAATATGGTGGCGCAGAGGGTCCCTGCGATTCAGCTTGAAGGATTCAAGCCATGAAGATCACCCAATACTACCCGGTCCTGATGGTCGAGCACGTCGCCGAAGTCAGCGCCTTCTATCGGACGCATTTCGGGTTCCGGCCCTGCTTCGAAAGCGACTGGTATATCCATCTCCAGTCAATCGAGGACGACACGGTTAACTTGGCCATCCTGGACGCGTCGCACGAGACCATCCCGGCCGAGGCCCGAGGTTCCCGCGCGGCGGGACTCATCCTGAACTTCGAGGTCGCCGATGTGGACGCTATCCATGATGCCCTGACGGCAGCAAACCTGCCGATCCTGCTGCCCCTTCGCGACGAGCCGTTCGGGCAGAGACACTTCATCACCCGCGACCCGGCAGGGGTGCTGATCGACGTCATCACCCCCATACCACCGAGCGAGGCGTTCGCAGGTCAGTTCGCCGAGAATGCCTTACCAAGCTAACTCATAGTTATTGTGCTCAGCCCGGTCAGTCTGTCTGCGAGGAAAAGCGGCCGTTCATGTCAATTGCAGCGAACGACCGCTTTCCGTCCATTATGTCTGTCTTTTAGGGCTGCACTGGAGGTTATTCAGCTCCCGCACTTCTCTTGAACGAGCCCATAAATGGCGTCGGCCTCCGGCGGAGAAAACGTAAGGCCATAGGATTCCGACACCCGAGTAAAACGGAGCAGATACTGGCAGTGGAAGCTTGCATCTTCCGGCAGCCATGCGAGCGGTCCCGATGCCCCCTTCTGCCTGTTCGCCGAGGCCTCAACGGCGAACAGGTTTACGGAATCATTCGCGAAGCGGTGACGCTTCTCTTCCGCCCACATGTCAGCACCATGGGCCCATGCGTAGGCCAGCGGCACGAGGTGATCGATGTCGAGCGCTGCGGCATTAAGATGGATCTGCCCTGAATACGGGTCATTCCAGCGCCCTCGCTCCACGTGGCAACCGTCGCCTGAGTAGCGGACCGGTCCAGTCGACAGCTCGGCCAAGAGCTCATGCCGGGTGTTCTGACAATCCCCGTCATCGTCGGCCCAGCCTCCGAACAGATCCCGGTCGTAGCTATCGCGTCCAGCCGAGACAATGACGGCGTTGGCAGTCGGGCGGCTGAAGGCGGGTGTGGAGGACGCGAGTTCGCAAGCGCCTTGACCCTTCTTGGGGTGCCGTCCCCCTGCATCGAGGCAAGCCTGTATGGAGGGGTAGGGACGGAAGCTCTTCGTCCGCGCATAGTAGGAGCCACCGGGGCAGTGGCAGATCCTCGAGGTCGACATCTTCACCGGATCAGCTGCGCTGAGCGTGGGTATGGCTATGGCAGCGGAGATCGCGATCGCGCGGAAGAAACTCATGGGGCACCTGATCGAAAGGATGTGCGCCCATGTGCGCATAGCGTGCTCCGGTTGTGTAGAGGGAAACTGTGGCGCCTATGGAGCGTGTCAGTCTAACCTCGAAACAGAAGCCATGCGTTGCAAACGAATGACCGCACTCGGATCGCCTCGGCCGACCATCTGCAAAGAGCGCGTTACGACACGGCCGACGTGCTGCTATTGGATCAACTCTGGCCCTGCGGGATCATCGACCAGCGCAGAGAACCGGCTGCGGATCATCTCTTCCCGATAACGCTCGGCCAGATGCCCGTAGGTCGATGCGACCGTTCGCGTGTCGGCATGGCCGAGCTGTCTGGCCACGACCTCAAGCGGGACGCCATGGCAGATGAGGTCGCTGGCATAGGTGTGCCGTAGGCCATGAAAGACGAAGGTCGGTGGCAGGCCGGCCCGGGCAGCGGCAAGCCGAAACGGTCCCGCGTGCTGACGCCGCCAGACCTTCCCGGATTCTGAGAGCAGGACATGATCCTTGGGGACTTTGTCGAGACAGCACCGCTGGAAGAAGGCCATGCCTTCGTCCGGCAGAAAGACGAAGCGGGCGGGGCTGCGCTTGAAGGCCGGAATGCGCAGCCCGTAGATCTGGTAGGCGACATCCTCCACGCGCAGCTGTCCCAGCTCGCCGACGCGGCAGCCGGTGTAGAGAGCGGCCATCACCAGGCGGCGCAAGGCTGGCGAGCACGCGTCGAGCAGGCGCCGGCATTGGGTGCGGTCGAGGAAGTCCCTGCGGGGCGTGTGGTTCACCGGCAGCCGTCGCAGGCAGCGCCATGTGCGTTCCGCTTCCAGATGACCGTTCTCCCATGCGAGGCGCAGCGCCATACGCAGGATCGTCACCAGGCTGTTGAAGGTGCGCTTGCGGCGCCGGAGATCCTCGGAGGTGAGGTCGCACAGCCGGACCTTCGGCCGCTCGCGCTGGAAGCCGAACTTCGGTGGACGCTCCAGCACGCGATGTGCCAGCCGCCGAAGGTGATGAGGGACGATGTCGTTGACCGGCACGAACAGCAGCTCGTCGGCCAGATGATGGTTGATGAGCGCCAGCATGTTGTAGTGCCCGCCCGGCGAATGCGCGATCTTCGTCCAAGCGGTGTAGTCGGCAAGGGCATGGCCAACCGTGTAGAGATCCCCGATGGGGCAGAAGCTGACCCCCGACATTCGCTCGGCGGGCCGGGTGGCATGCGCCTTGTCGGCGACATCCGGGGCCGCGAACCATGCCTCGGCGAGATCCAATGCGGCCTCGAACTGCAAGGCGCCTTGGCCCGCGTCCAATGCAGGACCGAGAGCTCTTTGCTTGTAGAGCTTGTCCCTGGACAGGTAACGCGCCGTCCAAGTGCAGACCCCGGCGTGAGGGCGATAGATCCCGAGATGCCGGGAGGTGGCGATCGACCACCAGTAGGGCGTCTCCCGGAATGGCAGTTCCGCGATCGTCCGTGGGGCGGCGAAGGGACATGACCTTTCATTCACCGCATGTGTCGACGGCACCGGCAGCGTCATGACGCACTCCATGCGGCCGTTAACGGCTGGTTAACAGTTTGCCGTCAAACCGAAGGATATGGGAAGCATCTGTTCGATTGAGCAACGGGTTTGCAAAAGCGCCATCGCCTACACGGAAGGAAGGGCAGTCCGATATGTGAATAGCCCCGCGTTTCTTAGACGCCCTCGTGCCTCAGTTTCTGCTGCCACTCGAAGTCGACGGGCGACAGCATTCCGTTCCGCGCGTGCTTGCGCTTCGGGTTGTAGAACATCTCGATGTAGTCGAACACGTCCCGGCGGGCTTCCTCGCGCGTCCGGTAGGTCCGGCGCCTGATCCGCTCGCGCTTGAGCAGGTTGAAGAAGCTCTCTGCGACGGCATTGTCATGGCAGTTGCCTCGACGGCTCATGGAATGCTCGAGGTCGTGGGCTTTCAGGAAAGCGGCCCAGTCCATGCTGGTGAACTGACTTCCCTGATCGGAGTGGATCAGCACCTTGGCCTTCGGCTTTCTCCGCCATATGGCCATGAGCAGAGCCTGGAGGACGACGTCAGTCGTCTGGCGCGACTGCATGGACCATCCGACCACGCGCCGAGAGAAGAGATCGATGACAACAGCGAGGTAAGCGAAGCCTTCCTGCGTCCGGATGTAGGTGATGTCGGTGACCCAGACCGTATCTGGAGCCTCGACATCAAATTGCCGATCCAGGGTGTTGTCGACCACGATCGACGGCTTGCCGCCATACTTGCCAGGGCGGCGCTTGTAGCCGATCTGCGCCGTGATCCCGGCCAGCTTGGTCAGGCGGGAGACGCGGTTCAGGCAGATGCTTTCGCCCTGTTCGACCAGGTCATCGTGCAACTTCCGCTGCCCATAGACCTTACCGCTCTCGACCCACGCTTCCTTCAGAAGCTCAATCTGCCGTTCGTCCTCCCGAGCGCGTTTGCTCAACGGCGCCTTCAGCCAGGCATAGAAGCCGCTCGGCTGGATGCGCAGGCACCGACACATCGCCCGCACGGAGAACTGACTGCGATGCTCGGCCACGAACGCGTATCTCACTTTGCATCCCTGGCGAAATACGCGGTGGCCTTTTTTAGGATGTCGCGCTCCTCCGAGACCCGCGCCAGTTCCTTCTTCAGGCGCCGGATCTCGGTGTCCTTCTCCGCCTCGCCGGATGACGCCTTCGCGAACTTCTTCTTCCAGGCGTAGAGCGAATACGGGCTGACCCCGAGCCGCTGCGACACCTCCCTGACCGGGTAGCCCCGCTCGGTGATCTGCGCGACCGCATCCCGCTTGAACTCGTCGCTGAACTTGCTGCTGCTCATCATGGCCTCCTTGCCTCAAAATTAGCGAAGAAGGCGTCCACAAGACACGGGGCTATTCAATGGCCTGTTAGGCCCGGAGACACTGGCACGGCTCGCGGCGCTTCCGCGCTTGCGTTGGGTTCGGCTGGAGGACTTCGCCCCTTTGAGTGCCTCGTATCAAAGCATCATGGCCCGAGAAGAGAGGGCGGTCGTTGCGGTGTCGGCTCAATTACGCCTGCATGGTCGCCGGGTGTTCGATCACGAGATCACCCTGGCGAACCGGCGTTGCGACCTGCTGATCCTGGTTTGCAGCACACTGGCCTCTCCCATCTCGGATCGAGAAAGCCCCCGCGACGTCCGGGGCGATGCCGCCTCGGTATTGCGCGATGTGATGTTTCACTGAAGCGAAGGAAGAACGTGGGGCATGGCATCAACCAGACAGCTTCCTCCCGACCCTTTCCACCCATACCATGCCCCTAAGAATGGCGGCGCAGCTTCTTGGATCAGTCAGCAACGCAGCGGCCCCGTGCAGAATGAACATATCGAATTGGACGGCATGACCCACCCCATCGACAAACACGTCGGCACGCGCCTCCGCCATGCTCGCTGGATGAGGGGAAAAACACAGCAGGACTTGGGGGAGGCGGTCGGCTGCAAGTTCCAGCAGATCCAGAAGTATGAGACCGGGGCCAACCGGGTTTCAGCGTCGCGGTTGTGGGACATTGCCAAAGCACTCGGCCTGCCCATCACCTATTTCTTCGAAGGCACGGACCAGCCGGATCCGATGCTATCGACATTCCCGGATCGCGGCTCGGCCGAATTGCTTCGGATCTGGATGTCTCTGCCGGGGCGGCAGAAGCAAGCTCTCCTGAGCCTCGCGAAAAGCATGACCAATATGGAGGGGCAGGAATAGGTGGCACTGGCCTCTCCCCCAGTCCTGCGGAACGCGATTTTGTTACCTAAGCGCTACTCGACCTTGGCGATGTCGCAGACCAGCGCCGTGGCCGGGGCCTCGGTGCGGTTGTAGACCCAATGCACTGTTTCCTCAGTCTCGGGGAACGTGCCATGTGAGGCAGCATCGAAGCTGCGCTCGCCCGAGGGCTGGCCCTCGACCCATTGGCCATCGATCACCGTGACGATGCCCGGGCGGTCGGCATGACTATGCTCGGCGATCTGGCCGCCGGGAGCGATCTCGACGGCGCGCATGCGCAAGCTGTAGCCGGCGAGGCCAATGGTAGCCTCCATGGTCTGGGGAGACAGTTCGGCCAGCAGGTCGACCGTCAGGCCGGCATGCTCGGTCGGGCCCGACATCTGCGCTAAACTGAAGCTGCCAGAAGCGGCTACGAGACCAGCGCAGAGGCCGAGGGCGAATGTCGTCCGGGGATGGCGTTGAAGTCGCGACATGGTGGTTTCCTTTCAACGTTGCGGGTTGAGCTTCGCCTCCGGCGGAGCCGGGGCCGTCAGTGGGTGCAGACCGTGCCGACCAGCAGCATCGTGTGATCGAGGTCGAAGGCCGTCTCCAGATCCTCGCCGAACAGGGCAAGCCAGGCATCCTGAGCCCGATAGGCCAGCCGTTCCCGCGCGGCCGGGCAGGCGAAGCGGTGCCCGGCCATGGCCTGCATGTGGTAGACCAATTCGTGGACGAGGATCGACACCTCTGCCGGGCTGCGGCCGGTCCAACCCTCGGAGAGGTAGATGGTGCCGGTGGCCTTGTCATAGAGCGCAACCACCCGGTCGGGGGCGACGCCTGCTCCTTCACCATAGCGCATCGCGACCAGTTCCGGGCCAGGCAGCGTGACGAGATGCGGATCGCGGGTCGCGCGCGGCAGGTCGAAATTGGCTTCGGGCCACAGCGCGAGGGTGTCGAGAAGCGGCGGTGCCTCGCGCATTCGCCCCTCCTGTGCGGAGGCGGGCAACGGCGCCGCGGTCATGGTCCAGAGGCACAAGGCAAGCGTCCCGATGTAAAGGGCAGAGCGGAGCATGAGGTCCTCCCGAGGCCGTGACGGTGTCCCCGAAGCTTCAATCGGGGACGGCTCGAAGTCCTGAAAACGGCCTGAAGGAAGCCTGAAATCGTGCTAAAATCGGCAGGTCCAGCACCGGGGCATCGTCGTGGAGGCTTGCGAGACCATTCGGATCGGCGACGTCGTGCTGAACCCCAGACGCGGCCGGCTCGAGGATGGGACCGGCGCCGAGCGGGTTTTGCGCGCCAAATCCTTTCGCGTGCTCGAGCTTCTGATCGCGCGGCGCGGGGAACTGGTGGCCAAGGACGATCTTCTGCGCGACGCATGGCCAGACGTGATCGTGTCGGAAGACTCCCTGTCCCAATGCATCAGCGACATCCGGCGCGCGCTGGGACCGCGCGGCGCCGTGCTGCTGCGCACGGTGCCCCGACGCGGCTACGTGCTCGAGGATGAGGATGTCCCTGCCAAAGCCTTGCCGGGCCGCACGGTCCGGCATGGCATGATGGTCGCCGCGGCGGGGCTGGGGTGGCTGTGGCTGCCCGCCGGACCGGTCGCCCCGCCCGAAACGCCTGGCCAAGTCATGGCCGCCAGCGCGCTGCTCGACGGACGGGACTGGCAAAGGCGGGAGGCCAACGAGCAAGCGCGCATGCTGCTCGAGGCAGCGGTCGAAGACGACCCCGACGATGCTGTGGCTTGGGCCAATCTCGGCCTGACCTATTGGCTCGAGGTTCAACATCTCGCCTGGGGCGGGGGACGGCGTGAGATGGCGCAGGCGATTGAGTTGGTCAAGCGCGCCGTGGCCCTCGGGGGCACGGCCAGCGCGCACCGGCTCCTGGCCGAGATGCGGCTGCTGTCGCCTTTTCCCGAAATGCGCTCACTGGTCGACGCGCTGGCCAATGCGCAGGCCGCGGTCACGATCGCGCCCGACAAGGCAGACAATCTTGCCGTGCTGGCGCATGTGCTGGCGCTGACCGGTCGCGGCGCCGAGGCCGTGCGCCATATCGAGCGGGCCCTGCGCCTCGATCCAACACCACCCGACTGGTATCGGCAGGTGGCCGGGCTGAGCTATCTCGTCTCGCAGGAGCCGGCCCGGGCGGCCGAAGCCTTCGGGGCGCTGCATGGCGCAGGCACCTTCACCGGCACCCGCTGGTGGCCCGGCTGGCTGCTGGCATCGAGCCTCGCGCAATCGGGCCGCACCGGCGAGGCGGCCGCAATCATTCAGGCCGCTGCGGGCCGCCGCCCGGAGCGGAGCATCGCCGCCGTGGCACAATCGCTTGACGGCTGGTCCGATCGCGACAGCCGGGAGCGGTTCCTCGACGGGTTGCGACGGGCCGGGCTGCCTGGCTGATCAGTCCTAATCGATATAGCCCTGCGCGGTGGCAGAGCCTTGGCCTTCGACATGGGCCAGATAGCTCTTCCAGGCCGCGTCAAGGAGTGGATCGCGGGCGGTTTCCTCGGCGATCACCTCAGTCCATGCTTGCCGCAGCGCTGCGAGGATTTCCTCGGGCCAGTCGTGGATCTCGACCCCCTCGGCGCGGAACCGATCCAAGGCTGTTACCTGCCGTTCCAGGGCCATCGCAAGCGACCAGGACAGCGTCGCCTCGCAGGCCGCCTCGATCGCGGATCGGTGGTCATCCGACAGCGCCGCCCAGCTGCGTTCCGGCATCAGCATCTCGAGCGAGGTCGCCGGCTGCTGCCAACCGGGTAGGTAGAGATGCCCCGCCGCCTCGTGCAGGCCGAGATCGGCGTCGATCGACGGCAGCGAGAACTCCGCCGCCGCGATCAGCCCGGTCTCCAGCGCCGGACGGATGTCGGCGGCGGGCAGCTCGTAGGGCACCACGCCGAGCGCCCTGAGCGTCAGCGCGCCGTAGCCGAAGACGCGCATGGCCAGCCCGTCGAGATCGCCGACGGTCTCGATAGGCGCGCGGAACCAGCCGCCACCCTCGGCCGGCAGCACACCGCAATAGAGGCTCCTGAGGCCATGGCGCGCATAGATCGCTTCGAGTGCTTCGGCTCCGCCGCCTTCGTGCATCCAGGCGGTAAAACTTTCGGGGTCCGGCCCGAAAGGGAAGCCGCTGAAGATCGCGAGCGCCGGGTCCTCGCGATGATGGTGGCCGGCAGAGCCCCAGACGGCGTCGATCAGCCCGGCCTCGAGCGCGCCGAAGCTGTCCTGATCGAGAACCATCCGATCATGCACCTCGATGACGAAGCTGCCCCCTGTCCGACGCTCCACCTGCGTCGCGAAGTGGGACCCGGCCTCGCCAAAGAGCTTCGGGTAGAGCAGGCTGTTCATGCGCCACCGCAGGACGTCCTCGCCGGCCGATGCCGGGCCGGCGGTCAGGCCGAGCACGATGACTACCGGGCCCAGCTGGCAGCTCAAAAGGGAGCGGTATGACATGTCGCGCGCCTTCACATGAAGCTGCTGGCATTGCCCATAATGCGCGCTTCCCAGTTGCCGATCAAACATGGAGACCGCGTGCCAGCGTCGGCCGATCGGGCCAAGCCGCGTATGGGGATCGCATCGGTTTGCGGACCCTTCGGCCGAGCACTGTCTTGGTTGCGGGAGAAGTCCCCCATGAACTGCTCAGGCACGGCCGAAGCGAGCTGATCACGAGGTAGCTTGTCGCGCCGGCAGCCGCAGGGATTCTGACGCGTTTGCAACGAGGGCGCGGATTTCCGCGAAGTTGGACGTGAGGAATTGAATGGCATCTTTACCACTTTTGCCCCAGCGGGCACCACTGAGGTGAAGAGGCATATTAGGGTGAATGCGTTCGGCGTCTACGATGAGGCCCTCCTGCATGTCATCGGCGTCGATGTGCGCCTCGAGAAAGACCTCGTCGATGAGGCGGATTTCAGTGATTTTCATTTCTTCATTACTTTCTTTGATTTGCTTTGGTTCATGCGATCGCCCCCTGCGTGACCATCGCAGAGGGTAAATGGGTCTCACGGCCGGAACCAAAAAAAGAAAGTTCGGAAAGGTTTGAGAAGCAATGGCAGCTCTTGTCCCTACCCGGGAGCGTGGCCGCTTCCAGTATGACACTGTTTCTGCTCAGCCTGCAGTTTCCTTGCACCCTCGCAGAGCCTTTTCGAGAGTTGCGTTCGCCGTGACGGCGATGATCGAACATCGTCGGTGTCTGAATGGCACGATCAAACCAAACATGGGTTTATGCTTGATCCCGAAATGCATCGGTTCCCCGTTGCGTTGATCTCTACTACGTCCGCAACCAGGGGCTTCTTTCGCCATGCCGTCCGGCAAGACCCCCCGGTGGAACGTTTCTTGACAGACATTTCTGCAGCCCGTGCCGTGAACCCAGTTTCCCGGCATGGAACATCTGGACCCCACTCATCTCCTCGACGCCCAGCCGGTGGTGCAACAGCTGACCACGGCAGACTACGTGAGGTTGCTGCATCCGATCACGTCGATCGGAAAGTCGACGATCATGACGGCCATAGTTGGCAAGGGTATGCACAGCAAAATCTACGGGACCCGTGAGGCACCCTGGATGGCCGAGTGCTGCCTCGGCACGGATGCCTACATCACCCTGAACCGGTTTCATGGCCCCCGCCGGGATCAGCGGCTGGCCGCCCTGAATGCCCTCTACCTGGACCTCGATATCGACCTCGCGCCCCGGAGTCTCGCTTCCAATCCGATAGCCTGGGCACGGGAGTTCACCCGCGATGTCGAGCGCCGCGGCCTGCCGGCCCCGTCCTTCGTAAACTTCACGGGGCGCGGGCTTGCGGCGATCTGGCTGATCAACGATTTGCCCCCGAAGGCCAGACGGCGCTGGAGCGCGGCGCAGAAAGCGCTCATCAGCCTGTATCGGCGTTACGGCGCGGATCCCCGCTGCTGCGACACCGCCCGGGTGTTTCGGATCCCGGGCTCGGTCAACCTCAAGAGCGGCCGCACGGTCGAGATCTTGGGCGGAAGCCTGCAGCGCCATTCCTTCGAAGATCTCGCAGACAGGATCTACATCGCCGCCGGCCGGCCGACACGCCGGGACCTGCAGGCGCGGAAGAAGCGGAAGGCTCAGTCGGGGCAGGGCGGGCCGCGCCGATCCAGGCTGAGCCCCGGCCAGCGCTTCTTCGCAATCCAGCAGGACCTGGAATGTCTGTTGGATGCCTGGGGCGGTCGTGTTCCAACAGGTCACCGGAACACATGGCTGCATCTGTGGGCCACCTGCCTGACGCACCAAGAGACCCCCGGAGATATCGACGCGCGGACCCATGCGATGGCGCGCGTCGCGACCCCGGGGCTTTCGGCCAACGAGGTGCGCGCCATCGCCAGGCATGCCGCGGAAAGGGCAGCGCTTCCCCGAAGCGGGTCCCTGATGTCAGACGGCCGCTACCACTATGCCGGCGCCACGCTTGCCGAGCTGCTCTGCGTTTCGGACAAGATGGCCCACGCGCTCGGCCTGCGGCAGATCTTCTCGCTCACCGCACGCAGGCGTCAGAAAGCCGGCAAGCAGCGGTTGCGCCGCGCGGCCTCCGGGGCCGTGACCCGCGCGAGCTATCTCGCCGAGAACGCAATATCCCGCACGAAGCCGTGGGAGGCGCAGGGTATTTCGCGGGCCACCTGGTATCGCCGGCAGAAGGCCGAGGCAGAGACCTCAAACCCGCGGCAGACCCAAGAGCATTCTGGTGAGACAGGTTCGTGCCCACTACAAGGAGCTTCGCTATGCCGAAGGCTGGGAGAGGGGGAGGCAGTTACCCGGACACCTGCTCAGGCCACTCAGAATACGCTCATGCCCATTGCAGGCGCCGAAAACCCCGCCAAAAGCCCGGGAGAGCGACAGGGCATCGACAAGGTGGCACGAGAGGCATCGGAGGTATCGGCCCGGACAGAGCTGGTTGTCGACGGATATCGCGCGGAGATGCCGGAAGGACAGGCCGTGACTGACCCTCAGGCAGACGAGGGGGATCTGCATCAGGTGGTGCTTGCCCCCGTCAGCAACGTCGGACCCGCCCCATCGAACCGTCACGCTCTGCGCAGGGATGCCGCCGCGGAGCCGCATGATGTCAAAAGGACGCTCGAGCCGGGCATCCGCCCCTTTTCAATCGCGGTCGCGCCAGCCGGGCCGCATGACCTTGTCGAGGTTTTCGTAAGGCGCGGTGTCGAGGAAGCGCTGAAGGCGCTCGGGATCCCTGGGCCGATCCCGTCCAGCGGTGTTCCCGAGATGCCGCATCCAGAGGCTCACCCCGATGGCGACGACAACAGAGGTGACCGACAGAATGATCTCGAACGTGGTCATGGGTTCTCCTGCAATTGGCGTCTCATGATAGCATGAACCACCGGATCACGCCGAGGAGGGGCAGGTAACATGCCGAGGGCCCACAAATGGGGCGATGCACTCGTCGTCAGGGTCGCAGTCGCCCTTGTCCGCAAGTTCGGGCTGGGAGCCCGCGATCCCCTCGATAAGCACGCAAAGAGCGGTCCTGTCCTCGCCTTTATCGGCCGGAGGTGCCTTGGTGGTATTTGGGCCGGACTTCGTCGGTGCAGGGGGTTGCCCCCTGTAGACGGCCGTTCCCAACGACATGAGGTGCCTAATCGGTTTCCAGAAGCTTTCAAGGAAGCGCGCGGCACGGTGGATCCCACGATCGACCTCGGGTTTTGATACGACCTGCGAGAGACAGGATCGGCCTGAACCCGAACCATAGAACGGTCGTGACAAAGTCGGCCAAGGTATCAGCATGATGACCTTGCTGCGGACGACATAGATATCCTCCTTTTCTCTCGATCGAGGTAGAGGAAGACCGGAGAACGTCCACGGCGGGCCTGCTTCGCCAGGGTCGACGATTCAGAGTCGGGAGGTTCAACGGTCCCGCTATAGCTGTCCGGCTGAGGCACATGGCGCGCGCTCGCGACGATCTCGTGATTGCGCGCATGTGCAGGTCGCCGCGCTGCTTGAGAAATGCCCCCCGAACTCATTGCGCCCGCTCATATTCCCCCGTTCGTCTCAGGCCTGTCCTGACGAAGGCCCGAGGCGAACAGCGGAATATGGTCTGCTTCGACCGGTTTGATCCGCTGGAGAACGGCACGCGGTTGCAAAGCCGTCGACCTCGGGACCTTCGATCTTTTTCAAGACAAGGACCTGACCCATGACGACCTCCAACTCCCTCGAAGACCTCGCCTTTCACGCCATCCGCAGCGGCCGCGCCTTCGCGCGCCTCTGGCACGATGCCGGGATCGAAGCCCACAGGGTCACACGCCCCTCCTGGACCATCACGCTTAACCAACTTGAGGCGGGTCGGCTGCTCAAGGGGGTCGATCTCGACGGAGTGACCGCCATGGGCGAGGCGCTGCGTCGCGTGCTCAACACGGAGCGTGCAGGCTACGGCGATCGCGCGATGCAAGAGGATACGCGGTATGACGATCTTCTCTGGGAGCCTCGCCTCGATGAGCTGCGTCGCGTGGCGGAGGCCTACAAGCACTTTTGTGACTGCCATGAGCGCTACGCCGATCGCCTGACGGCCGAACGCGAGGCCGCACGCGCGTTCTAACCCTGACCCGGTCGGCCCCGCCCCTCGGCGTCAGGTCGTCATCTGAAACCGGAGGAGAATACCTCCGGTTTCGCCGCCTCCGTGCCGGGTCTACTCCAGGCTCTCGGAATAGTTCTTCAGCAGCCGCAGGCGATCCGTGGCATAAGCCACGATCTGCTCCGCGAGCTCCGCTGGAAATGTCTTAGGCAGCTGTTCAGGGGCGCTGCGGAGCGCCTTGGGCGCTGCCGCTGCGAGGTCTCCGAACGCGCGTCGTCGCGCCTCCAGGGGGACGCCGGCCTTCTGCGCTGTCTCATCGAAATGGCGTGGCACGATCCGATCCAGGCGGTAATGACCACGCCGACCCACCGACATGGCCAGCTGCAGATCCTTGTGCCGGAACGTCGAGCGAAGCTGCTGCGGCGCCGCGCTCATAATGTCGTAAAACGGCGTCAGCCGGAATCCGTCTCCTTCGAGGAAGATCGAGAAGTTCTTCGCATGCCCGTCGATCCCAGCGATCATCCAGTTGAAGAGCTGCGCCTTCAGGAATGCGGCCTGGTCCGCAATCGGATCGTCGGACTGCCGCAGCAGCGCGAAGCATTCCGCCATTGAAGGCCCGCCGTGCTGCTGATACTTCTGGCCGGAAAAGCGGCCCATGGCTTGCAGGAAATCCTCCTGCGGGACCCGCACCAGTCCGCCCGCCCGCCGCGGCCGCCGGTCGAACCGCTCGACCACGAGCGTGATCTGCTCCTCGAAATGGTGGATCTCGGCATGGTTTGCCTCGAGCCCCATTTCCCGCGCCAGAAGCAGGCAGAAGAACTCGTTCTCGACGCTGCGGGTGAGATCGAGACCGCCGCCGACTACGCCCATGGGGCGTTTGAAGATATGCGTCGTCGGCGTCAGCCCGGTCGGCCTCAACCAGGCACCGTCATGCCGAAGATAGGCCGTCTTTTCCTGCGCGCCCGCCAGCGAGATCCGGAAAGGCTCGTCCGGATTGATGCCGAGCGGCGTCGTGCTGAGCGATCTGAGCGTCTCCGCGATCTGGGCCTCGGATTGCGGCGTGCCCTCGATCCGGAACGGGTCGGCCGGCGTTACCCCATGATGCAGGAATTGCATCGCCCCCACGCAGTCCTGACCAATCGCGGCAAGAAGATCGTGGGTCCGATCGCTGCGCGCCTCCGTGCGCTCAGCGATCGCTCGTCGTAGCTCGGGCACATCGGGAAGGAGGTTCTCGAAAACCGCGTCTACGTAGTCCCCGGTCTGGGTCGACGACATCAGGGGCAGGGCGCGCGAGATTGGAAAGCGGAATTCCCAGCCGAGCCAGGTGTCGTCGTAGCGAAAGCTGGCGCCGGCGGAGGGGCGATAGCCGTAATAGCCCGCAAGCCGCCCGTTGAGATAGACGTCAAGCATGCGGGTGAGCGATCTGCGCCCCATCAGAAGATGTCCTCGGGCTTCGGTCGCGCCGTCTGGAGGGACGCCCCACGCCGGGGCACGAGGCCGAGGTCCAGTTCGAGCGCCGCTACCACGGCGAGCAGCAGGCTCAGCTTCGGCTCATGGGCCGCCGTCTCGATCCGCGAGATCTGGCGCGGGTCCGTGCCTGCCCGCCGGGCGAGATCGCCTTGCGACCAGCCCTTCGCCTTGCGCGCTTGGCGGAGCTGCTGACCCAAGGCTTTCACGTCCCGAAATATGCTTGCGTCCATACCTGCCTCGCATGCCATGCTTGTAGCATCTGACTTTTATGCCATCTCTGTAGCATAGGCGATATACTACAGACATGTAGATTTTATAATTTATACCAAACATGTCTTGAAGATCGATCCTTTGGAAAGGCGGTCGAAGCGCGCCAAGTGCAACACTCACCAGACCCGGCGCTCCAATGCGGTCGGAGAACGGCCATGCCCTCCGACCCTCGAAGCTCACGCTGCCGCACCGGTGATCGCGTCAGGATCCTCCGAAGCAACGAGAGCCTCCGGTCGAGCTTCGTCCCGCGTCCGGGTGTCCGGGCGGTTGACCGTGGTGAGATGCGTGAGGGACCGCATTGCCGCGCGACCCGAAATGATCCGCTGCGATGCAGCCGCCACCAAGCCCATGGGACCCCCGGGATTGCCTGGCAGAACCAGGGAGGGATCGGCCGCGCTCTGGTCCGCCGCCGTAGCGGCAAGGCGCCGGACGGCCTCGTAAAGCGCGACGATTTCCGTCTTTGCGACCGAAGGCATGGCTGCCGTGTTGCGCCGCACATTATCAAAGTCGATCGTCTTGAAGCGTGCCAGAAGTTCAGCTGCGCTGCAGGTGACGGCACGCACGAACAGATGCGACTGCGTGCTGCCGGCCTCTTCCAGCGTTTTCAGGCGCCCGGCATTGGCGCCAACGCGCTGGATCGCGAAGTCGGCCTCAGCCCGACCGCAGAACTCGAAGTCAGGATGCCGCGTTTCCCGTGCGCGCTGCGGTCGGGGCTCCACGCGCCGCTCCCAGGTCTGGGTCGCGCACCGCCGCTCGTGCGGCCGGCCGTTGGCTCCCGACATCTGCACCGTGGCGTCGATGTCGTTGACGAGATGGAAGGCGGGGTCGAGCTGGTTCTGCACGCTCGTCTTCCGGAAGCTCAGCGGCACCTTGATCGTGATGAGTTGTGCCTCCACCGCGGCTGCATTGAAACGCGCGATGGCTTCCCGAGCCGGTGCACCTCCCGAAATGTCGTCGATGACCACCTGGCCGGACAGCACAGGGGTATCGGCTTTCAACGTGTCGGACCTCACCGCAACCGCCGCGGGGCCGCCACTGGTCTCGCAATGTGCTGGCTCGCCGAGCGCTGCCCGCTGCGCGGTCCTGTCAGCTTGCTCGATCGGCAGGGCTTCAGGGGCGGCGGGCACCGCCTGTGCGCTCTGCCGCGGCATCGACACTGCAGGGGCGGCCGCCACGGTCCGAGCTTCCTCCGCCAGAGCTGCCTCGTAGAGCGCAACGATCTCGCTCATGTTGATCGAGCCACCGCCGACGCCGTTGCGGGCATGCCCCGCCATGTCGAGCCGCGCGAACCGGGCCTTCAGCTCTTCGGGGCTGCAGCCGGTGGCCCGCAGAAAGATGTTGGACTGGGCGCTCCATTGCGTCTCGAACGGCTTCAGCTGACCGGCATGCGCGCCCACGCGCCGGATCACGAGGTCCGCTTCGGCCTGGCTGCAGCGTTCGAAATGCGGATGCGTGGTCTCCAAAGTGTGCAGCTGGCGCGGTTCCGAGCGGCGTTCCCAGATTTGCAGCACGCAAGGGACATCAACGGTCTTGCCCTCGAAGATGAAGGCATCTTGGGGCACCTCCTCTTCGTGCACGAGGTGGAGGTTCCTTGCGACGCGGTTCTGCTGCGTCTTCTTGCGGAACGTCGCAGGCAGGATGAACACGACCACGTCGGCGAAGCCGGCGGCATGGTTGAGGAAGGCGAGCGCCGCCTTCTCGCCAAAGGGCGGGTTGCCGATGACGAGGCAGCGACCGGTGGGTGCCGCGGGCGTCCAGTTCAGAAAGTCGGCTTTCACGATGCCCGGCGCCTTGGGGTCGAGGTCGAGCGCGATGCAGTCCGGCCCGAGAGGATGCGAAAAGGCACCTTCGCCTGCGGAGGGATCGATATCCGTTTCGAAGGGGTTGGCGTCGTAGCGCGTCTTGACCTGCTTCACGATTGCTGCCGCGAGCTGCCTGTTGGTGTAAAACTGGCTCATCTTTTCGGCAATGGAAACGTGGCGGGTGTCGGCGGCCTTGGTGTTGGTGGTCATGGATCGTGTCCCTCGTTGATGTGAGAGGGAAATTGATCCGGCGACCCGAACCCAGAAGCGGGTTTGTTTCTAATTATTCATTAGGTTTCAATGTCTTGAAGTATGTCCAAGATTTTTTCCAGTCGTATCCTATGTCGTGTGGTCTGCTGGCCCACCGGGGCCATGCACGGTCAGGACGGAAGGTTTCATCTGATTTCTGCGGGTGGCTGTGCTTGCCGCGAAAGGAGCCTATGCTTCTCGGCATGGCTGACCCGTTCCCTCCGTTCCCGACCGCGCAGGAGCTGATCCGGCCCGATGGCAGGGTTGCCATCGATGACCTTCTCGATGAGCTCCGCCTGAGCCGGGCCGAACTCGCGCTCGCTCTTGGCCTGCCGGAGGACGCGCTGTGCGAGCCATCACGGCCGGATACGCAGCGCCGCCTCTGGGATCTGATCGAGATCCTTGCGCAAGTCGCCCCCTGGGCCGGCTCACTCCACGGGGCCTATGCTTGGGCTTCGACACAGCCCCTTCCGTCCTTCGGCGGCCGGACCGCCGCGGACCTGCTGCGGGAGGATCGCGGCGGGGCAGTGGCGTCCTACGTCTCCCGGGTTACTCAAGGGGGCTACGCATGAGGGGGGCTGGTCGGACAGGCAGGGGGCGCCAGCGGCTGGGCAGACCCTCCAGGTGACATCGACTTACACCAGCAAGTTCATGAGGCTCTCGTCGGCTTCCTGACCAGATTGGAGCCTTCGGAAGACCCGTGCGCATGGGCGATCCGGTGACACCACCCTGCAACAAGACCTTCCATACAGGGCCAATGATACCGGTCCGAGACGGCTGCTCGGATGCTTGCCGTCGGCCTTGGACGAGAGGCCTGCAGACCGAGCTCATGCATTGACCATGATGACCTTGGTGTTTGGATGGAATTTTTTGAACTCATCCTGCGACCAGCGCGTGTTGTCTGTGCGAAACCGGATCCGGGCCTGACGATAGGCCTGCGTGCCTCGATCCTCCTCGTAGCCGATGATGAACTTATAGCCCGTGTGCCTGGCCCATTTGCTCAAGGCCGGTTCGAGACGCGCCCGGGTCGCGCGCAGATCGATCTGCGGTGGGCACCTCTGACCCTCGAACTCCTCGAAACCGGGGTTCGCTTGGAACAGGGTGAACTCAGGCCATTTCTTCTTCCGGTGCAGCGTGATCTGCGCCAGCAGGGCGAGATCGAGGTCCCGCGACAGCAGGGTGATATCCGAGAGAGTCATCAGCCCGTAGACATTCATGTCCGACATCAGCGCATGCATCCGAAGACCGAAGCACCACGACACAGTCCTGCGGCGTGGGCACAACTCGATATGCTCGAACAGCGCCGGCACCTCGGCCAGCGCCGGCACCGCGTTCTGAAAAAAGCGCAGATTGCCCGTGCGAGGTGCACATCCAAGTGCACGAAACCGGCTCACATGGCGATGGCAGGGGCGGCACGCAAACTCCATCCAGTCCTCGCCCGTTCGCCAGCCATTCTCCTCTTGGTCCTGTTCGTGGATCAGCGCGTAGAACAGCTTCTGCGCTGGCACCGTCAGGATGAGCTGCTTCGTCAGCTCCGCGACACTCTCCGATATTCTGAACTTCCCATTGCTCACCGCTTTTTCTCCTTCAATTCAATCCGGGAGCGAGATGGGTTCGAGTTGTGAAGGTGCAAAAATGCCAGCTGCCTCTGGAAGGCGGCCGCATGCCGCCAAGCGCCTGCCGCGCCTCTTCTTGAGCCTGTTTCCCAGCATCAACGGCCTGCCAGAAATCCTCATCAGGGCCCGCATCTGTCCACTTTCATTCGCTTTTTGAGCCCTGAAGTTGGGGAATACGGGGAATGATAAGAACCCCCTGAAATGGCTTTGCGGGGGGGTTAGAGGAGCTTCTCGTCCCCGCTTTCTCTTCAAAGAAGGCGGTTCAACCTTTCCCTTGCAAGCCAGCAGAAGTCTTTGGCTGTAGCAGGCCTTACCAGCCAGGAAAGGTGACACCCGTCAACTGATCGGTAGGTGCAGTGTTCTGCAGGGCGGGACGGTCCACTATCGCAGACCCTTCTCTTGATCCAATCGTCTGACGCGTCAAAGCATGCCCACCTGATTTCAGGTGGTTTGTTTCCGACTTTCTGCCCTGAACCCAGATCCCGCCTGCCGGGAGAGTTCCACCCGGTCGGGCGGATGCCAGCGGGGCATGACGACGGATCCGCCATCGCGGACCCTCTTCCCGATCACGAGACTGAAAACGAAAGGATAAATTCATGGGCCTTGATATGGGCTTCGTCAAACGTCGCGCAAAGACCGAGATCGCGAGCCTGCGCAAGCACCATGCGTTCGCCACCAGCTTCTTCAACTTCAATCCTCCTCCTTTCGAGGAGCCCTTTACCGATTTCCTGGTCGACGAGTGGATGATCAACGGAGTGGCCCACCAGTGGGGTATCGATGACGAGGAGGTGGTGCGCGCGGAAGCGGCGCTGTCAAAGGCGGTGTTTGAAAGCATCTGCGGCGACTGCGAGGACGACCACAACATCTCGGAACTCCGGCCGGTTTACCGGCGAATTATTGAGAGGCTATGCACTGCCGTCGGGGGTTCAACGCTCCTGTTGTGTTACTACTCCGCCTGAAGCACACCGGCTACCAAACTGAATTACATATAGATTTTGAAACACCCCCCGGCGGGAATCATCTCCTTCGCGATCGCCGCTGCGACCCCCTCCCGAATGAGGGGCCGCAGCGGCCTCGCTTCAATGGAGATGACGATGACCACCGCAGACACTCTCGCTGACGTTCACACCTGGGCCGTGGCTCAGGAGGAGGCGTCGGACGCCATCCGCGCGCTGCTGCGCGTGCCGGCCCGGCTGGGGCTCCTGGACGCCGATCTCGGCACCATCCCGGCCGATCTCGGCCATTTCGAGCGCCGCATCGCCGGGCAGGGCCATGCCCTGGTCAGCCGGGCGCGGGACATGGCCAAGAGCGGCGCGCGCGAGGACTCGCGGCTGCGCTCGCTGCTGCGCCGCTACCACATCGCCCGATCCAACACGGGGCCCACCGACCCGGCCGTGCGGGCGCGTTACAACGCGTTGATCGAGATCATCGCGGCAGAGGAAGGCCCACCCGGCTCCGGCGCGCGCTGGAACATTGGAAAGCACCGCAGCTTGTGGGTGCTGCGCGCCCGGGCCTGTCTTGCGCCCGAAGCGCTGACTCAGGGCGAGATCGACCGGATCAGCGCCGAAATGAGTGCAGGCAAGCGCAAGGGGCTGCGCCGGGCCGTCGCGTTCCTCGGGGAGCTGCACCGGCTGACCAACGAACTGCCCGTGCTGCGGGAGTTCTTGCCGCTGGTGCCCCTGGTTTCTCCGGCAGGCTCGTCGCGGGCGCGCAAGCTGGACTGGGACGGGCTGCCAAAACCGTTCCGCGACTCGTTCGAGGCGGCGGCGGATGCCTGCCTGAAAGGGGCCGGCGATCATGCCGAAGCCTTTCTCGCCCGGATCGAGGCCGGGGAGGATCCGGAAACCGTCATGGCCGAAGCCGATGCCATGGCCGAGAGCAAGAGCCGCGAGGTCGGCAAGCCCACGGCGGCGCGCACGCGCTACCGCGAGGCGGTAAGCTGGCTGGTGCGGTCGTGGGAAGATGCCGGAGGCGACACCGAGGACCTGCGCGACCTGCGTCAGCTCTTCGAGCGGACCACCATCGAGACCGCGATCCGCGACCAGATCGCGCGTTCCAAGGACGCAGCCGACCTGCGCGATCCTCTCGACTCCACGACGCTGAAGGCCCGCCTCATGGCGCTGATCACGCTGGCGCGCCGCGGGCTCGAGGACGCGCGCGCCGTGGCGATCCTGAAGTTCCTGGGCCAGCAGCACTACGAGATGCCGCGCCTCAAGCTCAAGAAGGATCGCGGCGGGGCCGGGATCCTGATGGAGGTCGACCGGATTGCCGCGATGCTGCGGCAGAAGCCGGCGCTCGCAGGCATCTGGGCCAATGCACCCGGCCGCATCGCCGAGGCCGCACGGCGGGATGTCGAAGCGGCCCAGTCGGCCGGGGATCGTGACGGGGAGATCAGCGCGCTGCGCCGTTTCGCCGGGGCGGCCGCTTATGCACTGCAGATGTCGCGACCGCTGCGGCCCACTTGCCTGCGCCATACCCGCATCGCCAGCAAGGATGATGCGCATGCGAACCTGAAGCGCGTCTCGCCCCGGAAGGATCTGCTGACCTTCCGCTACGCCCCATGGGAGGTGAAGAACGTCCGCGATGTCACCGTCGACGTGACCGGATCCGACGCGGAGATTTTGCGCGAATGGCTCGACCAATGGCGGCCGCAGATGATCGCCCTGCAGGATCTCGATCCGGACAACGTCTATCTCTTCCCCGGCGCGGCCCTCCCCAAGCCCGACAAAGGAGATCCGGTGGCATTGCCGCGTGGAGCCTATGCGCCGAGCTCCTTTCTCGACCTGTGGCGCGATAGTTCGGCGGAGCTCGGTGTTCACGAAACCCCGCATCGCATGCGGCATGTCGTGGCATTGCTGACGCTGGCCGCGCACCCGGGCGACTACGCGCGGGTATCGGCCATTCTCGGGAACACCGAGGCCACGGCCCGCCAGCACTACGGACGCGACAATGGCGAAGCGGCGGCGCGCCAGAGCCGCGCGGCGATGCTCGCGGCGCATCCCGATCTCTTCAAGACATTGAACAGGAGGCATCGTCGATGAAGGACGATATCGCCCGGGCGCGCCTTGCCGGCGTGCCTGCGGACATCAGGAACCGGCTGCTTGCGGCGCGCGCCGCTCTGCCGGCCGGCGCGATCAGCGTAGTGGCGCGGTTCTTTGCCGTGCTGGACGAGCGCGGCGAGCTTTTCGATGCGCCCACGCGGGCGAGCTTCGAGGCGGCCTGCGGCAGCGAGTCCACCTTGGGCCTGCTGCTGCGTGTGCTTGAACGGCATGCGCCCGAGGTCGGGCTCGCCGAGGGCCGGGCCCTGCGCCAGGCGCATTACCGCGCGCGACCCAGTGGCAAGGGGGCGGCTCACCAACAGGATCCCGCGGGGCAACCACAGGTGCGGAAAGAGCGTCAGGGTGCAACGTCGCAGCTACCGCAGCCGCGCGATTGGCCGGACGCCTGGCTTGCCTTGCTGCCGGGCCTGCGGGCGGCGCCGATCGCCGACAGCTCTATCGCCAGGCACATCGCCTCGATCAACAGATGTGCCGAGATGCTGTCGGATCTGTCCTGCCCACCGCGGCTCGGCTGGCTGCTCGCCTGGGAACTGGCGGAAATCCTCCAGGAGCGCGGCGGCAAAGCCGCGAAGGCGCGCGCGGGGCAGGGCAAAGAGGTGACCGGCATCGGTCCGCGTAGTGCGGCCGCCTATATCGGCGCGCTGGTGAGCCTTGGCCTGCATGGCGAGCTGGAGCCGGCGGCCCTCAAGGGGCTGCGCGCGGTGCGGTCGCAGCTGCAGCGCAAGGCCAGGCGGGCCCCCAAGCGCAAGACCAGCCGGATCGAGGCGCTTTACGAGAAGGGCGGCTACGCCGAGATTCTGCGCGTCATCGCCCATGAAATCGAGCGCGCGGCCGCCTTGCCCGCTTGGCGATCGGAGGCGGAGATCGCGCGCGCGGCGTCGGCAATCCTCGCGGTGGCGGTCAATATGCCCGCCCGCACCGGCGATGTCGCGGCCTGGAAGATCGGGGAGGAGCTCCTGCGCGACCCCTGTGGCGACTGGCGGTTGCGCTGGCGGCAAGGCAAGACCGGTCACTGGCAGGATGCCGGCACGCTCTGGCCCGAGGTTGGACTGGTGCTCGACCTGCACATCCTCGGGGATCGGCCAGGCCGACAGGTCCAGCAGCGCCATGACGCGCTGCAGGGGCTGAACTGGCTGACATTCTCATCAGACGCCTACGCATCGAAATGGCCAAGCGAAAAGGTCAAGGCGGTGGTTGGCATACCGCTGCACGACCTGCGCACCCTGGCGGCGGACTACCTGCGCCTGCACGATCCCGCGAAGGCACCGGACATCGTTTCGTCGCTGCTCGGCCATGCCACGCGGCAGGCGGGCGAGGCTTACCGGGCGCTGTGCTCCGACACCGTTGCACAGCGGGAGTGGATGGCCGTCCGGGCAGGGGCGTCCGGCTAAGAGGATCGTCGGCGATCCGTGCGCGCCTTCCATTCGGCGCCTGAAATTTTTTCGCGTTGAAGATTTTGGTTCCGCTCTCGCGGGGCCAATCTGCTTCTCATGGAACAGACCCACGAGTATATGCTCACGACCGATGAGGTCGCAGCGCATTTCGACCTCTCGCCACGCACCGTGCGGCACCACCTCCAGCTGGGCAATTTGCGGGGGGCAAAGAGAAACCGCGACTGGCGCTGCCGCTGGCCCGATCTCTGGGCCGTGGAGAAGGGGCCAACCCCCAAGGGAGATCGTGCCGCCTTCTACAAGGCCCCCCTCCTGAGCAAGAGTGGTCTTGCGGCCAAGGAGCGCATCAGCGTGCGGACCGTGGAGCGCTGGGTCGAACAGGGCCTGCCCACCCGCAACGTCTTCGGCAGCGTCCGTATCGCTGAGGTCGACGCCGAGGAATGGTTGAAATGGTATTTTGGTAGAGAGGGTTAGCAGATCGCGTTGGCCGACTGTGTTTCGGTATGTACGCGGTATTGCCGCTTACATACCGGTATTGCCGACACAATACTCGGGAGCGAAGCGAGCCAGTCCGCCCCCATGTATCGTCTTTTGGCGAGCAAGCCGCCCTTGGCCGACAGCACAACGGGCGCGCAGAGGCAGCGGCGCCTACCGATCCAACACGATCTGCGGACACCCCCTTTGGGTATGGGTGGCGAACGAGTGCTGGATCAATCTGAGTTTCACTCAGCACCGCCTCTGTCGGCGATCCCGACTGCCCTACCCCTGCCACCATGATCCGTCGAGTAGACGCAGCGATCCTTTTTCCGGACAGGCAGAATGGAACGGCATTTCACACGCCCCTCGGCGTCGGGCGGCACCCTGCCGCCCGCACCAACGGGAAACGTATGGCGTCCTCAATAGCAAGCGAACCAGCGCAATGCCGTGATGATGACGTTGTCATAGTCGCTGGAGAATGCTTCATCGACGAAACGAGACAGTTCGTCATTGCTCAGTCCGGCACGTCGGCCGGCCTGGCGACACCGACCGACGATGGCATAGGCATTACCATCTTCGCCGATCAACTTGACTTTGATGTGGGGATACTTGGTGGTCATGGGGGTTGGGTCCCCTTCAGTTACGGCGTTGTGCCGCCTCAGGAGGAAGCTTGGTTCGATGGCAGGAACGACAAAGCGGTTTGGTTCGATAAGTGATGTTCGCGCCTGAGGCCACCATGCCGAGCGGGCCCCGACAGACATCCGAAGTCCAGGCACGAGGCGTCTGACAGGATGCCTGCTGGCGCGACTGGCGATCGGTTCGATCCATTCTCCGCGACCTCAGACCGATCGCGGGACACGTTCGCACAGATCGATGGTCGAAATCCCGCCATGGCGGCAGTTCCTCGTCAGCCGCACAGCCGGCCCCGAACATTCATTGGCGAAATGTTCGGGACTCTCGGTGCGAGCGGCGGCAGATCCCCGACAGGATGTGCGTTTTACTCTTTTTCCGGAGGTCGAGGCGTCAACGACTCTGCAAGTAAATTCTATGAGCCAGCCAGCACCGCCTGACTGCCGGAGAATCCTGAGTAGCTGGAGCACATGAGGGAACGCGCTTGGCATGACATTGTGTCTCCTTGGCACTCCTCTCGGCCCGAAGCGTTGCATTGTTGCGTCTATTCAAGGGCACCGCACCTATTGAGCCAAAGGAGAAGGATCGACCGAAACCGGCTTCCCCCACTTCGCGGTGTAAACTTCGACGAAGCCGTCTGTAAGTGCTCGATGTCCGCTCAGCGGACCCGGCGAACTTTCGCTGCGGCTGCACGAATGCCGGCTTTCCGAATATTCTCAGGACCTGGAAGCCTCATCAACGACTTCCCGGACTATCTGGAAGATCCCCTTCAGGTCGTCCTTGTGCACGCCACCGAACGCAAGACGAAGCGCCTGAGGCACGGCAACGGTCGTCGCGAAAGGTTCTGCACCCGACACGGAGATTCCGTTTTCCTTCAGACGTGCGACGATGGGTTCCGCCCGAACACCTTTTTCGAGCGGCAACCAGGCAAAGCCTGCGTTGCGATGCGAAAGGATGGGCGATCCACCGAAAGCGGCCTGCCAGATCTGCTGTCGCTGCGCACCGTCCCGCCTTCGGTTCTCCTCGGAGCGGATCAGCGTGCCGTCCTCCACCCAGCCCGTGACCAATCCGGAAATCAGCGCCGGGGCGTTCCAGGTCGTCGCCCTTATCGCCTCGAGCAGCCGGTCCGTATGGTGCGCTGGGGCGATCATATAGCCCAGACGCAGCCCGGTCGCGAGGCTCTTGGAAAAGCCTCCTACATGGACAGTCCTCTCCGGCGCGAGGAAAACAAAGCTCGACGGGGGGGCCGGTTCCAGAAATGCGTAAGCAGCGTCTTCGATGATCAGGAGGTCGTGCTCGCGCGCGATCTCGATCAAACGCCGGCGTGTCGCCTCGTCCATCACCGCGCCCAGGGGATTGTGAACGGTTGGCATCAGATAGACCGCCCGCAGTTTGCTCGCATGGCACTGTCGTTCCAGATCGTCCGGGTCCATCACACCACGCCGTCCTTCGACCGGGACAATCTCGAGGCCCTGCAACGCCGCGACGGATTTGAAGCCGGGATAGGTCAGGGTGTCGGCCGCAATCCTCTCGCCGCGTCGAAAGAGCCCGAGGGCGATGGTTGCAAGCCCATGCTGCCCGCCAGACGTGACCAGAAGGCATTCCGGGTCGATCGGACCAAGGGTCGAGGTGAGGCTTTCGGCAATGATCCGGCGTTCGTGGGTCCGCCCGCCATGCGGCTGGTAGCGCAGCATCGCCTCGAGGTCGCCCGCCGCCGCAAGTCGCCGCAAACCCGCACGGAGCATCTCCGCATCGGCTGAGTCTCCCGGCATGTTGAAGACCAGGTCGACGAGGCCTTCGCTGGCTGTCTGTCGGACGCCGAGCGTGGGCGGCAATCCGGGATCGCGCACATAGGTGCCGCGCCCCGCTTCGCCGACGATCAGGCCTCTACGTTCAAGCTCCCCATAGGCACGCGTCGCTGTGGCCAAGGCCACCTTGAACTGCTCCGCGAAGGCGCGATGCGTGGGCAGCTTCGTGCCCGGAGCCAACCTGCCTTCGCTGATGGCGGTCGAGAGCATGTCGGCAAGGCGGATGTATCGGGCTTTCTTCATGATCCCACTGTATCTATGACAATATAAAAATTGTCATGCCTGATCCCGCATGACATCCCGGTCTCAAGTCAACCTTCGAGATCCATGCCCCATGTCCAAGCTGCTCCCGGTTTCGCTGCTTGCCCTTGGCCTTTTCACGGTGACGTTCGCCGTGAACCTCCAGGCGCCGCTCTACGACGCCTACGCGGCGAAAAGCGATGTCAGGGCGACGTCGGTGACGGTCGCGTTCGCGGCCTATGTCGCGGGGCTCATGCCGACGCTGCTGCTGCTTGGCGGGCTATCGGATCGGGTCGGACGACGGGTGCCGATTGCTCTGGCGCTGATCCTCGGCACCGTTGCGACGGCGCTTCTTGTGCAGGTTCCAAGCTGGACCAGCCTCGTCGTGGCGCGAATTCTGCTCGGGATCGGGACGGGCCTCGCGACGACTACCGGGACCGCCTACATGACGGAAATACTCGGCGCGGGCCGTGCCAAGACCGCCGCCCTTGTTGTGACCTCCGCCACATCGCTCGGCTTTGGCGGCGGTGCTCTGGCGACCGGCATCAGTCTCGGAATGCAGGGGCCGACGTTTCTGCCCGCCAGCTACGTCGCGCTGTTCGTCGCGGCTCCGGTCCTCGCCGTGATCGCTCTCGGACTGCCCAGGATCGATAAACGCCGGCCCGTCTCCCTTATGCGTCTGCCGGTCTTCCCCTCCGGCACGTGGATGTTCGGTGCCGCGATGGCACTGGCTTGGTCCACGACCGGCATGACCATCGCGGTCGTTCCGCTTGAGCTGGCTGCGAACGATCTCGGGGGATGGACGGGTCTCGTCATATTTCTGGCGATCTTCATGGGGTTTCTTTGCCAGCCGATTGCCCGGCGCATGACCAACGACCGCGCGCTCGCCCTCGGGTTCGTTCTGATCCCGCTCGGCTTTCTCGTTCTTCTGGCCGGCGTCTGGTTGAAGGTTCTCCCATTCGTTCTCGTCGGAACCTGCATCACCAGCGCGGCAAGCTACGGCTTTACCTATCTCGCTGCACTGGCAGAAGTCTCGGTGCGTGCGCCGGCCGACCGGGCGCGGGCAACGGCGGGTCTGTTTGTCTATGCGTATCTCGGGTTCTCGCTCCCCGTGATCGCCTGCGGCGCGTTGGCGGACATGCTTGGTCTTCTGTCGGCGATGTTGGTGTTCGCAGCGGTCCAGATCACGGTCACCGTGATCGTCGTGATGATCTTGTATCGAGGGGCAATCTCGCCCGTCGCTTCTTTGAGTGCGGAATAAAGCAGTGACAGACTTGGAAAACGTAAAGCGCTTGCGGATCATGGTGCTGTTCGGTGGCCGGTCGAGCGAGCACGAGGTTTCAATTCTGTCCGCGGTTAACGTCCTCTCCGCAATGGATCTTGAGAAGTATGAGCCGTGCCGGTGTTTATCGGGCACGACGGCCTTTGGAGGCTCAGCGATTATTCCGCGGGTTCACTTTCGCGATCGACAGATGGATCAAGGGTCGCTCCCATTCCAGGCGGACGGGGGCATCTGGTCAACCTGTTGGCCGATGGACGTCTCGGGGAGTTGCCTCCCGTCGATGCAGTTTTTCCTGTGCTCCACGGTCTATGGGGCGAGGATGGCTCGATACAGGGGGCGGCCATCACCGCAAACGTCCCACTGATCGGATGCGGCATTCCGGGTTCGGCGAATGCGCTGGACAAGGAGATCGCAAAGCGGCTTCTGAACGAGGCAGGATTACCAGTCGCTCAGTCCATGACGATCCGCCGGGAGGACGCGGCCCCCTTCGACGTGGTAAAGGGCAAGCTGGGCGCCCCATTCTTCTTGAAGCCTGCCATGCAAGGATCGTCGGTCGGTGTCGGAAAGGTTTCGACCGACGAAGAATATCGTGCCGTGCTGACAAACGGGTTCAAATTTGATCATCGGATGCTTGCAGAGGAATACATCCCGGGCCGCGAGATAGAATGCGCTGTCCTGGAAGATGCCGACGGATCGCTGTTCGTCTCAAAGCCCGGGGAAGTGTTTCCGTCCTCCGCGCATGGGTTTTACACCTATGATGCGAAATACCTCGACCCGGACGGGGCCGGGTTGCAGATCCCTGCCGACCTTTCCGTCGACGATGAAGCCTCGATCCGGTCGATGGCCGCCCGAGCGTTTCGAGCGGTCGGGTGCGACGGAATGGCTCGCGTGGATTTTTTCCTGAAGGCCGATGGCAAGCTGGTCGTGAACGAGCTGAACACCATGCCAGGTTTCACGGATGCCAGTATGTATCCAAAAGCGATGGCTGCGAGTGGGATAGACGGACGGGAGCTGCTCGACAGATTGATCGCTCATGGGTTGGCGCGGTTCGACAACGAAGATCGCAGGCAATAACGCGATCACATTCAGCGGAAGGTAAGCGAAGTAGACATTGGGGTGTGTCGCAGCATCGGTCAGATTGGGCTCGATGCGGACGTTGCGCTTCGAGCCTTGGTGTCGTTCTCTCAAACCTCGAAGTGCAAAATGCCGGCGATAGAAAGTCGATAGCGACATCGCGTCTGTCCGGCCCATTCGTGCTTGCAAAGGGCACCACGTTTCAGGGCCCTCATGCGGAATGGGCGGGGCAGGCAAGACATGTCGGCTGAACCGAAGCATGTGACAGATCGCTCGAGCACCCGCCACATGTCACGCTGCCATTCAGGCGCGCCCCGTCGGCAAGGCGGTCGTGGTTGCGTATTTCTGCATCCAGTAGCGATGATCGGCGAGACAGAAGCCATCGTCGTCTGGTTTGGCCTCCCATTCCAACTCCGGCAGGGCCTCTCTGATGTCGTCTTCGATTTCAGCCCAAATCTTGCGGCTGACCGCCATGTCGAGCTCCTTGCTCTCGATTTCCTCCTCCCGCCTTTCCAGAGCGATCCGCCCGGGTCCGCAAAGCGCTCCGGTTTCGTCGAAGGGCAGCAGGAAGGAAAGCGAGTGGTTCTCGTCAGCGTCGCTGATCTCGAACACGCCATGCTCGCCCACACGAGGCGATCGCTTGATGTCTTGGAAGCTGCCGAAATTCTCCCATACCTCCCAGATTGGATCGAAGCGCACTGCGCTTTCCAGCAGCTCCACGTCGAAGCCAAAGTTATCGAGAAATTCCAGGTCTGTTGTCATGTCAGTCATTCCATGTTGGCTGTGGTGAGGATTTGGGAGCCCCTGAAGGCCTTCGCGACCTTGGTTTGAATCCCGGCCGGTAGGGGTGCAGACGTTCCCACCGAAGGGGCATGGAGATGCTCCTCCGGTGGCCCGTGACGGCGCTCCAAGCGGTAGGGAATGCAAGAGCCTTCCAAGCACCGTCCGGAGCGCCTTAGGAGACAGCGCTCTCAGTTCGTGACCGGCTCCGGGAGCCGCATCAGGAATTCGTCGCGACGAAGCGGACCCTCCGCCTTGGTCTCGAAATCCCAGTCGGCCCCGCCATCGACGAACTGCATGAAGAGCCGCATTCCGGGAGAGGGCAGATCGAACATGGCAGTGCGGGCCGAGGCCGGTGCAGGGTTTGCAGGGGCATCTTCGGCAATGGCCGGAGCCTTGCCCGCGGCCAGGCAGGCGGCTTCGTAGAGGGACACGAGATCTCCCTTGGAAACCGACGGAATGCCGGCCACCTGAAGGCGCAGGAGATCGAAGTCGATCTTGGCGAGGTGGGCGCGCAGCTCGTCCACGCGTCCGTCGGTGGCCTTCAGGTAGTAGTGCGAGTTGACACTGCCCGCCTCGGCGACTGGCTTGATCCGGCCCGCATTGGCGCCGACGCGCTGCACCGCAAGGTCGGCATCCGAGCGGCCGCTGAACACGAAGTCAGGGTGCGACTTCGGCTGCATGATCTTGCGCCGCGGCGTGGCGCAGCGCTGCCAGATCTGGAAGGCGCAGGGCACGGTGCGCTCCTTGCCATCCGCGCCGATGATCAGGCCGACAATGTCCTCGTCGTGGATCAGGTGAAACCTCGGATCGAGCCGGTTCTGCTGGCTCGGCTTGCGGACACAGCGCGGCAGCAGGAGGGCGATGGTCTGGGCATATCCGGCCGCGGCATTGAAGAAGTCCACGGCAGAGGTGCCGCTCCTGCCGAAGGCCGCGGCGCCAACTACCAAAACGCGACCGTAGTTGCAGCTGGGCGTCCAGCTCGCGAACTCCGCAACGCAGAGGCCGGCCGGGCGGGGAGTAATATCCAGTGCGACCCGATTGCGCAGGCTGGTCGAGAGAGCACTGGGCACTGCGGCGGGGTCAATGATCGTATCGAACGTGTCGAGCGGGCAGATCGCCTCGAGGCGCTGCAGGCAGCACTCGGCGGTGGTGGCCGTGGTGTCGAAGCTGGGGCGGGTGGTGATGGTCATGGTGTGTCTCCGGTATCGATGACCGGGAGATTGGTCCCTTTCCCAAACCGAAAAACGTTCAGTTTGATTTTTTAATATAACAAAAACAGATGGTTGGTGCGCGCCTCGAAATTATTATGAAAAGTCGGTGTAGCCGGAGGCAGGTTTCCGGCGTGACGGAAAGGCCCGCAAGGTCACTGATGTCCAGTCGGGCGCGACGGGGTGCCGCCCGACCGGACATCAGTGCTCTCGCGAGCCAGCGGAACGGGTGGAGATGAACTCTTTGAAGGATCCTGCCCAATGCATTCCACCCATCTTGCCTGCCTGCCATCGCAACCTGATTGGAGGTCGACGCTCCGTGCCGGCGACATCGTCGCCTTCCGCTTCCCGCATGAGCGCGACGGCGACGAGCCACCGAAGGTGCGTCCCACGCTCGTGCTCGGCCTTTGGGTCGAGAACGGCCAACGCTTGGCAACGCTCGCTTACGGCACTTCGAGCGGCCGGCGTCGCGCGCCTCATCTTCTGGTGCCGGTCACTGCCCCGGAGGAGCTGACCTGCGCGTCGCTCCGCAGGCCGACGGTCTTCGATGCCGGGCGACGGCTGCGCGTGCTGCTCGACGACCCAGCCTTCGAGATCCATCCCGTTCTGAACACGGCTGTCATCGGGCATCTCACCGGGGCTGCCGCGGCGCGGCTCGCGCTTGTCCAGAGGCAGGTTACGCGCGGATCTTATCGCCGCTTGCCTTGGGGTCGGATGCGATCCTCTGGCACGTCGGCCCCCATCCCCCATCACCGCAGCCGTCCCCTGCTGTCGCTCAGGTCGGACGATCGAGAGAGCAGCAACCGCCAGCCCGGAGCATAGCGCCGCGTCCGTTACGCGATCGCAGTCGTCCAATACTCCACCCATTCGGCAAGGGTAGCTTGGATCATCGGCCCCTTCGGGGGGCTAACCCAAGCGAGAGCCCCGCAGCATCCGACGGGCCCACGCTGTCCGTAAAAGGGCCTCCAGAGCTTCCCCGCCAATCCCTTACGGCCCTCCCATCCGAAGAGGGCCGCCTTGTCGCCTGCGGCGCACCGCCGTCGGGCCTATATCTCAAGGAAAGACTTCATGTTCGACACTCCCATCCCACTCTCCGCCCTGCATCATTTCGCCCAGCAATACGACGTCGCCCTCCAGAACGCGGCTTGGTGTCTGGGGGGTCGGCCATGGCTCCTGCGAGCACAGCGCCTGCTCGACGATCTGCGACAGCCGGCGCGGCTGACATGCAGGGCCGAGCGCGATGCGCAGGCCCTGCTCGACCTGCTTCGCCTCGAGCATGTGCATGACGAGAACCGCATCGAAGCGGCCTGCTTCGCGGTGATCGACCCAACTTCGCCGAATGTCGAAAATATCTGCCTGCTTTCCGAGGCCCTGAGGGACGCGCTCCATGCAGCACAGGCTCAGCAGGAGACGGAGACCTATCATGTGTGAGCGGTGTCATGACTGCGACAGCCTCATCGTTCGGATCAACCGAGCCCTCGATGCCGCGGAGGCCACCGAAGCGGCCTTGGCCGCGGCCGAGAAGATCCAGGGCCTCTCGGTCTCGCAGCAGCGTCGAGCCGCGATGCTGCGCCAGGAGTTAGCGCAGGCGACAATTTTCTCGGCGCTCGACATCGACGCGTTTCGCGTCTTTGCAGCCGATCTCGATGCGGCCATCCGCCAAGGCACGGGGAGCCATTACATCGCTGATGAATATGCCATCTCGGGAGGCTACGAGCAGCACGTTACGAACGAGTCTGCGATGGCGCTGATCGCCCTGCAGTCGGCGTTGAACCTCCTCGCCAGGCGAATCGGCGCCGTGCGCAACAGGCTGCGCGCGGAGCGGATCGCGAGCGAGCTTCGGGTATTGAAGAAGCACGGGCTGGAAACAGCCCCTCGCCTTGCGAGTCGTCAGCGCCAATCGAATAGACGATCATTATAGGGCTAAAACCTGAATGCCACCCTCAGGGAAGTAGTCAAAAATAAGCAAGCGATCGAAACAACCGTGTTATGTTTCGACTGAACACGTTCACCAGCTGTATTGCAAACGCCTGGAACCGCTAACATTCCGAACGGAATGCCAAGCAGCTGCGCAGCTGGCTTAGCTAAGACCGAGGTAAGGTACCTCGACTATTTCTCACAGTGGACGAATGCCATTTAGGTCGACTGCTTGACTTGAGTGTCAGCACATCAGGCCGCATACGCCTCTTCCAAATCAACTGGATTTACATCGTATTCAATCCAGCGATGATTATCGCGGTATGACCTATCAATAAGCTCCCAGAGCAAATCTGACCCATTATCAATATCATCTTTGCTGAGGGCTTCGGCCTCTTCCATGTAATAGCCATGATCGATGAATGTGGACCATAGTTCGCGCCGAAGCTGGCGTTCCCCATATACCCGAATCGTATCTTCTTCCCATTCGTAATTGTAGAAGATGTCGTAGGCAGTGCTTTCGACAGGCTCGATCAACTGACCGGCCCCGACCTCATCACCAGTAATCAATGATGCCTCGATGCCAGCATCCGAGAGTTCCTTTCGGAAGGCTTCGATCCGGCTATCCCGATCCGGACCCTCCGGCATGATATGCAGCGCCGCATATTCGTCACGCTGGCCCTTCGTAAGCCTGGCGGCGGTGAATAGTTTCAGTTCAGTCATTTCGTATCCTTCGATGCTATGGTCCCCGGGGCGGTGGCTCCCCGCGAATTCGGCCTTCCCCTTGGGCAGGTCGGACTCGGCTGGCGGGCAGTCACCGCGCCATCGATTCCAGTGGTCTACTGTGCCGGTTGCCACGAATAAGGTGGGTCCCTCATCTGAAACGAAAAACAGATTCCGACCGAATTCTTGGGGAGCCCGCGTCGCGGCGCTCGACGGGTGGGACCTGCCGGCAGTGATGCTCTACAAAGCGACGTTAAAGCGATCCACTTGCTGAGCGGCGTAAAGCCGCGCGTTTTTGCGGTGCCGAAGCGCCACGGCGTGGTGGACTACGACAACTTGCCAATGGCGGCGCTGCCTATGTTCGGCCTTCCCAGCTTCAACTTGGGTGGGCGGTTGGGCAAGATGGCGACGCATACTCTTGTCGTCGACCGTCGGCCTGGCCGCTATATGATCGAGCAATAGGACGACGACCGGGCCTTCACCTGTTGGCGCGAGACCTCGGCCGTGCTCTGGCCTGATGCGGACGAGATGCGCACCGTGGTCACCGCGGCGGCAAAGTTATCAGACTTCGTTCTGCCGAATTGCGGAGACGAGGCGCGCTGGTGTTCAGTGACCCCAACCTCGCCGCACGCGCCGCGCGTTGCCGTGTCGCCGGGGTGCGCGACAGATTTAATGGCGCCTATTTCTCTGCACGCTGGCTGGCGCATCCTGCTCGCAGCAGCAGAGGCAGAGATTGTCCTGGGAACATGCAAAATTTCGCCGCACGGCGCGATTCTCGACCTGCCGAAAACATTCAACCGGAAATCCGCCTGAAGCGAACGAATGCTCTGACGGGATGACAGAGCAAACAAAAAATCCAAAGCGTCCGCGAGTTACATAATTAGGGTTATACGCATGAATTGCGTGTAGCGGCGCGCGCTACTTCCAACTGCGACTCTTGTTTGAAAACAATGCCCTATCAAGCAGGAGTTTTCCAGTATGGGACGTGTTTACGCGCAGCTGACGCTCGAGGAGCGCCGCAAGATCGAGCGCTGGCGCCATGCCAGAGTATCCGTGAACGAGATGGCGCGGGTGCTGCGCCGCCACCGCTCGACCATCTTTCGCGAGCTCCGACGCAATCATTTCCAAGACCCCTGCATGCCCAAGGTCGTGGGTTACTTTGCGATGGCCGCTCAGCTGAGAACCAGCGATCGCCGCGCCCGCCAGCGCAAGCTGATCCGGCATCCGCAGCTACGTGACCAGGTCGTCGATCGGATCAAGGATGGTTGGACGCCGGAGCAGATCGCCGGCCGGATGCGCATCGAGCGCGCGCCGCTGCGGGTCTGCCAGGAAACGATCTATCGCTACATCTACGGCAAGGAAGGCCTGCGCGAAGAGCTGTGGTGGTATCTGCCGACCCACCGCAAGGCCCGGCGTCCGAGACGCGCCCGCAAGCGGCGTCCGCCGAAATTCCACCGTGATGTCAGCATCCTGTTCCGGCCCGAGGCAGTGGCGCGCGCTACTTCCAACTGCGACTCTTGTTTGAAAACAATGCCCTATCAAGCAGGAGTTTTCCAGTATGGGACGTGTTTACGCCCAGTTAACGCTCGAAGATCGGCGCAAGATCGAACGCTGGCGCCATGCCAAAGTGTCTGTGAACGAGATGGCGCGGGTATTGCAGCGTCACCGCTCGACCATTTTCCGCGAGCTCAGGCGCAACCATTTCCAGGATCCCTGCATGCCGAAGGTCGTGGGCTACTTCGCCATGGCCGCTCAGCTGAGAACCAGCGATCGCCGCGCCCGCCAGCGCAAGCTGATCCGGCATCCGCAGCTGCGTGATCAGATCGTCGAGCGGATCAAGGACGGCTGGACCCCGGAACAGATTGCCGGCCGGATGCGCATGGAGCGCGCGCCGCTGCGGGTCTGCCAGGAAACCATCTATCGCTACATCTACGCCAAGGAAGGCCTGCGCGAAGAGCTCTGGTGGTATCTGCCGACCCATCGCAGGGCCCGCCGCCCGAGATGCGCCCGCAAGCGCCGTGCGCCGAAATTCCATCGCGATGTCAGCATCCTGTTTCGACCCGAAGCCGTGGCGCAGCGCTCTCAGTTCGGTCAATGGGAGGCCGATCTGATGCTGTTTAGGCAGCGGTTCGGCTCCGCCAACGTGACCTCGCTCGTCGAGCGCGTCAGTCGCTTCACCGTGCTGCTGAAGAACGCTGACAAGCGGACCCGACCCGTCATGGACAAGGTCATCGCCGCGATCCGTGCCCTGCCCCAGCCGGCGCGCAGATCGATCACCTTCGATCGAGGTACCGAGTTCGTCTCGTAGCCGCATCTCCAGGCCGAGATTGGCACGAGCAGCTGGTTCTGCGACCCCTCCGCGCCATGGCAGAAGGGCACGGTCGAGAACACCAACCGCCGTGCCCGCCGCTGGCTGCCCCGGGAACGCGACATCGGCCAACTCTCCGACAACGACATCCGCGAGATCTGCGACCGCCTGAACGCGACGCCGCGCAAATGCCTCGGATGGAGGACACCCGCCGAGGTGTTCCGGGCCAAGATGCTGGAGAAGAGGACGTGAGCGCCCTACCCTGAACCCATCGCGGAGTCGCGGTCCAAGTATCGCTCACCGTCGAAAATGTAGCATCTGCTTGAAAGTCAGTCCCCAGATGCTCTTAGCATACTTCGGTCCCGACTTCACCCTTTCCGGCCTTTTCGTGCGCTGTCGTCCTATCGATTGCGACGGTGAGGTCATCTTTCTTGCACAGGGTCACGGTCGCTTCGAGCCGCTGTCATGAGTTATCCACAGGGTGCTGAGTGTTAGTATGTGTTAAATAGTGTGTTAAGGCTCACAGAATGATCCGTAAGTTACTGTAGTATCAGTACAAAATATAAGTTCCGGTCACAGATACCCCGAACATTCGTCACTGTTTCCCAGACATCGGTCACAGAAACCCCGAACTCATGTTTCGGTCACAGAAACCCCGAACATGTGGTCATGGGTCATAGATTCCCCGAATCCTTGACTTCGGTCACAGATTCCCCGAACTGTAGGGCATGGTCACAGAAACCCCGAATCTTTCTCCTGAACGCTACCCCGAAAAGGATCTGTTCATCTGCGACGTGGGTGATGCGGTTCTCAAGGACTTCATGCAAGAGATGGAGCATCCGTTCTACTCCCTCTCGAAGAAACCAGATACCAGTGTCCGAAGGTATGAGCATAATGGATTGTGGATCGAAATAACGCCCTCCGTGAAGGGCTTGGCAACGATCTACGATAAAGACATCCTTATCTATGCAATCAGCCAGATAATGTCAGAGTTGAATGCTGGTAACAAAGTAGGTAAACGAGTCCGGATTAACTCCCGAGATTTTTTACGCTTTACGAACCGCGGCACTGGGGGGAAAGACTATACTGCTCTAATACAAAGCCTCGAAAGGCTTCGGGGTACAATGATTACAACAAATATTCGCACAGGCGATGAGGAGCAAATAGATACTTTTGGACTTATCGAAAGCTCGTCTGTTCGTCGAAAATTCGGTCTTGATGGTAGATTACTATGGGTCGAACTAACGCTTTCAGACTGGGTCTTTAATGCTATTCAGAAGCACGAAGTTCTAACTCTGCACCGTGATTACTTTCGTCTCAAGAAACCACTCGAGCGCAGAATCTATGAGCTTGCGAGAAAGCATTGCGGTGCTCAAAAAGAGTGGCGATGTAATGATGAGCTGCTCTTAAAAAAGTCAGGGTCTCGGTCGCCGTTGAAGCAGTTTAGATACTTGCTTCGTGATATCGCAGAGCAGGATCATCTCCCGGACTATTCGCTTAGTGTCGATGACGAGATGGTCACATTCCGTTCGCGCGGCACCGTGCCATCTGAGTTTATCGAAACCATCTCCATCCCTACTCTCGACCCGGAAATTTACGAGATGGCACGACAGGTGGCGCCTGGTTGGGACATCAGAATGATCGAGCGGGAGTGGCGTGACTGGGCGACAGAGGCTCCCAAGAACCCGGAGATGGCATTCTTGGGATTCTGTCGAAAGTGGTTCGAAAAGCGCGGTAAGCCGTGATTCAGTAAGGCTGAAGCATGGTTCCTTGCCGCAATGATGTCAGCGAGCTCGGTGCGCATCTGCTCAACGCCTGCCAAGTCACCAAGAACGCCCTCATCATCGGCGCCCTGCCTTTCCTCAACAACATGGTCAAAAAGTTGACGCAACTGATCCATTTCGCCAAAAATGGCTGTCATGCCGACTTCAGTGACGGCGGGCGGCAGGTCGGACTCTTGGATACGCTGAGCGGCAGCGAAGAAGATAGAGGTCAGATCACCGCGGGCGGATTCGAAACGGAGGCGGTTGTGGGCTAAGAAAGTTATCGCTTGCCCTCTGCCTTGTCCATGAGGATTTCAAGCATCGCCCACCGGCTCCTGCGATCTTCTTTGCACATAGCATTGAAACGGTCAGCTACACTTTGAGGGCCATGAATATGGAGCTGGACGGTTTTCTCCTTCTCAGCTTCCACTTTGGCCTCACGCGACGGCCAGCCGCCCTCTGTATGCTTCTCCGGCGCTCGCTTCCTGACAGGTTCTGGCTTAGGAGCTTGACGCGGAGGTCGAGGCCGAAAGTCCTCGAGGCTGTCCGCCTCAGCCCTCTCGACGCGATCGGAAACCTTTGCCTCATCCGTAGCGGATTCTGGTGCTTCCATACTGAATCCCCGTCTTGCCATTAAGCTGCCTCCCCTGCCCTATTGGATCGAAGTATTTCAAGCAGCTCGGCCACCAGAGCCGCCACGTTCTCGCGTGCTCGATCGCGACCGCCTCTGGGGTCTGTCAGACGACCAAGGGATGTAGCGTGAGACCAAACAGCACCTACTGCGTCGCGCTCGAGTAGCTCGCAGTCCATGACGCGGACGCCCTTGTTACTGCGGAGTTCATCGGCATTCTCACGAGCGTCCGTGCCGCGACCAACCTCACGAGTCCGGGTCAGGCAAACGACTGCGGGCACCTCTCGACGCAACTGCCGAGAAACACGCCCTACTTCCGCAATGGTCTTCATGGCATCTTGGATGTCCAGGTATCGCTCTTGAGCAGGCACGACCACGAGGTCAGACTCGGTCATGGCAAACGTTGCCATCCGGCTCGCGACGCCCTCGAGATCGACGAGGACGAACGCAGCCTCAGATGCTGCCCGCTCGATCTCATCCTGGATGTTTGCTTCACCATCTGATCGCCTCACCGACAGTCCCGCTGGCTTGTCGCCCTCGGCTTCAAACCACTCGAGAATCCTCGGCTCCTGGTCAGCGTCGATGATGATGACGCTGGACTTCTCGGCGAGATAACTGCCAACCAAGACTGCGAGGGTGCTCTTACCTACCCCTCCCTTTATCGACGCAAATGAGATCACTGGCATGCTCGTCCTCGTTTCTCTTGGTGAGTTGCCTCACCAAACCTCGCCTGATCGCATCGCACCACACATCATCAAAACATAAGGCCTGATGTGATGCGGTGAGGTCACGTATGTTACTACACCTTATGATGTCACACCTTATCATATAGTATCATAACTGACCTTATCAAATAAAATCTTATCTAACCTTATCATACCTTATCAATCGTTCTCGGTCAGGCGTTGCTATGCCTCGAGATCATCACCTGCGAAGTCGCACCACACGCTCACGACAGTATAGACCTGTTCGCCATCATATCTCCAAGCGAGGTAGAACCCCTCGACATCAGCACAGAAAGTGTATCGACCTCTCTCCTTCTCAGTGTCAGAGAACAGCACGACAGGCACCTGCCCCATAGCATGAGATTTGAGGAGCTGCCGGACCCAGGGTGGGATTTCGGGTCCGTTCTCTGCGGGGTCATAAAGTGGCAGGGCCGATGGGTTATACAGTATGAGTTGCAGCAGCGGTATTGGCGGGTTGTGCATCGACATCGTCAGTCTCCCTCTGTTCTGAGAAGAAATATTAACCCGTTTCCGCAAGAACGAAACAGAAACAAAAGTTGCCGAAGCAGCCGCTGATGATATTGAGTGCGGACGGGTAGGGCAGGGGGTCTGCGCCCTTTAATCGGCACCAGCGCGCGAAACCGGCCCAGTCGCGCGCTTAGGCCCGACGGGTGTTCTCGGCGATGGCGTGATCGGCATAGCCCCGCGCCGAGTCGACGAGCCGGCGACGTGGGTAGGCAGGGCGATCGGGGCGGGGATTTCGGGCGTGTCCGGCATGCCGGTGGGCGTATCATGCTCATGTCCGATAAGTCAGCTTATCGGATACGACTGGGAGCAGCTGTGAAAAGGGTGCGGAGCAAGGCCGCCCGGTCACTCTGATGCCAGACGCGCGCCGGGACAGACACAGGCTTCCTTCATCCGCCCGGGGCCTTGTCATGCCCTCGACCGCCGAACTCGGAGGGCCCGTCGCAGGCGTGCCAGGCGCATACCGTTTCCAGCGTTCAGATTGCCTGCCTTAGAAGGCGATCCGGGGCCAGGGATCACGAGGAATGAATGCTCCCGCCGAGGGACATCAACACGGACGAGAGCTGGCGCTCGGAGAAGGGTTTTTGCAAGCGGGGCTTGTTCTCGAAAGCGGATTCGACCAGCGAGTAGCCCGTGGAGAAGAAGTAGGGAATGCCCAAAGCCGCCAACCGCTCGGCGATAGGATAGCTGGTCTCGCGGCCGAGGTTGATGTCGAGCATGGCGAGATCGATAGGCTCCCGTTCGACGATCCCCAGGGCCTGCTCCACTCGAGCCGCCGGGCCGACCACAATACAGCCAAGCTCCGAAAGCATATCCATGAGATCCATGCAGACGAGCATCTCGTCCTCCACCACGAGAACACGCAACCCGTTCAGAGCAACCCCGTTCATTGAAGCTGCCCTGGTTCTGGGACGAAGATGTCCCAACTCACCCCGGAGCGGTCTGCTCTCATCTGCACGTCGCCCCCCAACTCATGCGCCAGGCCATGCCGGAGCAGATAGGAACCGAAGCCGGACGCGCCGAACGCTTCGACCGGCGGACCGTCCTTTTCGGTCCAGGATATATGCAAGGTGCCGTCTTCCATGGTTCTCCAGCACAGATCGATGTAGCCGGAATCGCCGCGCAGGGCACCATGCCGGGCTGCGTTGGCGACCAGTTCGTGAAATCCCATGCCCAGAGCCAGAGCGACTTTCGGCTCAAGACAAACAGGCGGGCCGTCGAGCCGGGCGCGTGCCTCCCCCTTTGCCTCGTCCAGAAATGGCGCCAAGGCGGTGTGGGCCAGATCCTTCAGATCGACGGCTTGCCAGTTCTGGCGCATGATCAGGCTGTGGCTGTGCGACAGGGCATGCAGCCGGTCCTGGAACGACCGCATGGCCGCTTCCTCTGCACGCCCCCGGAGGGTGCGGCGCGCGAGGGACTGCACAGTCGCAAGCATGTTCTTCACACGGTGATTGAGTTCCTGGATCAGGAGTTTCTGGTGCGCCTCCGCCTTTTGCCGCTCCGCGATCTCCCGCTGCGAGGCCTCGAACAGGGCAGCATTGTCGATCGCCGCGGTTGCCTGCGCGGCAATCGCGGTCACGATGCGCTCGCTCCGCTCGGTGAATACGCCGACATCCTCATGACCGAAAATCAACGCACCATGGATCGTCCCATTGCACGCCAGGACCGGCACCGAGAGATAGCTTGAAGCGGGCAGGTGGCTCTCCGGCATGCCGCGGAACGGGGGGTTGCGCCCGTAGCGCGGATCGCGCCGAATATCGGGGGAACGAACCACGCGACCCTGCGCGAAAGTCGGTTCGAACACGGCCGTATGCCGCGGCTGCGGAAAGGCCGCGAAAGCGTCGCGAGATGCGCCGGACAGCGTATAGAGCTGGAGTGCCTCGCCGTCTCGGATCACGTTGTAGAAGAACGCACCGAATTGAGCGCCCGCCAACTCGGTGGCCGCCTCCGTGACAGCCTGGACGATCTCCTCGAGATCCAGCTTGCTGGCAAGCATGCTGCCGGTTCGATTGAGGATCTCGAGCATGCGGGTTTCTTCCTTCAGCGCCGCGATTGCCGCCTGATCGCCTCCTGTCGGGCGCATCTCCAGCACCGTGCCCACTACCTCGCCGCCTTCGCGCACCGGACTGGCGGTATAGATGATCGGGTGGGCCTGACCGCTCCTGTCCATCAGGACATCGCGCTGTGGCTGCCCGCTGGCGATCGGGAAGCGATCGTGAGGTGACAGATCGGCGCCATCCTGCCCGATCACGTCCCACAGGGACCGGCCGCGCATTTCATCTTGCCTGTAGCCGGTCAGCGCCTCAGCCGCCCGGTTCATGAAGATGCAGCAATTCTGGGCATCGAGAAGCAAGAGTGCCTCGCTCGCACGATCGCAGAGCGCCGCCAGGAGCTGGCTCGAAGGAGTATGAGCTGTCGTTGTCAAGAATGAACTCTGCCCGTTCTGGTTGTCATGGCCTTGTAGACCCCAAGCGCGGGTGAAACTAAGGCCGATGCCGTTCGTTTTCAATGGCTGTAGACATTCCCGCACATGTGAAGCCTGGCCCGCCTGAACTGCCCGCCATTCGCCGCACCGCTGACGGTAATTCCGGCTTGCACCGTTCTTCCTCGAAAAGAGATGTTATCTCCGATAACGCTCGGTAGAAGTGGACCGTGTGCTGACAGCCTTGAGTTGTCCAAGAGAGGCGATGATCGAGAAAGATCCCGATATGGACAGAGTCCTCGACCGGATTGCAGGCTGCGGAACCTATGAGTGGCATGTCCTCGAGAACCGGCTTGTCTGGTCCGAAGGACTGACAAAGCTCTACGGCCTTCGCCGACCGCCTTCCACGGAGCGGGGCTTCCTGCAACTCGTGCACCCTGAGGATCGGATACGGATCGAGGCCGAGATATCGAGCTTTCTGGAGACCGGAGACAGCTACGAGCACGAATTCCGGATCGTCCGTCCCGACGGGCATGTGCGCTACATTCACGACCGTGGCACCATCGAGCGCGACGCCGATGGGCGGGCCCGATTTCTGCATGGCCTTAATGTCGATGTGACCCGGGCGCGCGAGATCCAGGTCATGGAACAGGAGACCCGCCTCGGCACGGCGCGGGGCATCGGTTTCTACGAGTATGATGTGGCGCAGGCGAAGCCCTGGTGGTCCGAGGGGATGTTTCGAATTCTCGATCTGCCGCCCGATCGGGATCTCGATCTGGACCGAATTACTGAAGAGCGGGTTCACCCTGAGGACCGCGATCGCCTGCGCGGTTTGCAGTATTCGGCGTATCGCAGGCTGGGCCCCTTCGAGATCGAGTATCGCTTCTTTCAGCGGGACGGCGAGGTTCGGTGGATCAGGGACCGGGGAGAGACCGTGGGTGCCCTGGACCCGGCCAACGGCATGGCCTGGCGCATACGCGGCACGATCACCGACATCACCGAGAGCAAGCGGACCCATCCCGCCACCCCGGCGGGTTCGGAAACTTTCCGCCAGGTGATCGAAGGGGCGCCCTTCGGCATCTGCGTGATCGATGCAGACTTTCGACTTGTGCAGGTCAGCGCGGGAGCAAGGGAAGCGTTCGGTGGGATCGATGCCTTGATCGGCCGCGATTACCGTGAGTTGCTGCGCTCGATCTGGTCCGAGCCCTTCGTGTCGGATGTTGTCGCCCGCATCCGGAACACGCTCGATACCGGCGAGACGTATCGCGACCTGCTTGCGCAGGAGCATCGACGGGACCGAGGTGCGGATGAAACCTACGCATGGGCGTTGGAGCAGATCCGTTTGCCGGACGGCCGGCCCGGGGTGGCCTGCTACTTCTACGACCTGTCCGACCGCACCGCTCAGGAAGCGGTATTGCGCGAGAACGAGGAGCGGCTGCATCTTTCACATGAGGCCGCCAACATGGGGGCGTGGGATCTCGACCTCGCCTCCGGCGACGTTATCTGGACTTCGATGCTATACGAACTCTTGGGGCTCGACCCTACCACGCCGGCATCGACGAACCTGTTCTTCGAGATGATCCATCCTGAGGACAGGGAGACAGTCAAATCAGAACTCGAACGTTCTATTGAGAGCGGCGGAAACTTCGATGCCATGTTCCGGGTTCGGCGGCCTGACGGAGACATCCGACATATTGCCGGGCGAGGCCGGGTCATACGGCATGACGGCAATCGCCCAGTCCGGATGATTGGTGTCAACTTTGACGTCACCGAGCGGCATCGTATGGAACGGAAGGCCCGCGACAGCGCCGAGCGGTTGCGGCTGGTGCTCGACAACGCGCTCGCCTTCATCGGCTTGCTCGATCTCGAGGGGCGGATCGTGGAAGCGAACGCGATGGCGCTCGAAGCGGGCGGGGTCGGTCGTGACGAGATCGTCGGGAAGTTGGCTTGGGAGACATATGGATGGTCCTACGATCCCGAGGTTGCCGACCGGCTGCGCGCCTCCATCGCCCGGGCGGCCACTGGCGAGGTCGTGCGCTACGACGCCGTGGCACGCACTTCAGGCGACGGACGCGTGACCATCGATATGTTGCTGTCGCCCATCATCTACGATGATGGAAGCGTGCGGGAAATCGTCGTCTCCGGCTTTGACGTGACCGAACGCGAGAAAGCCAAGGAGCACGCCGAATTCCTGATGCGGGAAATCAATCACCGCGCCAAGAACACCCTCTCGCTGGTTCAGGCGATCGCCCGGCAGATCTGGCAGACCGATTCCGGTGAGTTTCTGTCCCGCTTCGAGGGCCGGTTGCGAGCGCTGGCGCATTCGCACGACCTACTCGTCAATGATGACTGGAACGGTGTTCGCCTCGGGGATCTGGTGCGCGGCCAGCTGGCGCATTTCGAGGATCTAATCGGCACACGTATCCACCTGCAAGGACCGAAGACGGCGATCACCGCCGAAGCCGCGCAGACGCTTGGCATGGCGTTCCACGAACTGGCCACGAATGCCGGCAAGTATGGCGCGCTCTCGCAGGAAAACGGTCACGTCGACATCATCTGGAACGTCTCCGGCGCGGAGCATGGAGACAGACGGCTAACCGTATGCTGGACCGAGCGGGGCGGGCCGCCGGTCGAGCCCCCCACCCGCAAGGGCTTCGGCAACATCGTGCTCGACCGGCTCGTGAAGGGGGCGTTCTCGGGGGAGGTGGAACTCGCCTATCCACCCAAAGGTTTCCGTTGGCGTTTCACCTGTTCGGATACGTGCCTGTTGCCACAAACCCTATCGGATCAACTGTAACGTGAACAGTGGGTGGCTGAACTGATCCTGTGCCTCGCGGTTGGTGAACCATTCACCAAGTCTGCGAGAGGATCACTCATGCACGCTCTACTGAAAACCACTACGGCGAGCGCTGCGCTTGCGGCGGCTCTTTCTGTTTCTCCTGCCACACTGTCAGCGCAGGAAACCGCAACGGACGACTCCTCGTCGTCTGAAACGAGCACTGCAACCGACACTGCGTCGGCCCCTGACACCCGTGTCGAAGTGCAAGCCAATGTCACCGCCGATGCCGGTGCCGTGGCCGATCCACCGGCCAGCCCAAACGAAGACATGCAGGCGGTGCTCGACAAGCTCGCCGATCTGGGGGCTCAACCGATCTCGGAACTGTCGGTCGAGGAAGCGCGCAGCCAGCCCACTCCTGCCGATGCCGTCATGGCGCTGATGGAAGAGCGGGGCATCGAGATGCCCGAGGATCTGGCTGGGATCGCGACGCGCGACATCACCTATCCCGGCGCCGATGGCAGTGAGATCGATGCGCGCGTCTACACCCCCGCCGAGGGTGAGGGACCGTTCCCGCTGATCGTCTACTACCACGGCGGCGGCTGGGTGATCGCCGGCATCGATGTCTACGATGCTTCGGCCCGTGCCCTTGCTGCCAGCGCAAATGCAGTGGTGGTCTCCGCCACGTATCGACAGGCTCCAGGCGCGATCTTCCCGACGCAGCACGAGGACGCCAGCGCGGCCTATGAGTGGATTGTTGAAAACTCGGGCGCCTTCAACGCCGATGCCGAGCGGCTTGCTATCGCGGGCGAGAGCGCGGGCGGCAACCTTGCGCTGAACGTGGCGATCCATGCCCGTGATGCCGAGCTGATCCAGCCCGACCATGTGCTCTCGGTCTACCCGATCGCCAGCGATGATATGCAGCTGCCCTCTTACGAAGCCTATGCGGACGCCATGCCGCTGTCGCGCGATGGCATGGAGTGGTTCTTCGACAAAGTCTTTGAAGATCCCTCCCAGGCTTCCGATCCGCGCATCGACCTGATCTCTCGCGACGACCTGCAAGGCCTGCCGCCGGTGACCATCGTCAATGCCGAGATCGACCCGCTCCAGAGCGAGGGCGAGATCATGGCCGAGCGCCTTGCGGAAGCGGGCGTTGAGGTCGAGCAGATGACCTATGACGGCGTCACCCACGAGTTCTTCGGCATGGGCACGGTCGTGCCGCAGGCACAGGAGGCCGTGGACATGGCTGTCGCCAATCTGCGCGAGGCCTTTGGGAGCGAGAGCGACATGGATGCCGGCGCCACGACCGATGCGGGAATGGAATCTGGGGAGGGCTCGGAGACGGATGCCATGGCGACCGACGCGCCTGCGGCCATGCAGACAGAAGGCGATACGAACACGGGGACCGATGGCACCGCCGATCCCGCAGACGAGGACGCAACGACGACCGGAAACTGATGGCCGGCCTTCGATCGTGACAATGGGCGAGGCTTGGAACCTCGCCCATTTTTTTGACGAGTGTCCACAAGAAAGGCGGGCAGCAAGAATGCTTCCCGCCTTTATTCTCGCCAAGAATGCATTTACTGCTGAATCACGGCTTCTTCGGCGTTGGTGATATCTTCTCCGGCCGGTTCAAAAGTCAGCCGCTGGGCAATTTCAGGACTATTGCCTGCCATATGCTGTCGAACGGCTTCCTCATAGGCAGCCCGAGCTTCGTCGACTGACTTTTCGCCGGTAATCACATCGTTACCAAGGTTGAGCGCGATCAAATTGGCAAACTCGGAGTGGCAGCGGGCCGAAATCTCGCCCTTGGTGCGCTCCGCAATAATGCTGCCGTCGAACATTGCGAGCTCGTCGAACACATCGGTCGGCACATCGTAGTGTATGAACTGCTGCAACACGTCCTTGTGCGGCGCCGGCCAGTTATGGTCGATTTCATATCCATAGACATAGGTGCGCACGAACGGCCCATTGTCACGCCAGATCAAGAGGGTGTCGGTCATCTCGGCTGGCGCGCCATACTTGTCCCACATCTCCATGGCGGCCTTTTTCGAGGCCTGCGGCCATTGTGCGATATGAGTCTCGAGATCGGCCATGGTCATATCGCCCGCCATCTGGCCGGAACCGATCCCCTCGGCATCCATCTCACCAGAAGTCATTTCCGCAGAGGCAGATTGTTCCGAGCTGTCTCCTCCGGACATGGCTTCGTTGCCCTCGGCAGCGTCAACTTCCGTCGTGGAGCCACTTCCACCGAAGCTCGCGGTCACCACCTCGCCATCTACGGTGACGGGCGTATCAACGTCAGTGTTGTCCGGGCCAAAATCATAGGTTTCATTGCCATTGCTTTCGACATGCAGCATGGCAATGTAATTCTCGGCTTCGGCGAGCGGGTATTCTGTCGTGACAGTTACATCATTGTTTTCGCCTGCGCTGACTGCGGCGCTCCCGATCGACTCGGGCACGACAACCTCGCCGTCCTGAGTGGTGTGAATCACCAGATAGCCGTCCTCCTCAGCCATCACCGAGCTGAAGGTGACGTCCGCACCGTCCACGGTAACTTCAGAGGTGTTGATCATGTTTTGCGCTGCCGCTGGCCCACCGAACGTCGACACGAGTGCTGCGACCGCAGTGGAAGTCAGGTATTGTAGTTTCATTTCGCTTCTCCTGATAATGTCGAAGTCGAACCGAACAACGTATCCGGGCATGAATTGTTCGAAGTTCTCGCGCAGATGTCAGAAATCAGGAGGCTGAGGAAAATACGAATTTGGTCGAATCCTACCATGCAGATGAAGCGTGTTCCTTGGCGCGCAATGGGATACGACCAAGCCCGGTAAATTCGCCTGAATTCTTCAAGCTAAAGGCCACAGTCCAACTTGACGTTATCGAGCGTCGACGGTTGAAATCAGCGCGTTGATCTCTTCGGCAAGAATCCGCGGATGATCCTCGGGTGTGAAATGCAGCCCTCCGTCGATCCGCCGCAGCGGCGCGCCGAAATCCTTGGCGAGCCGCTCGCCATACTCAACCTTCTGGAACTCGTCCGCAGCCCCCCAGACGATCCGGGCGGGGATATTGAGCGTCGGTAGTTGGCTCGCGATGGCCTTGGTATCTTCGACATTCAGTGATTGCGCCTGCCGCACGAATGCCTCTGCCTCACCGTGACGGTTGTAATGCGACGCATGCGCATCGAACGCAGCCTCGGCAGCCGCATTGGTCTCGTGGCCTTTCGAAAACATCATCTTCAGGAGCTGGTGAAAGGAGCCGTCGGGAGCGTGCTTCGCGATGGAGCCCGTCTTCGCGACCGCGCTCACGAGCGGCACCGGCCAAGAATCATAGCTAATCGCATTGGTCAGAAGGAGGCCGCTGACCATCTCCGGATGCCGCACGGCCACGATCTGTGCGACGCCGCCACCAAGGTCGTGTGCTGCGAGGATCGCGCGTTCGATCTTCTGACTGCGCATCCAGGCAACGAGGTAGTCGGCCTGCTTGGCAACAGAGATGTCGCGGCCCTTTCCTTCGGGGATTGAAGCACCATAGCCAGGCATCTCCCAAGCAAGGACGCGACAGCCTTCGATGAGCGGCACGACATCACGCCAGAGGGCCGGGCCGGTGGGAATACCGTGAAGCAGGATGACAGGCTCCCCTGATCCGGTTTCCTCCCAACGCATGTCGATTCCATCAACGTCGGCGGTGTGGCTTTGCATGACGTGGTCCCTCTTCGTAAATCTACATCGCTCTGAAGACCAACCAACACTGCACAACCTCGTTCCTGATGCCTCCCTGAGTAGCTTGTATGCTCCAGTGGGTAGATTGTTTATCGGCCTTCCGATGAGCGATATTATCTTCGGCAGACAAGGGACCTCTTGCCAGAAACGGCCGTTATCACCGGTGACAGAAATGGTTGAGTTTTGGCACATCCTGCGGTGTCGAGGAGGTCCGCTCCGAGCCCTTCCGCGACATCGGTGACAATCGCAGCATCCGTCGAAGACAAGCGGGAAGCGGTCGTTCGCCGCACCTGTCACAAGAGCGAGCGGTGCCCACAAAGCCGTCGCAGATTCGAGGGAGCTACACGGAGTCGTCCGACGGAATGCGACGCCGATGCAATGTCCTGACAGCTGACAGTGAAACTAAAGGAAGTTCTGGCCGTTGTTGCAGCATGGAATTGAATTGCGAACGTCATGGTGCGGGACGACCCTTGCTTATGGTTCACGGGCTCGGGGGAAGTGTCCGGTCATGGGACAGCATCGTCCCGATGCTATCCCATGCGCGCGAGATCGTGCTGATCGATCTGCCGGGGCACGGAAAATCTCCGGCGCTTTTGGGGCGCCAGACAATAGCGGCCTATGCGGACGTGCTCGAGCAGTTCATCGACCTGAATGGGCTTACAGGAGTTGACACAGTCGGCAGTTCCGTCGGCGCACGCTTGGTTTTGGAATTGTCGCGGCGGGGCGTCGGCGGCCACACGGTCGCCTATGATCCGGGCGGTTTCTGGCGGGGCTGGGAAACGGCTTGGTTCCGCTACACACTGTCCGCCTCGGTTCGGCTGGTACGCCGCTTGCGCTCGCGCATTCCGGCATTGTCGCAGAACAGGGCCGCGCGGACGGCACTTCTGATGCAACTGTCGGCGAGACCCGGCACCCTCGATCCTCAGTTGGTCCAGAAAGAGCTGACGGCCATAGCCGGGACCGAAGTATTCGACGCGATGCTGCGCGAGTTGGCGAACGGTCCGTTGCAGGAGGGGACGGCCACACCTCCGGGCCGCGTGACGATTGGATGGGGTCGTAAAGACCGCCTCCTGCTGCCCAGGCAAGCGGAACGTGCTCAAGCAGTCTTCCCTACCGCCCAGCTACATTGGTTCGAGCGATGCGGCCACTTCCCGCAATGGGACCGCCCGACGGAGGCCGCAGAGGTCATTCTGAAGACCGTCGAGGAATGAGGTACGGATAAGTTTGAAGTCATCGCCCGGCGTGCTTGCCAGCCCCGACTTGGAGAACGACGCCAATAACGCAGCGGCAGCTATCTATCTCTTTACAACTCTCGCCCGAGGAACCAGCCAGAGGGCTGAAGAGACAGAAAGCCCCTTTGCCAGTCTGGCCACCCAGCATTCTCGCAAAGTGATGCCTCACCGCCGGCACGGCTTCGGGGTGAGTCCGGACTTGAGGTGTGCTCAACAGTAAGCGTCAGTATCGACCAGCCTCAGCGACCCAGCACTTCAGGGGACGGAGGCCAAACATAAGAGGGCGGATTACGTTGAAAAAGTCGGTCGAGGACGACGGTTTTGCCAGCCATTCGTCGGGGCGCCGCCGTTCCGTTCGGGCAACTGCCCGTCTGTCCGCCTCAAGACGGGTATTCGCCCGCTCAGCTCATGCCGTGGCCTCCCGAAGCACATTCTGGGGCCGTAGCTTCGCAAGTTTCCTGAGGTTCTGAGCGATGGCGGCGAGGAGGAACTCATCCTTGGCGCCGTTGGGGCCACGCAGGCGTAGCCGGGTCAGGCCGAGGATGCGCTTCAGGTGGGCAAAGAGCATCTCTACCTTCTTCCGCTTGTCGCGGGACACCTTGTAGGCCTTGGTCTTGCGACATTCGCGCGCGAACTCGCGTGCTTTCTCGTGCGGCTCACGTGTCACGTATCGCGCCTCCGCTTTCGGGCAGCAGACTTCCTTGGATGGGCAGGCCTGACAGGTGGCCTTCAAGGCACGGTATTTCTTCTGTCCGCCAGCATCCTGCCCCCGGCTTGGATCGGAGTAGTTCCGGCGGAATTGCTTGAGAGCCTGGCCCTCGGGACAGATGTATTGATCGTTCGCTTCGTCCCATTCGAAGTCGGACCGGGACCAGGTGCCATCGGTCCGCTCTGATTTGTCGATGACCGGGATGAAGGGGATGATGCTGCGCTTCTCGACCAGCCATCCGAGGTTCTCGGCGTTGCCGTATGCGGTGTCGGCGGCCAGCCAGTCCGGCCGGATACCGAACCGCTTCTCCGTCCTGTCGAGCATTGTGCGCGAGGCCCCGACTTCGGCCTGGCGGATTGCCCTCGTCGCCTCGACGTCCATGATGACCGCGCTCTTGGTGTCGATCAGGTAGTTGGTGGCATAGGCGAAGTATGGACGGCTTTCCTCGGCGCGGGTCCATTGCGCGGCCGGATCGGACTTCGCCACGAACTTCGGCTGGACAGGCGACGCGGCCCCGAAGGCGGCATCGTCGAGTGTCTCCAGATATTCCCGCGCCGCCCTGTTTCCGACCTCACGTGCGCGCTCCGGACTCCAATCCTCGGCCGCGATCGACCGGACCTTGTTGGCGTCGGCAGAGATCAGGCTCGCATCCACAGCGAAGCCCTCGCCGGACACGAGGTCTTCCTTCAGGCAGCGCTCGACCGTGGCTTCGAAGGCCTGACGCAACAAGTTGCTCTCCCGGAACTTGCCATGGCGATAGCGCGAGAAGGTCGAGTGATCCGGAACCTTCCGCTCCAGGCCCAGTCGGCAGAACCAGCGATAGGCGAGGTTCAGATGGACCTCGTCACAGAGGCGACGTTCCGATCGGATGCCCATGACGTAGCCGATCACCAGCATCCGGATGATGAGTTCGGGGTCGATGGATGGACGGCCAAGGTGGCTGTAGAAGGGGCGCAGCGCCTCCCGCAAGCCGCCGCAGTCGAGAAACAGATCGATCTCTCGCAGCATATGGTTGGCCGGGACGTGCCGCTCCAGATCGAACTCGTAGAACAGCTGCGCCGGAGCCTCCTGCCTGCCCATCATCTCGAAACCCTCCCATCCCCTCAGGATTGAGTGAATCGAAGGACTTGCCGCGCTGCAATACGGACTTTTTCAACAGCATCGGCGGAGAGCCGTCATTCGCTGCACCCGGCTCGAATGTCCGCACACCGGACACAAACCCCCTGACAGAACCCATTGGCCAAAAACGGCCGTTTGTGGAGGAGGGGCACTGCCTGGAGGTCGGCAGGGGCAGGACCCTCCAATAACCCCATCCAGAAATACGATAGTTGTTGAAGGTTTTTGGAGGGAGGGCGCTCGGCGGCGTCTGTATCTTAAAGCCCCGCCGCCTTGGTCAGGTTGATGCGAAAGCGATCCCGATTTTGCTGGTAGCGGCGGGTCATCTCGGCCGAGGCGTGACCGAGCTGCTTCTGCACATGCCGCTCGTCGACTTCGGCCGACGAGGCCAGTCCGGCGCGTAGCGAATGGCCCGCGAACAGTGCGCGGCGCTCGGCCTCCGGCAAATCCGTCCGCAGTCCGGCCGCGAGCGCCGTGCGCTGCACCAGCCGTGCCACGTGGCGATCGCTCAGACGGCGCTCCAACGCGCTTTGTCCGTCACGGCTGACACCAGTGTAGATTGGGCCGAATCGATCTTCGCGAAATGCAGCCAGCGCTCCAATGCATGCACCGGGCAAGTGGCCTCGCTGGAGCCACGGGCGATCTCGACCGCGCGCCAACCTGTCTTGCCGCGCAGCGTCACGAGCGCGCCGGCCTCCAAGATCTCGACCCAGCCGCTGCCGTCGATGGTGTCGTCCTTGGCCCGGTCCAGCCCGACGATCTCCGAACGCCGCAGTGCGCCGGCGAAGCCGATAAGCAGCATCGCCCGATCGCGCAGCCCACGCAGATCATGCGGCAGCGTCGCGAGCATCGCCCGCAGCTCGTCGGGTCCGATCGCCTCCTTCTGCACCGGTGGCCGCGCATGACGGCGGCGGATGCCGGCGAGAATGGAGGCGATGTGTCGGTCGCGACGGTCGAGCCGGAAGCCACGCTGCGTGTAGCCCCAGGACAGCCCTGCCAGCCGGCGCTCGATCGAAGCCACCGAGAGTGCGCGCGCCTTGCCCGACGGCGCGGCGAGGTCGGTGATGTAGAGGCCGATCAGTTCGGGGGAGGGCGGCAGCGGGTCGGCGCCGCGCAGCCGGCACCAGCGTGCGAAGGCGGCCCAGTCACGCCCGTAGGCAATACGGGTGTTTTCGGAGACCGCGTGGTCGGCATAGCCGCGGGCTGTGTCGATGAGGCGATCAAGCGTGCCCGAGCCTGCGATTTGATTGGGCAGGACGAGCGGCGTTTCGGGGTTCTCAGATGATCCTGTCATGCCGAGCAGCATATCACCCTTGTGTCCGATAAGACGGGGTACTGGACGCAATAGAAGACCGCATCCATGCTCATGGGTGCCGTGCCGAGCTTCCATTGACCATGATCTCCCGTATGAGACCGGCAACCGCGCGGTGCGTCTGAACATCAATTCCCGGCCCGATGGCGTTTTCATGCGTTGTCGCTGCGTCTTGCAGGATGCCCAGGATTTCGTGTTTCGGCAGCAGCTGGCGGTCACTGAGCGCAAGAAGGAGCGCCTCGCAAATCGAGAGCGCGGCCATGCCAGAGTAAGTGTTCTGATCAGTCATGCGGGGAAATCCTCTCTGAAAGTGACGCCACCGGACGTGTCGGGTTTTAGTTGAGTGCCGACATGTTGGCATGAAGTGCGGTATGGTGAACTGATCGAAAGCAGCCCTCATGTCTGAAGTTTTGGCTCCATTTGGAAAAGGGAGGAAAGCGTTTGCTGGCCGGTTCATTCGACGCATTCGCGCGCAAGCTCGGCGCCTTCGTCGCCTTGTCGGCGACGGAGCTCGATGTACTGTCACGCCTGCACCGCCGTCGCAGGACCTTCGTGGCCGGGCGCGATCTTGTGCATCAGGGGCAATCCGAGCAGGCCGCCTACATCCTGACATCGGGCTGGGTCTGTTCCTATAAATCGCAACCCGATGGGTCACGGCAGATCATCGATTTCCAGATCCCGGGCGATTTCCTCGGCTTGCGGAGCATCCTTCTGCATACCTCGGATCATGGCATCGAACCGATCGGAAAGATCGAGGCTGCCGAAGTTCTAAGACAGGATCTTCTCGATGCGTTCGCGCATACTCCCCGCTTGGCGACAGCGGTCCTTTGGGCGGCGTCGCGGGACGAGGCGATGGTCGTCGAGCATTTGGTAGGGCTCGGACGGCGCAGCGCCTCCGAGCGCATGGCCCACATGCTGCTCGAACTGGGAGCCCGGCTGGCGCTGGTCGGCATGGGAGACAAGGCTGGCTATGATTGTCCTTTGACCCAGTATCATCTGGCGGATGCTCTGGGACTGAGCGCGGTACATGTCAATCGCGTGCTTCGGCAATTGCGTGAGGAGGGGCTGGTAACCTTCCAGGGCGGCCATGTCGCCTTCAATGATTATACGGGCCTTGTAGCCCTGGCCGAGTTCGACCCGACCTATCTTGATCAGATGGGTCCTCTCCTCGATTGAGAATGCGCGCACGGGGGATATGGGTGTCGATGCCCCCATGAGGTTCTGCCGCGGGTGTCATGCAAGGGGCGTTTGCTGATGCGAGAGCCGCAGCCAGCCCCCGTCCCGCAGGTAAAACGAGGACATGCAGAGCGCCTCATAGATCGTGCTACCTGTCTTGTTCGCCGAGACGCGGTAGGCAAGGATGATCCGGTCCGTATCGCGCGCAAAGCTTCGATCCAGCAAGGCGACGGAGCGCCAATCCGACGCTTGCAGCCAAGCAGTCCAAATGTCGACGCCTCGAAGTGGACGGGTTTGATGAGGAAGGATGAACATCGCATCTGCCGCCGTCGAGGCGCGGGCTTGGAAGAGGCCATCGCTCCAAAGGCTTTCTTCCATTTTCCAAAGCCGCGCCTCGTGTGGTGGGACGGATTTCCGCGCTGACGCCGGAAACGGCCGGAGGTTGGGAAAGGGCAGGATCATTCCCCGGCTCCGGCCAAGCCGAAATACAGGATCTGCGCGAGCGCCAGCAGGATCATGAGAAGCCAGAAAACAGGCAGGGTGGGCTTCGATGGACATCCCGCGACCAGATCGTCATGGCTCGGCGCGGCTCGGGGCCGCAACCGTTCCGGAAGCAGCAGGATCAGTCGTTCCGCCGTGGCACCGTGCTCGCGCTTGAGCGCCGGCACATCGGAGAACCCGGTGAGCAGCCGGTCCAGCCGTTCGCGCGCGACCGATCGCGACAGCGCCGCAAGGCCCGATGCCTCATTTCTCGGATCGAGGCCGAGCCTTGCGAAGGTCGACAAGACGGTCACAACATAGCCGTTCCTATCCTCGCCCACCGGAGCAAAAAGGAACCGGTCGCAGTCGCTCGCGTCGGGACGAAGCAGGTTGGGGTTGGTCATGGAAAAAGCCTTTCGTGCCCCGCAATGGCCCGGCACGGGGGGCGGCATGGCGTGTGGGAAGCAGAGATTGCCAGCCGTTTCGGTGAGCAGCCGGGTGTGGGCTGGCCCAGTCTCGCAGAGATGGCACGCAGCTGCGCTGATGCAGATCAGTCACCTGCTCCGAAACGCTATCTGCAACCGATGCGGTGACGGTGCGAGGGGTCGTCAAAAAAAGCGTGGTCGGCGCTAACACCGGTCAGTCTGCCTCGCCGGGCTGGGCCGTATGGTGCTTCAGTCGATCGGGCGGGGCATCGTCCTCGCCCCCAGACTGACGCAGTCCATGCCAGTTAGTAATTCGGGAGAGTTCCGAGATGACCGTGCGATCCTCCAAGTCGGTGGTGACGTTTACTTATCCGTTCCGCATCTCAGGGTATTCGGACGAGCTGCCTGAAGGCGAGTACGTGGTGGTCGTCGAGGAAGAGCTCCTTCAGGGGCTCAGCTTCGAGGCCTATCGAAGAACGGGCACCTAACTGACCGTTCAGGGCAGGGGGCACCGCGCCGACAGTTCGGAGACGCGCCCGATTACCCAAAAGGCGCTGGAGGCCGCTCTCGATCACGACCGGACGCTTGCTGGAGAAGCCACCGAGCCAGTCGACGTTTCCCCGGCCTGAACCACGCAAGACGGGCCACCGGCCCATCCATCCATCCCTTGGCGCAGGTTCGTTCGTCGACCGTCCTGATCCCTGACGCCCCCTGTTCTCAGAAAAGGAAATGCACGATGTCTTTCAAAGATCTGTCAAAGAAGGCGGAGCAGCCGCCGAAGCCGTCCGAGACCAAGAGCCCGCAACAAAACCAGGCGGCGAAGGATGCCGCCCCGGCACCTGCCGACGCGGCCCATTCGCCAAAGAAGCCTTGAGCCCCGAGGCCAGTCCGGTCCCGTCACGTCCGGGGGCGGGGTCGGACGGAACGGCAAATGCCTCGAAGGAGGCGCTGGACGACATGATCCGCAGGGCCACGGCAACCTTCTCGCGCGCGTTCACGCTCCCCGGCTTCGACGAGATGCTGCCGGCAGGTGAGTACGACATCGAGACCGAGCTGGCCGCCCCGGTGGAGCATCTGAACCCCGATGACTGGAAAGCTTCGGTCCTGGTCCATTTGCACCCACGGGAGTCGCATCCCGGACTGTCGCGCAGCCTGACCGTGTCGCTCGCTGATCTGGAGTTTGCCGCCATGAAGGACGGCCTTTCGGACATGGATTTGAGGTATGCTTTTATCGAGGAGATGCTGGTCGACCCTCTGGTCCGCCTGCTGATGCAGGCCGACGAGATTTCGGAAACGGAACTTCGGCGCTTTTATGCAAGCCCGCCGCCTCAGGAGGTACGAACTGCCGAGGCGGTAAGTCGCTCTCCCGTAAGCAAGGCACTGAGAGCGATGGCCGATATGTTCGCCCTCCAGTCGGCCGAGAACGAGGGTATGCCGATGCGCTACCGCCGCATGCCGAACTGATCGTTCGAAGTAGCGGTGCCACGGATGCCCGGCACTGACCCGATGTTGTGCCGATCAACAGGAGGTAGGACCAAACATGTCTAAGGGACAGAAGCGAAACAACAAGGAAGCCAAGAAGCCAAAGCAGGAGAAAACTCCTCCAGTCGCTCCGTCGAGCGTCGTTCGGACCTTTGCCGATGCGGCATCGCCGAAACTTAAGAGAAAGCACTGAGCCGGTTCCTTGCCGTCGTAGAGCGCATCCCGCTCCAATTAGTGCCGCGCGCAATGCACGGTTTCTGACGCATCCGCGCCAACCACATCGCAATCAGCTTCGAGATCGAAGCAGGAGACCAACATGGCTAACATGAATGTGACGCAATCCCGCAAAAGCATGGGCATTATCGCCGCCGTTCTCATCGGCGTTGTCGTGATCGCCGCCTATCTCTTCGGCTGGTATAGCGGTGATCCCACGGTGGCGATCCCCGCGAACTGAGACGTCCGCAGCCGTTCGGATGACCGGGGCCAGCTTACGCCCGGAAGCGAGGCTTATGAGCGGACGGCCGAGGTGCGCAGGCGAAGGCCCGATCGTTTCAAGCGGCCTCGCGGACTGTCGGAACAAGATCTCCAACAAGGCGGGCTCTATGACGTTTCATGCTTCCCAAGCACTACGCCCGCCCCATGGCCACGGCGAATATCTGTCGGACCTGCAACTTGCGGACCTCGGGCGCGATCTTGCGGGGCGATCCCGTGTCGAGGTTCCGTTCGGCTTCGGTGCGATCATGCCGCGCCGCGCCCGGCAGCTTCGGGAGCAAACCGCCACGATTTATCGCAGGGTGTTTCGTGCCTCGCAGGGAGAGCAGCTCATCGGCCCGGCCGAGGAATGGCTGCTCGACAACTTTCACCTCGTCGACGAGAACATCCGGCAGGTCGAGCAGGCGCTGCCGCCCCGCTATATCCGGCAGCTTCCGCAGGTTGCGATCTCGGAAGGGCACGCCGCGCCGCGGGTGGTCGCCTTCGCATGGAAGTTCGCCTCGCATTCGGCATTCGAATTTGATGCCGCCCGCCTGACCGCGATGGTCAATGGTTACCAGGCGATCCACCCCTTCCTGATCGGGGAACTCTGGGCCCTGCCGTCCATGCTGCGGTTCATCCTGGTCGAGGAGTTCGCCGGTCTCGCGCAGCGTATCGACCGAGCCCGGACCATGCGAGATCGTGCCAACATCCTGGCGGACCGGATCGTCGCGCTGAACGGCGCGCCGGAGCACGGTCTCCTCGAGGCCGAGATCACGGCCTGCGAGGACGACAGCTTCGCGAGCCAGCTGCTCTACCGGCTGCGCGACGCGCCCGAGCGGACCCATGCGGCGATCGACTGGCTGGACGAGGCACTGATCCGCCGCGGCAGCGATGCCGAAGAGGTGCTGATCGCGGAGGAAACGCACCAGTCCGCTGAGACGGTGCTGATCGCCAGCATCATCCGCAGCCTGCGCGCCATCGACGATCTGGACTGGATGAAATGGTTCTCTTCGGTCAGCCTGGTCGATGCAGCACTTGCCGAACGATCCAACTTCGCGGCGCTCGATTTCAAGTCCCGTAATCAGTATCGCAATGCGGTCGAGGAGCTGGCCCGGCAGTCGGGTCATAGCGAGCTTGAGGTTGTGGAGGCGGCGCTGCGGCTGTTCGAGGCCGAAGCGCGGGGCCGAGGCGGCGCGGGGGCCCGCGTGCCGCGCCCGGAGCACCCTGATATCGGGTTCTGGCTGGTCGGCCCGTGCCGTCCCGGGCTGGAGCGGGATCTCGGGGCGCGCCTGCCGCTGAAGAAGCGAGCCGAGCGCGGCTACCGCCGGCTGGGCTGGCTGGCCGTAGCGGGACCGATTCTGCTTCTGACCGTGCTTATCGTCGCAGCCGGGATGGTGACGCTGAGCCTTGCGGGGCTTTCCGCGTGGCAGGTGCTCTTGCTGTGCCTTCTCGCCGCCTTGCCCGCCAGCGAGGCGGCGAGCGGGCTGTTCAACTTCGCCGCGTCGCTGCTCAAGGGGCCGGTTCGGCTTGTCGGCTTCGAGTTTCCCCGCGGCGTCCCGGAGGAGGCGGCAACCCTCGTGGTCGTGCCGTGCCTGCTGTCGTCGCGCGACGCGATTGACGACCTGTGCCGGCATCTCGAAGTGCATTACCTTGCCAACCCGACAGGGCAGGTGACCTTCGCGCTGATCAGCGACTGGTCCGACAGCCCGACCGAAACGGCGCCCGACGATGCGGAGCTACTGGATCATGCGCGCGATCGGATCGACCGGCTGGCCCGACTCTACGCGCATGACGGCCGCAGGCGGTTCCACCTGCTGCACCGCGCCCGGCAATACAATGCCTCGGAGGGGGTGTGGATGGGCTGGGAGCGCAAGCGCGGCAAGCTCACCGAGCTGAACCTGCTGCTGCGCGGCGATGCCGATACCTCGTTCCTGCCCACCGATACGGCGCTGCCGGAGGGCATCCAATACGTCATGACGCTCGATTCCGATACGCGTCTCACCCGCGACGCGGTGACCAAGCTCGTCGGCAAGATGGCGCATCCGCTCAATCACCCGGTGCTCGACCACGATACGGGGCGGGTCACGCGCGGCTGGTCGATCATGCAGCCACGGGTGACGCCATCGCTCACCACCGGGGCCGAGGCGTCGACCTTCCAGCGGGTGTTCTCGCGCGACCGCGGGCTCGATCCATATGTCTTCACCGTCTCGGACACCTATCAGGATCTGCTGGGCGAAGGCTCCTTCACCGGCAAGGGGCTCTATCACGTCGATACGGTCCGCAGGGTGCTGACCCACGCCTTCGGCGAGAACGCGATCCTGAGCCATGATCTGGCCGAGGGGGCGATCGCCCGCTGCGCGCTGGTGACGGATGTCGAACTGATCGAGGACTTTCCGACCCGTTACGAGGTCGAGGCGGCGCGTCAGCACCGCTGGGCGCGCGGCGACGTGCAGCTGCTGCCGCTGATCCTGAGCGCGTCGGGCATCGGTGCCCTCGGGCGCTGGAAGATGATCGACAATTTGCGGCGGATCCTTGTACCGATCTTCTGGATCGCGGCCTCGGTGAGCGGGTGGATCCTGCTCGGGCGGGTCTCGGCGCTGGTGTGGCAGATGTTCCTGATCCTGAGTCTCTTCGTGGGGCCGACGCTGCAGCTGATCCGCTCCGGCCTGCCGCCCGCCGTCGACATGGTGACGCGGACCCACCTGCGATCACTGGCGGTCGACGTGGCGGCATCGACGGCGCAGGTCGGTCTGCGCATCCTGTTCTTGCCGCATGCGGCGGCCCTGATGCTGGATGCCACGGTCCGCAGCCTCTACCGCGTCCTGATCAGCCGCAGGCACCTGCTGGAATGGCGCAGCGTCGGCGCTTCGGGGGTCACAACCGCGCCGGGCCTGCCGGGCTATTACCGGATCATGCTCTGGCCGGTGCTGGTGTTGCTGGCCGGGCTGCCGCTGCTCTACCGGCTCTCGGCCCCCGGCCTGCCCATCGCGCTCGCCTTCGGGCTGGTCTGGAGCCTGGCACCCGCTGTCGCGTGGTACGTCAGCCGCTCGGCCGAGACCGAGGACCGGCTCGACATCGACCCGGCCGACCGCGCGGCGCTGCGCCGGATCGCACGGCGCACCTGGGAATACTTCGACCGCTTCGTGACCGAAGAGCACAACTGGCTGCCGCCGGACAACTTTCAGGAGGACCCGGAGCCGGTCGTGGCGGGGCGGACCTCGCCCACCAACATCGGCCTCTACCTGCTCTCGACCGTCTCGGCGCGCGACTTTGGCTGGATCGCGCTGCGCGACGCCATCGGGCGGGTCGAGCGGACCCTCGCGACGGTCGAGACCATGGAGATGCTGCGCGGCCATCTCTACAACTGGTACGACACGCGGACGCTGGCGCCCCTGATGCCGCAATATGTCTCGACCGTCGACAGCGGCAATCTCGCGGGACATCTCGTGGCGCTGTCGGCGACGCTGCGCGAGTGGGGGGCGGCGCCCTATGTGCACCTGTGGACCGGCGTCGAGGGGATCGGCGACGTCGCCTCGATCCTGCGCGAGGAGCTGGCCGCCGTACCCGACGACCGCCGCACGATCCGGCCCCTGCGCCAACGACTGGAGGAGCGGCTCGCGGGGTTCGAGCGGTCGCTGGAGACGGTGCGCCGCGCGCCCGAGACCGCGTCGGTGCGCACCCATACGCTGCTGGCGATCGCCGAGGACATCGACAACCTCGGCCTGGGCTTTGCCTCCGAATACGGCGAGCGCGCCATCGCTGTGCGGCACTGGTCGGCGCGGCTCAAGGCCGTCTGCGCCGCCGGTCTGGCGGATGCGACCCTTGGCATGTCCGCGACCGAGGAGCTGCGCGCGCGGCTCGAGCGCATCGCCGAGCTGGCGCGGCGTCTGGCCTTCTCGATGGACTTCAGCTTTCTCATGCAGCCCGATCAGCGGCTGCTGTCGATCGGCTACAACCCTGTCGAGGGCAAGCTCGACACCTCCTGCTACGATCTTCTCGCCTCCGAGGCGCGGCTGACCAGCCTGTTCGCCGTGGCCAAGGGCGACCTGCCCAACGAGCATTGGTTCCGGCTCGGCCGCCAGCTGGTAAGCGTCGGCGCGCGGGGCGCGCTGATGTCGTGGTCGGGTTCGATGTTCGAATACCTGATGCCGCCGCTTGTCATGCAGGAACAGACAGGTGGGCTTTTGAACCAGTCCAACATGCTCTCGGTCAAGGCGCAGATTGATTACGGCCGCCGCCGCCGGGTGCCTTGGGGCATTTCCGAGGCCGCTTACAACGCGCGCGACCGGGAGATGACCTACCAGTATTCCAACTTCGGTGTGCCGCTGCTGGGGCTGAAGCGCGGCCTCGCCAGCGATCTGGTGATTGCGCCCTATGCCAGCCTTCTGGCAAGCCAGTATCGCCCCCGCGCGGCGGTGGCCAATCTCGAACGACTACGCGACATGGGCGCGCGTGGCGATTACGGCTTCTACGATGCGATCGATTTTACACCGGCGCGGCTGCCCGAGGGCACACGTCATGCGGTGGTCCGGACCTACATGGCGCACCACCAAGGCATGTCGATCGTCGCGGTGGCGAATGTCGTGTCGCAGGGGCTCATGCGGACGCGGTTTCACAGCGATCCGGTGATCGAGGCGGCCGAACTGTTGTTGCAGGAGCGCTCGCCGCATGAGGTCCCCGTGATCGTCGCATTGACCGAAGAGAACGCGCGCCTTACCGGCTCGGCGCAGCTGACCAGCACGGCGCTACGCGAGATCGACGATCCGACCCGGGCCGGGCGGGCTGTGAACCTGCTGTCGAACGGGCATTATTCTATCATGCTGACTGCCACGGGGGCCGGATCGGCTGTCTGGAACGGCTTGGCCGTCACCCGGTTCCGCCCGGATCCGGTCGAACAAGTCTGGGGCAGCTTCCTGTTCCTTCGCGATCTCGAGACCGGCGACTGGTGGTCGGCCACGGCTGCGCCCCGCGCCGCCCCGGGCGAGACGGCGCATGCCGTGTTCTCCGACAGCAAGGCCGAATTCTACAAGACAGTCGGCACGCTGCGCAGCCGCGTCGACGTGATCGTCGCCTCCGAGGTCGATGCGGAGGGCCGCGCCCTGACCTTGTGCAACGACGGCGAGACCGATCGGATCGTTGAGGTCACCTCCTATGCCGAGCCGGTGATTGCCCCGGCGCGGTCCGACGCCGCGCATCCCGTCTTTTCCAAGATGTTCATCCGCACCGAGATCGCCGAGGCCGGCGCCGTAATTCATGCCTGGCGCAACAAGCGCAGCCCGGACGAGCTGGACATGCATGTGGCGCATCTGCTCGCCGGATCGGGCGGCGGCCGGAGCACCAGCGCCGAGACCGACCGCCGCCGCTTCATCGGGCGGGGCCGCACCCTGCGCACCGCCGCGGCCTTCGATCCCGACGCTCCGCGCTTCGGCGGAGCGGAGCCATCGGACGGCTACACGCTCGACCCGATCCTGTCGCTGCGCCGCAAGGTCCGGGTCCCGGCGGGCAAGGAGATCCGGTTGGTCTTCTGGACTATCGCCGCCCCGAACCGAGCCGAGGCCGAAGCGGCGATCACCCGCTACATGCATCCCGAGGCGTTCGACCGCGAGGCGATGCACGCTTGGACCCGGTCGCAGATCCACCTGCACCATGTCGGCGTCGATCCGGCCGAAGCGGCGATCTTCCAGGCCCTCGCGGCCTCCTTCGTGCTGCCCGACCGGTCGCTTGGGGCCGCGTCGGATGCGCGGCGCCTCGGCGCGCAGTCGATGCTGTGGCGCCTGTCGATCTCGGGCGACGCGCCGATCCTCACGATCCGCATCGACGCCGAGGCGGATCTCGAGGTGCTGCGCGAGGCGCTCAGGGCGCATGAATACCTGCGCAGCCGGGGCCTGCTGATCGACCTCGTGATCCTCAACGAGCACGCGACCTCCTATGCGCAGGACCTCCAGATGGCGATCGAGACGATCTGCGCCAGTTCGCGGCACCGCGCCCTGATGGGCGGCGGTCTGGCGCATGTCTTCGCGCTTCGGCGGGATCTGATGGACGAGGCGACCTGCGAGACCCTGCTCGGCGCGAGCCGCGCGGTGTTCCACGCCCGCAATGGGCGGCTTTCGATTCAGCTCGGACGCGCGGCGCGGCTGGCCGGGCGCGGGCGATCCGATGCGGAGGCGCGGCCCGACCACGAAACTCGACCGGGATGGCCCGCCCGTCTCGTTGTCGACCGCCCGAAGGGTGGCCAGAAACCGCCCGAGCCACGAGGCGGCGACGGTCTGGAGTTCTGGAACGGTATCGGCGGGTTCGACGCCCGGCGGCGCGAATACGTCATCCGCCCGGAGGCGGGCGTCCCCACGCCGCATCCTTGGATCAACGTGATCGCCAACATGCGGTTCGGCATCCAGGTCTCCGCCGATGGCGCCGTGTCGAGCTGGAGCGTCAATTCCCGCGATCACCAGCTCACGCCTTGGTCCAACGATCCGGTGATCGACCGGCCCGGCGAGGCGATCTATGTGGTCGACCGCGACACGGGGATGATGTTCAACCCCCTGCCGCGCCTTGATACCGCGGGCGGCGCGCGCTTCGAGGCGCGGCACGGCATGGGCTATAGCCTGTTCCGGCGTGAGGGCGGCGATCTCGCGATGACGCTCACACACCGCGTGGCGGCCGAAGATCCGGTGCGCCTGTCCCGGCTGGAACTAAAGAATACGGGGGAGCGGCGGCTTCGGCTGCGGATCACCGGCTATGCCGAATGGGTGCTCGGCCATGACCGTGCCCGCACCGCGCCCTTCGTTGCGGTCCGGGCCGATCCTGCCGCAGGGCTGATGACGGCCTGCAACCCCTTCGATACCGAGTTTCCGGGCCGTGTCGCCTTTCTCGCCTGTTCGGAGCCGGTGGCCGCCTTCACCGCGGATCGGGGCCGCGTTCTCGGCGGGGGCGATGTCTGGCGCCCCGAGGCGGTGATGCGCGGTCAGCATTTGGGCGACGAGACGGAGACCCATGGCGACCCCTGCGCCGCCATTGCCACCGATCTGGTGCTCGAACCCGGCCAAAGCGCGCGGCTGAGCTTCCTGTTGGGCGACGGGGCGGATGCGGGGGAGGTGCAGGCCCTTGCCCGTCGCCATCTCGCGGCAGAACGGGACTCGCAGATAGATCCCTGCGACGCGGCGGCGGCGGCGTGGGCGCCGCTTCTTGATACGCTACAGATCGAGACGCCGGACCCGGCGATGGATCTCATGGTCAATGCCTGGCTGCCCTATCAGGGCATCGTCTGTCGACTGCGCGCCCGCTCGGCGTTCTATCAGGCCAGCGGCGCCTTCGGCTTCCGCGACCAGCTGCAGGATACGCTGGCCTTCTTGTGGCAGGATCCCGGGCTGGCTCGGCGGCAAATCCTCAACGCCGCGGGGCGGCAGTTCATCGAAGGAGATTTCCAGCACTGGTGGCTGCCGCAGAGCGGGGCAGGGGTGCGGACCACAATATCGGATGACTGCGTCTGGCTCGCCTATGCGGTGTGCCATTTCGTCGCTGGGACAGGCGACGTCTCCCTGCTCGACGAAGTGCTGCCCTTCCTGTCAGGGCCGCCGATCCCTGAGGGCGCGCATGACGCCTATTTCCAGCCTGAGACGACGCAAGAGATCGCCTCAGTTTACGAACATGCGGCACTCGGCCTCGATCTGGCGATCAGCCGCACCGGCGCCCATGGCCTGCCATTGATCTTGGGTGGCGATTGGAACGACGGCATGAACCGAGTCGGCGAGGCGGGCCGGGGTGAAAGCGTCTGGCTCGGCTGGTTCCTTGCGCATGCGCTCGACCGACTGGGAGCGATCGCGTTGCAGCGCGGCGACAGCGCCCGTGCCGACGCTTGGGCCGCCCATCTGGTGTCGCTACGCGAAGCGCTCGACACGGCTGGCTGGGACGGGGAATGGTACCGCCGGGGCTATTACGACGACGGCACGCCACTGGGCTCCACGACATCCGAGGAATGCCGCATCGATTCCATCGCCCAGTCATGGAGCGTGATGTCAGGCCTCGCCGATCAAGAGCGAAGCGCGCAGGCCATGACAAGCGTGCTGGCGCATCTTCCGGACCGAGAGGCCGGACTGATCCGCCTGTTCGCGCCACCTTTCGCCCGGACCCCGCAGGATCCGGGCTACATCAAGGGCTACCCGCCCGGTGTGCGCGAGAACGGCGGTCAGTATACCCATGCCGCGGCTTGGGTGGCCTATGCGCTGGCCGAGATGGGGCAGGGCGACGCGGCGCATGACTGCTTCTCCATGCTCAACCCGATCCGGCACGCGCTGAACCCGGCCGCTGTCGCAACCTACCGAACCGAGCCCTACGCCGTCGCGGCCGACATCTATTCCGAAGGTGAGCGACAGGGCCGTGGCGGCTGGACTTGGTACACTGGCTCCGCCGGCTGGCTCTATCGTGCTGCGGTCGAAGGCATCCTCGGCATTCGCCAATCCGGAGGCCGCGTCATCGTGCGCCCGAACCTGCCTGACGCGTGGCCGGGCTATTCAGCTCGCTTAAAGATCGAAGGGACGGTTCACGAAATCGATGTGACGCGCAGCGACGACGGTAGCCTCGTCATCAAGGTGGATGGGACGGAGTTGCATGAGACCGAGTCAATCTGCCTTTAGACCCCCAGATAACGCTACGAAGCGACTGCACCGGTGGCCTCTCAGGCGGCATTCTCTTTGCAAAGGTTGCTCGAAGCCGCCCAAAACATTGCATGGAGAAGAAATCGCGGATGTGCCGGTTTTTCCAGCATCTCATTCCTGCAAGCATGGCGAAGGCCAACGTCACCATAGTCTTCGCTTGCGAGATGGCCGGCTGCGTCCGAGCCTTCGCCAGAGAGACGACGGCCGCCTTGACCCGATACGCTAATACCCGAGACCGAAAAGACGAAGGCGTTCCTCATCATACTGATGCGCAAGGATATGGCAGAACGCTGTAGGACCCGCGGTTTGTTATCAGCCAGCACACTCGGCGCGCTACTAAAAGACATTCTTTGACCTCAGAAAACAGGCAAAGGAGACTGCGGCTCATGCTAAGTCAGGTGAGTGGTGAGCGCGCTTGATCAAAGAGTCTGCGACCCGGTCAACTTGTAGCGTGCTTTGTGCCACTTGTTTTCAACGAGTTGAATGGTTTGCGAAAGCGACCCGCCACGGTTTGGCGGGTCGTCTCATGTGAATAGCTATGGGCTGTATAGACGAGCTGTGCGATCGTGTCGAAACCCACGACGGACTTGAGCAATGCGAGCGGGACGGAGGCCTCGGGCACGTTCGATATGCCGAATATCGTATTCACCATGATGTCCGATAAGACGGGTTATCGGACAGGAACTGGAGCGGACAGAGCCATGCTGTGCGGATCATGCCCAGCATGGCCAAGGTTGAGGTAGTCGAGTCTCGATGCCGCCCTTGCTCGGGGCGGCGCCGCCTCTCCATGCTGCGACGTCCACTCCCCGAGTGGCGTCTTCTTTCCTTACCGCAGTTGATCCGGCATCCGCACCAGTTTGCGCCCGCCCATATGGCTCAGGACGGTATAAGCGAGGGTGCCGGCCGCGTCATAGGTCGACGCGAGCGAACGCGGCAGGTAGACGACCTGATTTTCGCGGCAGGCATGCAGCGCGTCGCACCAGGAGGGCAGGACGCCGTCCAGGGCGGCCTTGGCATCGGCGACCGTTTCGCCGCGGTCGGCGCGATAGGTGACGAAGATCATGTCCGCGTCGAATCGCGGCAGCATCTCGGCCGAGAATGCCTGACGCTCGTTGCCCTCGATGGCGTCGACGATCTCCGGAAACGAGAAGCCCGCGTCGCGCAGCACCTTGCCGAGCGTGCCATAGGTGTTCCAGACGAGCAGCTCGCCGTCATGCCCTTGAATGACCGAGACGCGCAACTCTTCCGGTTCGACCTGGCTACGGATCAGATCGAGCTGCGCCTCATAGCGTGCTTCGAGCGCGGCCAGCCGATCGCTGTGCCCGGTGATCTCCGCCAGCTTGGCATAGACGTCGAAATCACCGGTCCTCGCGATGTCGAAGACATAGGTCGGGGCGATCCGGCGCAGCTGGTCCGGGTCGGCGGTCTGCCAGCTCGTCGTCACGATCAGATCGGGGTCGGCCGCGGCGACGCGCTCCACATCGGCGGGCAAGTTGCCCATGAACGCGATGTCGGAATTGGCGAAATCCATCCCCGTGGCCGTGGCGGAGGAGCGGATATAGGGCGTGCCGTCCGCCCGGGTCCGTCCGTGCGAGCCGACCGGCTCGATCCCCAGTTCCAGCAGCGCGACCGTCAGCGAGGTGTCATGCAGCGAGACGATCCGCTGCGGGTTGGCGGGCAGGGTGACCTCGACCCCGGTGCCGTCGACGACCGTGCGGACCTCCTGCCCGGCCGCAGGCGCGGCGACCGTGATCAGGGCCATGGTTGCGAGATGCTTCATGAGAACTCTCCTTTTCTCTCGCTCAGTTCGCATCAGCGGTCGTCGCGGGATCGCCGCCGAGAGCGGCCTCGATCAACGGGACAAGGCGTTCTACGGCGTAGGGGATCGACAGGAGAGAGGCATGCGAGAACGCGCCGACCAGCTCCTCGTCGAGAAAGATTTCGCCCCCTTCCTGGGCGACATCAAGGAACTTGCGTGCGGGCAGGTCGAGGATCGGCTGTCTGTTCTCTTCCTCCGGAAGCCAGACGAGAAGATCTGTATCGATCGGCGAAAGATCTTCGGGGGAGAAGTTGACCGCGAATTCATTGCCGACGATCAAATCGTCGATCGCCTGCGGCGTCTCGAAGCCGAGCTCCGCGAGCAGCTGCGGGCGGACATCGTTCGAGGTGTAAGCGCCCAGATCGCCGTTCCACATATAGGCGACGGCGGCGGTCTTGCCGGCCCAGTCGGGATGGGCCTCGGCAGCTGCCTCCAATTCGGCCTCGACCGCCTCGATCCGGGCCTCGGCCTTCGCCTCGCGGCCGACGGCTTGGCCAGTCAGTCGCGCGCGCTTGTCCCAGGGCAGGGCGTAATCGCCGACACCTTCCGGGACCGCAACAACCGGCGCAATCAGACTCAGGCGCTCGTATTCCTCGGCGGTGATGCCGGACCACAGGGCGACGATCACCTCCGGCTCAGCGGCGGCGACCGCTTCGAAATCGATCTGGCCGCGCAGGATCGTCGGGGTTCCCTCGAGCAGGGGCTCGGCCCAGGGCCAGACCGAGCGGGGGTAATCGCCATACCAGTGACGGATGGTTACTGGCTGCACGCCAAGGGCGAGCAGATCGTCGGCTCCGGCATAGTCGAGCGAGGCAACGCGCTCGGGCGCCTCCTCAATCACCGTGGTCCCGAACTTGTGCTCGAAGGTCACGGGGTAGTCCTGTGCGAATGCAGGCCCCGCAAGGCCGATGATGATGGTCGAGATGGCCGTGTTCAGGCGCAGCATGGTCTTCTCCGATTTTACGAAATGGGACGTCCCAGCCCGCGGGGGCGGATCTAATGGCAGGTGCGGGCGGGTGAGCGGACCGCGAGGGCCACGCGCTCGGTCGGGGAGGGGACTCGTCACGCCCCCTCCAGCCCATGCTTGCGGCGCAGATGGGCGCGCAGCAGCGCCTCGCGGCTCTCGGGGTCGCGCAGGACACAGGTCGAACAATATGCGCCACCCTCGGTCGTGTAGTAGCGGCAGCAGCCGCCCCGCGCGCGGAACCATTCGGCGATGTCCGGCCGCTCGGGCAGATCGATCCGGAAAAAGCCGGTCTGGCGTGAATGGAGTGGGTTCTGCCGATCGCGCAGAGCCGCATAGGCCATCTCCATGGCCTCCTCCTCTCGACCCACATGCTTGCCCTGCATCAGGAGCGCGCCTGCCAAGGCGTCGCCGATGAGCCGCCACAGCGCCCCTCGTGACAGGCCCGAGCGATCGACGAGATACAGGACGAGCGGCGCGAGCAGGTCGGGCAGCGCGGCGCCCAGCATTGCGGCGGGCGCGCTGCACGGCACGAGGTCCGTATCGGAAAGCACGATGTCATAGGCGCGGCCCTCGCCGCTTTCCCCGTCGAGGTGCCATAGGGCGCGGCGTGCGGTCAGCGCGACGGTATTTGGGGCGAGGCGCGCAGGCCGCAGGCCCTTCAGCGCCAAGGCCGCGAGCACCTCGCTGACGGCGAAAGCGATCCGGCCCAGCAGGTAGGCGGCGGCGAGCTTGTCATCGGCGCCCGGCTGCGCCTGTGCCTCCGCGCCAAGCCATGCTTCGAGAAGCTCGGCCCCTGGTGTATCGAGGCGAAGCACCTCCTCGGGGGCAGGACCTGCGTGCAGCAGAGCCGAGAAGGCGTCGCGCAGCCGAGGCAGTCGCACGGCGACCGCCGCGAAATCGGCACTGACGGCATCATTCCGTGTCGCGGCGCCGTCGGTCGGGAGCGGTGCCCGGCTTTGTCGTATCATCCTCGTCACAGGCTGGCCCTCGCCTGAGTGCGAAGAAGGAGCCATACGAAGAGCGGCACGCCGATAAGTGCCGTCACCAGCCCGGCCGGGATCTGGACCGGTGCGAAGGCAAGGCGGCCGGCCAGATCCGCCGCGCCCACGAGGAGCGCGCCGGTCGCCGCCGAGAGGGCAAGGTGCAGGCCGACGCCGCAGCGCGCCAGCCGGTGGGCCAGATGCGGCGCGACGAGGCCGACGAAGCCGATCGGCCCGACCATTGCCGCGGCCGCCGCGGCGAGCGCCACGGACAGCGTGACGAGCGCCATGCGGGTCAGGCCGACCCGCAGCCCGAGCCCCACCGCCATCTCCGGCCCCATGCGCATCGCCGCCATCGGCCGCGAGGCCGCGGCGAGAGCCGGTGCGAGGCAGAGAAACGCGCCGCCCAGGACCGCAACCTCGCTCCACCCCGCGGCGTGGACGGACCCCGAGAGCCAGCCCAACGCCGAGATCGCGCGGTCTATCTGCCCATAAGTCAGTAAGGCCGAGGTCAGCGCGGAGACGAAGGCCGCAACGCCGATGCCGGTCAGGATGAAGCGCATCGTCGCGCCGCCCGACCTGCGCATGGCGATCCCCTGGATCAGCGCGGCCACCGCGAGGGCGCCGCAAAAGGCAAGCACGGGTCGCATTGCTTGGGGCAGTTCGGACCAGGCCACCATCGCCGCGACGACGGCAAGGCCCGCGCCTTGGCTCACCCCGACCAGCGACGGGTCGGCCAGCGGATTGCGCGTGACGTTCTGAAGCGTCGCGCCCGACAGCGCCAGCAGCGCCCCGGCCGCGAGCGCCGCGAGGGTGCGCGGAAAGCGGAACTGCCAGACCACCGTCTGCGCCATGTCCGACGGGGCCCGCCCGGCAAGGGTCGCCGCGACCTCGGTGGCCCCGAGCGGGTAGCTGCCGGCCATCAGGCTGGCAACCACGAGGGTGCAGGTCAGGCCCAACAGAACAGCCAGCACGGTCAGGGCATGCACCGGCAGGGCGTAGGTGACCGGCCCGTCGAGCCGGATGAGCAATCCTGCGCTCACAACCGTGCCCTCACCAGCCAGACGAAGATTGGCGCGCCGAGCAGGGCCGTGACGAGGCCGGTCGAGATCTCGACCGGGGCCAGAACCATCCGCGCGGCGACGTCCACGACGAGGAGGTAGCCGGCTCCGGCGATGGCCGACCAGGGCACGATCCGGCGATAATCCTGACCTGCGAGGAGACGCACGGCATGCGGCACCACCAGACCCACGAAGCCCATCGGTCCGGCTATGGCGACGGCAGCGGCGGTCAGCGCCACCACGGCGAACAAAGCGAGCGCCTTCACCCGCCCGACATTCATTCCCAACCCCACGGCCGTCTCTTCGCCCATGGCGAGCGCAGTGGTCTGCCGCGCGATGGCGAAGGCGACGACGAGACCGACGCCGAACCAAGGCAAGGTCCAAGGAATGACGCCGCCTTGCGCGCCCGCGAGCGATCCGGTCATCCAGACCCGCAGCTGTTCGAAGCTCTGCTCATCGAGCAGGTTGGCGATGGTCACCAGCGCCCCGAGAAAGGCTGTGATCGCCGCGCCCGAAAGCACCAGGGTAAGCGGCATCGCCCCGCCTGGCGCGGCCGAGGCGATGCCCCACACGGCCGCGGCGGCAGCGACCGCCCCGAGGGCCGCGATGAGCGGGATCAGGGCGGGCGTGGCAAGGTCGAACACCCCTACGAAGAGCACCACCGCGAAGGAGGCGCCGATCAGCAGCCCGAGGATGCCCGGATCGGCCAGAGGGTTGCGCGTCACGCCCTGCATGAGCGCGCCGGATACGGCGAGCGCGGCGCCAACCATCGCCGCAAGAAGCGCGCGTGGCAGGCGCAGGTCGACAATCACCACGTGCTCGAAGACCGAGGCATCGTAAGACAGCAGCGCCTCGGCCACGACCGGGAGCGGAATGGTCTTGGCCCCGACCGAGACATGCCACGCAAAGGCAAGCGCGAGCGCGGCCAGCGCCAGCAGGGGCGCAAAGCCGGGGCGGCGCGCAGGGCGGGTCGAAGGCGCCGTCATTGCGCGGCCCTCCAGGGCAGGACGGTTTCGATGGGGCCGACGATCGGCACGCAGACCGGTCGGCCGCTCGCCGGATCACGCAGCACGTTCGCTTCGAGACCGAAGACCTCCCGCAGGGTCGCGGCGGTGAAGACGCGCTCCACGCGGCCCTCCGCGAGAATGCGGCCGTCCTTCATCATGACAAGGTGGTCGGCGAAGGCGGCCGCGACGTTCAGCTCGTGCAGGACGACGACCAGCGTGCGCCCGTCTTCCCTCGCGATCCGCCGCAACAGGCGCATCAGGTCGACCTGGACCTTGAGGTCGAGAAAGGTCGTCGGCTCATCGAGGAGCAGGATGCCTGTCTCCTGCGCGAGCACCATGGCGATCCAGCAGCGTTGCCGTTGCCCGCCCGAAAGATCCGACACGGGCCGGTCGGCGAACTGGATCACATCCGCGGCCCGCATCGCGGCATCGACGGCCTCGGCGTCCTCGCGTGACCATTGCCGCAGCAGCGACTGGTGCGGATAGCGTCCTTGCGCCACCAGCTCGCGCACGCGCAGCCCTTCGGGGGCGATCGGCCCCTGCGGCAGCAGGGCGAGTTGCTTGGCAACCTCGCGCGTCGGGGTCGACCGCAGCGGGCGGCCATCGAGCCTGATCTCGCCCGCGCTGACCGGCAGGACGCGGGCCATGGCCTTCATGAAGGTGGATTTTCCGGAGCCGTTGGGACCGACGAGAACCGTCAATGCGCCATCCGGCACATCGAGGGAAACATCACGGACGATCGGCGCGTCGCCATAGCCGACCGCGACACCCGCCACGCGAAGGCGAGATGCAGCGCTCTCTTCCGGAGCGTCTGAATTGTTATATCCGGTCATGCTCTGCCCCTGTTGCGACTCATGCCTAAGCAAATTTGTCGGATTAAACAAGTTGACTGACAATATTGGTCGGGTATGAGGGGCGCCGGATGAAGGAGCGGCGGACGCCAATGTCTATCCGTCTCCTTTTTCGACGTGATGCCCGATGGACATCGTCGGGAAACAAGATGCTCGACCGACTCTGGACCTGGATAAAACTATGTTCCTCGCCGCCTCCGACCCCCGCGTTGTCTTTGACAGCGACCAGCGAGCTTCATTGGAGCCCAAGGACCGGCGACTGCTGGCCCAAATGCGGCTGTCTGCACTACGTTGCCGGTCCCGGAGCCGGATCGAACTGGCGCAGGCCTGCGCCATGGTTGGCACTCGGCGAGACATTCCGCCGGACACCGTGCTCGATGCCCTGATCCGGACGCTGGGTGAAGCGCTTGGCCGCTCTCCCCGCTTCTATCGACCGACCGCCCGGGCGCTGTCCTTCGACGAAAGCTGGTTGCTGCGCCTGATCGCCGCTCTGCGCGACGACGACCTGACCAGCGCCACGTTCCTATTGCACAGCCGCGTGCCAGCGCAGGTCCGGCGGTCCTTGGTTCATCTGGTCGCTCGCGTCGCGTCCGATAGTGACACGTTGACACGCTTGGCGGACGCGACAGATGATCCGGCATCCCCGAAGCTGGAAAGGATTGCGTCATGACACAGCCTGCCATCGAGTTGAGCCCCGACGCTCGGAAGGAGATCGCCGAGGCGCTGAACCAGAGCGTGGCGGAGACCGCGGTCACCACCATGCTCGCCCAGAACTTCCACTGGAACGTCACCGGCATGGCTTTCGGTGAATTGCATCGCCTGTTCCAGGAAATCTACGAGGATCACTTTCAGGCGCAGGACGATCTTGCCGAGCGTATCCGTGCCCTGAACGAGCATGCCGAGGGCAAACTTGCCGGCATGCTCGAGCGATCAAAGGTCGAGGAGCATGACGGTCATCAGAGTGACCGGGAGATGGTCGAAATCCTGATGAAAGCGCAGGAGACCATTGCTGCTACGCTGGGGGGGCTTGGCGAACTCGCAGCCAATCACGGTGATACCTTGACCGAGGATCTTGCCATCGAGCGCGGGCGAACCCACGAGAAATTCGCTTGGATGCTGCGTGCCCATATCGCCTGAAAACGGCGAGTGAAAGATTCAAGCGGCGCCCGAGGGGCGCCGCTTTCTGTTTCAGAATAACCCGGGCCGCAGCGGGCTTGTCCGGCATTCGGAGACCCACGCCTCCCGCCTCGGAACATCGCGATCAAGTCGCAAGGGGCGGCATCACGCCCTTCTTCGCGCATTTCTTGAGATAGGCCGGTGCCCAGTGTCGGAACAGGCACAGATCGTTCTGCTGATGAACCAGCATGGTGACGAAGGCCTCGCGGTGCTCGGGCTTCTTCAACGTCTTGAACATCTTCTTCTGGGCCTTGGTCATAGAGCAGCCGATACAATGACCTTCGCGGCGGAACTTGCAGACGTCGATGCAGGGGGATGGCAGTTTCTTCGCCATGGTCTCTCCGATGCGGCCGGGGCTTCTGCCTTGCCGCTTCAGATAGTCACCTCGTCCAAACGGGAAAAGATATGGCATCGGGTTTCTTGTCCGCCGCACACCATCCCCGGCAGACAAGCGAGAACCGCCGGACCAGGAGGGAACCGGCCCGGCGGCTGTAGGGGCGTTTCGGGAACGCCCCGAACCCGCTGATCAGAACTTGACGCTGGTGCTTAACGAGATGTCGCGGCCCTCGCCGAAGTAGCACGTGGCAGAATCGCAATTGGTGAAATGCTCGTCATCGGTCAGGTTGCGGAGGTTGAGCGAGACTTCGTAATCGTCGGTGCCGTAGGCCACCCGCGCGTCGTAGAGCGTGTTGTCCGGCACGAAACTGTTGCCGTCGCCATCCTCGCGATCACCCGCAAAGCGCGCACCGACGCCGAACTCCCAGCCCGCGAGCCGGCCAGCCTCAGGGGCATAAGTCACCCAACCTGAACCAAAAGTCTCGGCCACGGTAGCAATGGAGTTGCCGTCGACATTCTCGGTGTCGAGCATGGTGAAGTTCGCGTCGAAGCGCAGGTCGCGCCAAAGAGTCTGCGCCTCGAGCTCGATGCCCTGCACGGTCGCCTCGCCGGTTTGGATTTGGAAGCCCGGGTTCTCGGGATCGGCGATGGTCAGGTTCGACTTGGTGAGGTCGAACAGCGCCACCGAGTAGATACTGTTGGTGCCGAGCGGCTGGTATTTCATACCGACCTCGTATTGCTCGCCTCGGGTCGGCTCGAACGGATCGCCTTCCGCATCCGAGCCCACGACCTCCTGCCGGAAGCTTTCGGCGTAGCTGCCATAGACCGAGACGCCGTTATCGAAGGCATAAAGCAGCGCGACATTGCCGGTCACAGCGTCGTCCTCGGCGTTGACGACCGCCGAGGTGAAGGTGCCGGTGGTCTCGCCGGTCTCGATCTCGCCGTAGCGCAGGCCGGTGTCGAGATGCAGCCGCCCGCCGAAGGTTGCGCGGTTCTGTACGTAGAGCCCGCGCTCCTCGACCGTGCTGGCCGGGCTGTCGATCACGGCGATCTCGGGTGCGCCGGGATAGACCGGGTCGAAGGGATCGATCGGGGCGATCTGCGCGCCGTAGCCGGTATCGCTATCGTATTCGCCGCGATTGTAGCTCAGACCGAACAGGGTCTGCATTTCGATCGAGCCGAGCGCGTAATCGGCCGTGGCGGTCACGTCGGCACCGAATGTCTCGAGTTCGTTCTCGGCGCGGTAGAAGGTGCGGTTGATCGTGTCATCGCTGTTGTAGCGGTTCGTCTCGAAGTTGTCGAAGGCCCACCAGGCATGGCGGTAATCGGCCTTGCCCCGGGTCGCGCGGGCGCGCGCATCGATCGACCAGACCGGCGACAGGCGGTGCTCGGCCAACAGCGTGACGCCACGGCTTTCGCTGTCATAGCGATCGAAGCCCGGCTCGCCCACAAAGAGGCTGTCATCGAGGAAGCGTCCATCGGGCGAGGGCTCCAGAGTACCGAAACGCGAGGCGAACTGGATCATCGGACTGGCCTGGTTTTCTTGGTAGTTGCCCAGCAGGGTCAGCTTGGTGCCGGCCTGCGGCTCCCAAGTGATCGAGGGCGCGATGGCGAAGGCATCGTCGCGGCTGTGTTCCACCTGAGTCTCGCTGTCGCGCGCCAGCGCTACGATGCGGCTGCGCAGGCTGCCATCGGCATTTAGATCGTGCGAGACGTCGAGCCCGACCTGCCGGCGCTCATGCGACCCAATCTGAAACTGGGCGATGTTCTCCGAGTCTTCGGCCGAGGTCTTGGAGGAGGTGTTGACCACGCCGCCGACCTCACCATTGCCATAAAGCCCCGAGGCCGGGCCGCGCAGCACGCCGATCTGCGAAAGCAGGAAGGGCTCGGGCTTGGTATCGTTGTAGTAGCCGTAGCGCGCTGCCAGCCCGTCATGGAAGGTGGCCGGGCGAAAGCCGCGCACGAGATACCAGTCCGAGCGGTTATCGAGGCCGAATTCGCCGGCGAACACACCGGCGCTGTACTGTAGCGCCTGTTCCACATCCTGCGCACCGCGCTCGGCAATCTCGGCCTCGGTCACCACCGAGATAGCGCGCGGTGTCAGCGCGATCGGCGCGCCGGTTTTGGTGACGTTGCTGTCGAGCGCGATGGCATCGCCAAAGAAGGTGTCCTCGAATTCACCCTCAACAGTGATGGGGTCGAGTTCGATGTCCTGTGCCGCGGCAGGGAACGCCGCCATCAGGGCACAGATAGAAATTGCGGTGCGCCGAAGCAGCATGACCGTCTCCATGAGTTTGTGCTGGAAATGCCTTGCCATGCCGGCTGGGTGCAGACCCGCTACATTTCCTTACTGAAATTATCAAGAACCAATTTCAGTCATCCGTTAAACAGCATTGGTAAGGTGAAGCTGTAACTTGGATTGTTCAGACCCTGCGGCGCGGCGGGCAGCCGCGCGGCCTGCACCGCATTCAGCGCGGCCTGATCGAGCACGGCGTTGCCGGAGGAGCCGACCAGAGCGAGGCCGGTCAGCCGACCGCCGCGATCCACCGTAATCCGCACCGTCACCTGGCCCGAGGCACCACGCGCGGAGTTGGGATAGCGCTTGCGCCGCTCGATCTGCGAACGCAGTTGCGCCCCCCATTGTGTGGTCAGCGACTGAACCTGCCCAGGCGACAGCCCCGGCGCGGCCTGCTGTTGCGCCGCGCCCGCCTGAGCGCCGCCGCCTGATCCAGCGGCGCGCTGTGCCTGCCGCGGTTCGGAGACTTGCCGCTGCGGCTCCCGCTGGGGCTTTGGTTCGGGCTTCGGCGCCAGTTCGGGCGGCCGCTCCGGGCGCGGCTGCGGCCGGTCCTTCGGTGGCTCGGTCATTGGCTGCTGCGGCTCGGGCGGCTGCGGCTCAGCCGAGATTGTGTCGATCTCGGGGGCGGCGGGCAGCGCTGGCGCCTGCGGCACCGCAAGGCCCGGCCCGGTTGGCATGGCAGGTGCGACCGGAGCGGCGGGGGCCGGCATCTTTGGCATCTGCGGCACGGGAGGCGCGATCGGCATGGGCTGCGCGATCTTCTCTGTCTCGGGCGGGCGCTCCCACGTATCAACAAGCACTGCGATCTGCGCGTCCCCAGCCGCCAGCGTCACCGTCTCGGCCCCGCTCGCCCCGGCAGCGGTTGGCGTCCCCTCATCGGGGCGCAGAGCGAGCAGCGCCAGATGCGCGCCGACCGCCAGCGCAAGGAAGCTTGCGCCTTCGAGCAAACGCCTCATGGTGCGGCTGTCACGAGTTCGATCGCCGAAAAGCCCGCAGCCGACAGCTCGGGGAGCAGCGCCGCGAGCCGCGTCGCCGGCACGCCTGCATCGGCGCGCAGCGTCAGCACCTCGCAATCCTCGCAGATTTCCGCCTCAGTGGCAGCCGCGGCGATCGCGCCATCACCCAGTGTATCGCGGAACGCCACCGTGCCTTCGGCCGAGAGGTGCAGCACCAGCTCGCCGCCGGCGAGCGTCTCGGCCTCGGCCTTGGGCGGCGTCACCTCGAACGGCTCCGGCGGCGCGATCTGCGCTGTCATCAGAAAGAAGATCAACAGCAAGAACACGACGTTGATCATCGGTACGATGCTCTCGGTCTGCGGCTTGCGGGGCGGCTCGGACAATCTCATCAGTTCACTCCACCAGCACAAGTTGGCCGTAGCCCTCGGCCGAGAGACGCTGCATCACCGTCACCAGCCGCTGAAGCCCGGTGCCCTCTTTGGCGCGCAGCACGATGGTGTCGGACGGGTCCTCAACCAGACCGGCCAGCGCCTCGGCCAGCGCCGTCTCTTCGATTGCCACGCCGTTCAGCGCCAGCGTTTCTTCTCCGACTGTGACCAGCCGCGGCGGCCCCTGCCAGCCCGCGCTTGCTGTCTTTCCCGCGGCGTTCAGCGGCAGCTGCTGGTCGAGACCGAACCGAGCGGAGAGCATGAAAAACACCAGAAGCAGGAACACCACGTCGATCATCGGTGTCAGGCTGATGCGCCGACGCGACCGGTCGAGATCGGCGAAATTCATCTCAGGCCGCCCGCGCGACCAGCTCGGCCGACGCCACCGGTCGCAGGAAAATCCGGGTCGCAGCGTCCTCCATCTCGTGGCGCAGCCGGTCGGCGACGCTCTCGAACCAGGTTAGCGCCATCGAGGCCGGAATCGCCACCGCCATGCCGGCGGCGGTGGTCAGCAGCGCCTCCCAGATACCGCCCGCCAGTGCCGCCGGATCGGCCCGACTGCCGGCCTCCTGCAACGCCTGGAACGCGGCGATCATGCCGAGTACGGTGCCCAGAAGCCCCAGCAGCGGTGCAATGGTCGCAATCAGCTCCAGCGGCCGCAGCCCGGCCTTGGCGCGAGCCAGTAGCTCCCGGGCGACGCGCTCAGTTTCAGACTGCGCGGCTGCATCGTCGAGGCCGGGATCGCGCCGGGACCGCATCGCCGCCTGCACCAGCTGTGCCCGGCAGCTGCGCCGCCCGTCTATCAACGCCAGCGCCTCGGCCTCGCGCCCTGCGATCCAATGCGCGACCGCGCGCCGCGTGCGCCGGCCTCCGCTCCACGCTCCGAGCAGCGCCAGCCGCCACGTTTTCCACAGGATCAGCGCCAGTGTGATCACCGAGAGAGCGACAATCGCCCAGATCGCCGGGCCGCCAAGCACAATTACCTCCCAGCCGCCTTCAAGCCCCGTCTGCGCGCGTGTCCAGATCTCGTTCATGATGGGTTCCCTCGATTGCGGGCGGTGCACCGATCGGGCGCAATACAAAGTCTTAGTCTAATAGTCGGGATTGTGCGGTAGGTCCATACGTGTGGTGAGACGAACGCATGGGGTTGGGCGCTCGGCGACTTCTGAAAAGAAGCCGGTGGCTGTGAATAGCCCTATGTTTAGGAAACGCCCCTTTACCGAATTCGAGATTAAAGACTGCTACAGCCCCGCGGCCCTGGTCAGGTTCACCCTGAACCTGTCCCGACTTCGCTGATACCGGCGGGTCATCTCGGCCGAGGCATGACCGAGCTGCTTCTGGACATGGCGCTCGTCGATCTCGGCCGACGAGGCCAGTCCGGCGCGCAGCGAATGCCCGGCGAAGAGAGCCCGGCGCTCGGCCTCCGGCAGCTCGGCTCGCAGCCCCGCCGCCAGCGCCGTGCGCTGCACCAGCCGCGCCACGTGGCGATCGTTCAGGCGACGCTCGAGGGCGCGGGCTCCGTCATGGCTGACGGCGGTGAACAGTGGGCCGAAATCGATCTTCGCGAAGTCCAGCCAGCACTCCAGCGCCTGCACCGGGCAGGTGGTCTTACTGGAGCCGCGCGCGATCTCGATCTCGCGCCAGCCGGTCTTGCCGCGCAGCGTCACAAGCGCGCCGGCGTCGAGGATTTCGACCCAGCCGCTGCCGTCGAGGGTGTCATCTTTCACCCGGTCGAGCCCGACGAGTTCCGAGCGGCGCAGCGCCCCGGCGAAGCCGACAAGCAGCATCGCCCGATCGCGCAGCCCGCGCAGGTCGTGGCCGAGGGTGGCCAGCATCGCGCGCAGATCGTCGGGTCCGATCGCGTCCTTCTGCACCGGCGGCCGGGCGTGGCGGCGGCGGATGCCGGCGAGGACCGATGAGATGTGCCGGTCGCGGCGGTCGAGCCGAAAGCCGCGCTGCGCGTAGCCCCAGGAGAGACCGGCCAGCCGCCGCTCGATCGAGGCCACCGACAGCGCGCGGGCCGTGCCCGAGGGGGCCGCGAGATCGGTGATGTAGAGGCCGACCAACTCTGGGGAGGGGGGCAGGGGGTCGGCGCCCTTCAACCGGCACCAGCGCGCGAAGGCCGCCCAGTCGCGCGTATAGGCCCGGCGCGTGTTCTCGGCGATAGCATGGTCGGCATAGCCGCGGGCGGTGTCGACGAGGCGGTCGAGATTGCCGGAGCCCGCGACATGCTCGGGCAGGGCGATCGGAGCGGGGATTTGGGGCGTGTCCGGCATGCCGATAAGCGTATCACCGCTATGTCCGATAAACCAAGATTATCGGACATGATGTTAGACCGCACAGCGCGGCGGTTAAAACGCCATGGAATGGACAAAAGCGCCGCGACCCGGTAGCGCGAGAGGCATGTCCGTTCATCCGCATCCTCATCTTCCCGCGCCCTCCTGGCCTGCTGCTCCGGGCTGGGCCGTCACGGGCCGCCCTGCGGATCCCGAGGAGGCCGCGTTCCGCGCCGGCGCCGCGCTGGCGCATCTGCAAGGCGTGATGGCCCAGCCGGGCTTGCCTCTGACGCTGTGGCGCGACCGG
>NZ_JAMYXC010000031.1 GCF_024159025.1 Limimaricola litoreus
CGCCGCGCCGGAAATAGGCGCCGGGACTGGCGAACTCGGCCTGCCGCTGCCGGCGCGGGGCGGTGCCGCTCGCGCCCGGCGGCACGAGGTCGGGCAGGTCCCAATCCAGGCTCACGCCGGAGAAGGCCGCCTCGAACACCGCGCGCGAGACGCCATCGGCGCGGGCCCGCGGCCAGAGATTTTGTTCAAGCCAGCCTCGGAACTGCCGCTCGACCTGTGGGCGATCCTGCGCGGCGAGCGGGCCGGGCAGGGCGAGGGCGGCGAGAAGCAGCAAGAGGCGCAGCATGTCGGGGTCCGTTCGGCTGGGGCGGTGCGCGGCCGAGACTAGGGAGCGTGACGGGACCTGTCACGCAAGGCGGCGGCCGGGCGGCGCGATCCCGCCGCCCCGTCGTTGCCGCAACGCCCGCACTTGCCCCATCCCCGCCGCGCCGCAGGTTAGCCGGTGACGCGAGCATGGCTGCAGGGAGGTCGGGAGCAGATGCAAGGCGAGCCGTTTTTCGGGCTGAACCCCTACCACGTGGCGCTGGCGGTGCTGGGCATCACTGTCATCCTCGCGCGCTGGCTGCCGCGGCTGGTGTCGCGGCGCGAGCCCGCGGCGGCACCCTTGATGATCCTGTTCGGCGCGGGCGTAGCGCTCTTGCTGCCCGATCTCGCCACGCTGCCCGATCCGCGCGAGACGCCGCAGCCATGGGAGCTGGTGAGCGAGCTGACCGTGATCGTGGCGCTGTTCGGCGCCGGTATGCGGATCGACGATCTCGGGCCATGGTCGCGCTGGATGCCAACGATCCGGATGCTGGGCATCGCGATGCCGCTGACGATCGCCGCGGTGGCGCTCCTCGGGGTGGGTCTCGTGGGCATGACCGTGGCGGGGGCGATCCTTCTGGGGGCGGTGCTGGCGCCGACCGATCCGGTGCTGGCTGCCGACGTGCAGGTCGGCCCGCCGCAGGAGGGGGCGGAGCATCCGGTGCGCTTTACCCTGACGACCGAGGCCGCGCTCAACGACGGTCTGGCCTTTCCCTTTGTCTATCTGGGGCTCATCGTCGCCGCCGAAGGGCTCAATCCCGAGGCTTGGCTGCTCGACTGGTTTTTGCTCGATGTCGTCTACCGGATCGCGCTGGGCGTCGCGATGGGCTGGATCGGTGCCAAGGCGCTGGGCTACGTGCTGTTCCGCCTGCCGCGCGACGCGGCGCTGGCCCAGACCGGCTCGGGCGTGGTCGCGCTGGCGGGCATCTTGCTGTGCTACGGCTCGACGGAGTTGATCGAGGGCTACGGCTTCATCGCGGTCGCCATGCTGGGGCTGACCTTGCGCCGGATCGAGAAGGACCATCACTTCCATCGCCGCCTGCATGATTTCTCCGAATCGATCGAACACGCGCTGACGGCGGCGCTTCTGGTTGCGCTGGGCACGATGCTGCCGCTGCTCATCGGCGATCTGACATGGGCGCAGGTCGCGGTGGCGATGACATTGCTGCTGGTGGTCCGGCCGCTGGCAGGATGGGTCGCGATGGCGGGCACGGGGATGAATCCGCGCGATCGCGGCATCGTCGCGGTCTACGGCGTGCGCGGCATCGGCTCGATCTACTACCTGTGCTACGCGGGCAGCCACATGGAGTTCGCCGACGAGGCGTCGCTGTGGTCGCTGGTGGCGCTGGTCATCCTCGCCTCGACGCTGCTGCACGGCTTCAGCGTCGGCTGGGCGATGGAGCAATCGAGCGAGGCACAGCCCGAGGGGCAGGGCAGGTAGATCGAAGCTGGGGGAGAATGGAGGCGGGTACCGGAATCGAACCGGTCTACACGGATTTGCAATCCGCTGCGTAACCTCTCCGCCAACCCGCCTCGGTGCCGGCTTCACTAGGGTCTGTCGAAGGAGGCGTCAAGCGGTTATCGCCGCGATCCCGGCCGCGAAAGGCGGGCTCTGCGCCTGCCGCGCGGGGGGGCAAGTGTGACCCGCAGGCCCCGCGGCGCGGCGCGACGGGGGCAGGGGGCGTTGCGCAGTTGCCGCTCCGCCGGGGTTGTGGCATCAGGGCCATGGCGAAACTGAACGAAAGAGTCCGGTCCGTGGTTGATTATGCGACCCGCCGCGTCTTCATGGTCGACACCCAGGTGCGGCCCTCGGACGTGACGAAATTCCCGATCATCGACGCGATGCTCGATGTTCCCCGCGAAGCCTATGTCCCCGCCGCGCTGCGCGAGGCCGCCTATGTGGGCGAGAACCTCGTTCTGAGCGACGACCGGGTGGTGCTCGAGCCGCGCACGCTGGCCAAGATGCTCGACGGGCTCGAGATCGATCCGCAGGACGCGGTGCTCGATCTGGGCTGCGGGCTGGGCTATTCCACCGCGCTTCTGGCGCGGATGGCGAGCTTTGTCGCCGCGGTCGAGGACGACGAGGCGCGCGCCGCGGAGGCGCAGTCGCTGCTTTCCGAGAACGGTGTCGACAACGCCGCCGTGATCTGCGGGCCGCTCAACCAAGGCGCGCCCAAGAGCGCGCCTTACGACGTGATCATCCTGCAAGGCGCCATCGAGCGCTTTCCCGAGGCGCTGGCCGATCAGCTGCGCGAGGGCGGGCGCGTCGCCGCGATCTTTGCCGAAGGCGCGCTCGGCGTGGTGCGAATCGGTTACAAGATCGATGGGCGCATCTCCTGGCGTTTTGCCTTCAATGCCGGAGCCCCTCTCCTGAAGGGCTTCGAAGCGACACGGGACTTCGTGTTGTAAGTCGACCAACAATAAGAATCACAGTGGGGCGCTATGCGGCGATTTTGGGGAAGCTTGATTTTGGGCGCCGGTCTTGCCGCCGCTCTGGCCGGGGCGACGCGGGCCGAGACACTCGCGGACGCCCTGGCCCATGGCTACGAGAATAGCGGCCTGCTGGAGCAGAACCGGGCTTTGCTGCGTGCCGCCGACGAGGGCACGGCACAGCTGCTGGCCACGCTGCGGCCGATCATCAGCTGGTCGGCGAACACGAGCGCCGCGTCAGGCTCCAACATCCGGGGGCTCGATGCCGCGCAGCGCCGCGCAGGCGATATCGAGTTCGACAATATCAACCTGAGTGCGCAGGCCACGCTGTCGGCCTCGCTGCTGCTCTATGATGGCGGTCAGACCCGCTACAGCCTCGATTCGCAAAAGGCGCTGGTGCTGTCGACACGCGAACAGCTGCGCCAGGTCGAGCTGCAGGTGCTGCAGCGGATCGTCGATGCCTATCTCGGCGTGCAGCGGGCCGCGGCCTTCGTGGAGCTGCGGCGCAACAACCTGCGGCTCATCACCCAGGAACTTCAGGCCGCGCGCGATCGCTTCGAAGTGGGCGAGATCACGCGGACCGACGTCTCCCTCGCGGAGGCGCAGCTTGCATCGGCGCGCAGCGCGCTGGCCTCCAACGAGGGCGACCTGGTTCAGGCGCAGGCCGAGTTCCGCGCCGCGGTAGGCCGCGCGCCCGACTCGCTCGCCACGGTTCCGGATGCGCGGATTCCCGGCAGCCTCGCGGAGGCGCAGGCCATCGCGCGGCGCGAGCATCCGGCCATTCTTCAGGCCCAGCATTCGATCAGCGTGGCGGAGCTCAACATCGCTGCCGCCGAGGCCGCGAAGCGCCCGACACTGTCGCTCGGCAGCAGCATTTCGATCAACGAGGAGTTCGACGACACCGAATCGGTCGGCCTCTCGCTCAATCAGACGCTGTATTCCGGCGGTGGGATCGAGAGCCGGGTACGCGAGGCCAAGGCCCGCCGCGACGCCGCCCGGGGAGCATTGCTGAACGCCAGCCGCACCATCGACCGCAACGTCGCGAATGCCTATGCGCTGCTGCAGGTGGCGCGCGCCAGCATCGAGGCCTCGGGCCGCGAGGTGCGCGCCGCACAGGTCGCCTTCGACGGGCTGCGCGAAGAGGCGCAGCTCGGCGCGCGGACGACGCTCGACGTGCTCAATGCCGAGCAGGACCTGCTCGATGCGCGCGCCACGCTCGTTTCGGCGCAGATCGACGAGACGCTGGCGACCTATGTCGTGCTGTCGGCGATCGGAAGGCTGACGGCGGAGCAGCTGGGCCTTCCGGTGCAGGTCTACGACGCAAGCGCCTATTACAACCTCGTGCGCAATGCGCCTTCGGGAAGCTCGGAGCAGGGCCGCGCGCTCGACCGCGTGCTGGAGGCCATCGGGCGTTAACCGCGGCTGGCAGGATTCTTGCCCGAACCTGCGGCCTTCGCTAGACTTCACCCGAGGCAAGCAGGGTAGAACATGTCCGATCCGGTCAAGAGCGTCGAAATCGAGGATGTCCTGTCCTCCATCCGCAGGTTGCTTGCCGATGGCGAGCAGCAGGCCACGGCTCCGGGGCCGCGCCCCGTCGATCGGCCCGGACGGGCGGCGACGGCTCCGGCCCCCGCTCGTGCCGAACGCCGCGCCGATGCGCCCTT
>NZ_JAMYXC010000164.1 GCF_024159025.1 Limimaricola litoreus
GGCGCGGCGTGGCGCCGCGCGGCCAGGGCTGCGTGGTCGCCGCGACCTCGAAGGGGGACGAGGCGAGCGCCATGGCCGGGTTGGGCGCCTCGAAACCCGGGGTGCCGGGGATCGCGCGGTGGTGCAACGCCAGCGCCGCCTTGATGAGCGAAGCCGCCCCCGCCGCGGTGTCGGTATGGCCGATGCCGGTCTTGACCGAGCCGATCCGGCAGAAACCGCGCGCCTGCGTCGTCTCGCGGAAGGCCCGCGTGAGGGCCGCGACTTCGATCGGATCGCCCAGCGCGGTGCCGGTGCCGTGGCATTCGACGAGGCCGAGGCTCTCGGCCCCGACCCCCGCCATGCGCAGCGCCGCGGCCACGGCCGCGGCCTGCCCCTCGACCGACGGGGCGAGATAGCTCGCCTTTTGCGCGCCGTCGTTGTTGATGGCGGTGCCGCGGATCACCGCCCAGACGTGATCGCCCGCCGTCAGCGCGTCCTCCAGCCGCCGCAGCGCCACCACCGCCGCGCCGGAGCCGAAGACGGTGCCCTGCGCACGGTGATCGAAGGCGCGGCACATGCCGTCCGGCGACAGGATCTCTCCCTCGCGCCAAAGATAGCCCTGCCCCTGCGGCTGTTCGATCGTGGCGCCGCCCGCCAGCGCCATGTCGCATTCCCCGGTCAGCAGCGCCTGCGCGGCCATGTGCACCGCCACGAGCGAGGTCGAGCAGGCGGTCTGCACCGAAACGGCAGGGCCGGTGAGATCGAGCATGTGGCTCAGCCGCGTGGCGAGGAAATCCTTGTCGTTGCCGGTGTGGCGCAAGAGAAAGCCGCCGACGTCCCGCTGCAGATCGGCGTTCCCCATCAGGTTGCGCATGTAATAGTCGTTGGGCCCGCAGCCGGCATAGACGCCGATGGCGCCGTCGAAGCCATCGGGCAGACGGCCCGCGTTCTCCAGCGCCGCCCAGGCGGTGCGGATGAAGCGCCGGTGCTGCGGGTCCATGATCGCCGCGTCCTTGGGCGTCAGCCCGAAGAAGCCCGCGTCGAACAGGTCGTGACCCTCGAGCGGCGCGCCGTAGGGGACGTAATCGGGCCTTTGGCTGACCTCCTCGGGCACACCGGCCTGCGCGAGCTCTTCCGGGGTCAGGCGGCGGATCGCCGTGCGCGTTTCGGACAGCATCTCCCAGAAGGCATCGAGCGTCGGTGCGCCCGGCAGGTCCACCGCCATGCCGACGATGGCGATGTCACCCGCTGCGCTCTCGTTCGGCCCCGTCATTCCGCCTGCTCCAGACTTCTGTTCCGCCCTGCAGACTGGTCGGGGAATACGGCGCTTTTTCGACCCTTGCCCGCCCCTCGGGCGGCGTTCTCAGCCGGCTCCGAGCGTATCGAGCGCGACCACCGCGGGCAAGTTCACCCAAAGACAGATAGCGGCCAGAACCAGCCCCGCCGCCGCGAACACGAGATCGTGCAGCGGATCCCAGGCGCGCTCGCGGCGCGCGAAGGCGACGAGCAGCGGATAGGCCAGAAGCTGCGCCGCCCCCTGCCCCAGCAGACCGCCCCAGAGCCCGCCCCAGGCAAGGCCTGCCGCCAGCCCCGCGAGCGTCAGCACCGCGCGCGTGGCCTGCAGCGCGAAGAAGCGGCGCGAGCGCCCCGAGGCCAGCACGGCCTGATCATAGGTCATGCCGATCAGCACCGGGATCTGCAGAACCGCGACCAGCACCACCACCCCGCCCGCGGCGGCGTAGCGCGCGTCGTACATCACCCCGATCAGCCAGTCGCCCAGAAGGCCCAGCGCGAAGGTGGCCATAAGCAGCCCCGCGCTGGCCAGCATCCGCAGCCGCCGCAGCCGCAGGAAATCGGCCCGGCTGCGGCCCGGCGGGCTGTCGCGGTAGACCGGGATCAACACCCGCCGCGTCACCATGTGGCCGAGCATCACCGGAAAGGTCGCGAGGAACAGGCCGATGTTGTAGATCCCGAAATCCGACAGGGTGAGATAGCTGCCGATCAGCAGCCGGTCGCCCTGCGCCACGGCAAAGCCCGCGACGGTCGACAGGAAGATCCACTTGCCGAAATGCACCAGCTCGGAGGCGGCCGCGCGCTCGAACCGCAGCCGGTTGCGCGCGCCGGGCAGGAACAGGTTGAGATAGACCAGCTGCGCCAGAGCCCCCGCCAGCCCCCCCGCCACCAGCGCCCAGACCGAGCCCCAGGCCCAGGCCAGCGCCAGCCCGGCGATCAGCTGCGTGGCCTGGGTCGCCAGCTCGATCAGCGTCACCCGGCCGGCGCGCAGATGCCGGTGCGCGGTGTCGAGCCGGGTCGGGTTGAACCCGTTGATGACAAGCGAAAGAGCCGCCACCGACAGGTATTGCGCCAGCATCGGCTCGTCGTACCACTGCGCCGCGGGCGCAGCCAGGACCAGCGCCACCAGCCACAGCCCGATCCCCCTGCCGATCTGGATCGTCCAGGCGGTATCGAGGAACGCGGGGTCGTCGCCGCGCCGGCTTTGCATGATGGCGGGGGTGAGGCCCACGTCCGAGAACATGTTGAGGCCCATCATCACCACCATGACGATCGCCATGATGCCGAAGGCCTCGGGAAACAGCAGCCGGGTCAGCAGCAGGTTCGAGCCGAGCCGCAAGAGCTGGCTCGCGCCGAAGCCCGCGATCATGATTCCGGCCGAGCGCAGCGCCCGGCTGCCGATGTCGGCCGAGCGCAGCCGCCCCATCAACGCCGCCGTCACCGCCATCGTCATCGGCCGCGACTCCAGCCCCGGGCGGCGGGCCGCAGCCGGACGCCGAGCGCGACAGCAGAGTAGACCGCAAAGCCCAACGGATCGCTCAGGGCCAGCCGGGCCGCCCCCGCGGCCCCCAGGGGCGGCTTGTCCTCGCGCGACATGATCTCGGGGTGCCGCGCGGCCAGCTCGCGCATGCCCGCATCCTGCCGTTGCCGCACCCGCACCAGCGCCCGCCACCCCTCGGCCACGGGCCAGTCATAGCCGGCGAGCACGTCGCATCGCTCGGCGGGGGCGAATTGCAACCGCACGAAACCGTCGTCCGAGATGAGATCGGGAAACCGGCCCCAGCGGCCCCGGCCTTCGGCATTCACCGCGAAGAGGCCGCAGCCCGGCACACCATGCGCCATGAAGGGCAGCCGCGCCCAGAGCCGGGCATAGGCGCGCGCGACGCGGCCCCGCCCGGTGATCCGCGGCCGACCGCTGGCATAGAGCGCGCCCGGCCGGTCGAGCGCGGCATGAAGCCCCGCGATCAGCCGGTGCGACACGGTGACGTCGGCATCGAGATAGACCCGGATCGCGCCGGGCGGCAGACCTGCCTCGCCCGCGTTGAGCGCCGCGATCTTGGAGCCCTGCGCCAGCTCGATCACCCGCAGTTGCCAGTTCTTTTCCGCGAAGGCCCCCGTGAAGGCGCGCGCGCGCGCGACGGTGGCATCGTGGCAGCCATTGGCGATGACGGTGACGCCGACCGGCCCGGGCGGCGGCGCGGCGGCGGCGAGGGCCGAGAGGCAATCACCGATCAGCGCCGCCTCGTTGCTGGCGGGGATCAGGATTTCCATCGGGGTCGCTGCGCTCATCGGGGCCGCTCCGGCACGGGCTGTGCCTGTGTCTCGGTGCCATAGGCGATCTCCTCGACACCGGCCACGAGAATACGACCCCGCCCCTGCCCGATCTCAAGCCGTTCGCCCTGCCAGGCCATCGGCGCGCCGCGCAGCGCCTCGGGCAGCAGCAGCCGGTCGTGCCCGGCCCCGCCATCGACCCTGTCGCCCGGCCCGGCCAGCACGATGTCATTGCCGCCGCCGCCCAGCAGCAGGTCTTCCTCGGGCGTGCCGACCAGCCGCTCGGCCGCCGCGCCGCCGCTTAGCGTCATCCCGTCTGCGAAGCTGCCCGGCGCCCGGCTTTCCCAATCAGCACCCGAGCGGTTGTAGCGCATCAAGGCCTGCCAGCGCGGCGTGTCGTCGTCGATGTGGCGCAGCGCGCCCCAGCTGCCCCAGCGCGAGGGCCCGCCGATGTCGTGATAGGCCGTGACCTGCGTGCCGCCCAGATCCGACCAGCTTTCAAACAGCGCCTCGACCAGCTGTGCCACCTCGGGCGCGTGCGAGATCTCGGTTAGGAAATCGGTGATCGCGTCCTCCTCGCGCCCCTCTGCCCCGGCCGCCAGGTGCGGCCCGCCCTCATACATCACCAGCCGCAGCCCGTGCCGCGCGGCGACGCGCGCGTGATACGGCCAGAGCCGCCCGGTCAGATCGGCGGCATCGGCGCGCAGCATGTCCAGCACCCGCTTCGCGGCGGTGCCGCGCGCCAGCGCCCGGCGCAGCTCGGGCAGATCATCGTCGCGCGCCACGTCATGGCCGATGTAGCCCGTCACAGCATAAGATC
>NZ_JAMYXC010000119.1 GCF_024159025.1 Limimaricola litoreus
GTCGAGCGCCGCCGCCTCGAGGCCGCGCCAGCCGGTCTGCACCCCGATCACCCGCACCAGCCGCGCCTTGGCCTGCGCGCCGAAGACCTCGGCCCAGATATCGGCCACCTGCGCGGCGCGCAGCCCGGCGAATTGCATCCACGCGTCGCCCGGCGCCTCCTCGCCCCAGCGCGCCTTCGCCTGCTCTTCGGCCCATTTCGCCTGTCGGAAGCCGAAGTTCCACACCTCGTTGGACCACTCCGCATGGAGCTTGAGCCGCGGGTCGAGCGCCTCGTACATCAGCTCGGCGAAGCCGCGCGCATAGGCATCATCGGCCAGATGCGGCAGCGTCACCCAAAGATCGGCGCCGATCTCGTTGGCCAGCCGCGCCAGCACCTCGGCGGGCACGCCCTCGGTCCAGCGCTGGTCCGTCTGGCGCGGCCTGTCCTCCCAGCGCTGCGCCTTGGAGCCATTGGTCTCCATCCAGTCCATGACCCGCAGCAGGCGCAGATCCGACACCAGCGCCAGCCAGTCGGGGTTGAACAGCGCGCCCGCCGCGGCATGCGGCAGGCGATCCTCGCGCACCACGCTGATGTCCCGCAGCGGGTCGCGCGCGTCGATCGCGGCGACCTCGATCTCGACCGCGCCGTGACCGGGGGTGTAGTCGAAGCGGATCTCGCCCGGGGCGCGGCTCACCTCCCGCGCGCGGCCGCCGACCGAAACTTCGCCCCGCCCCTCGTGGCGCAGCACGTAGCGCCCGGCGAGCGAGACCGCCGCCTCGGGCTGATCGGTGAGGATCAGCGTGCCGACATGCTTCACCCCGGGCGGGATCGACAACAGCCGGCCGCCCGCATCGACATGACCCGCCGTTACCAGCGCCTCGGCCTCCACCCCGCCCCAGCGGCCCGGCAGGTGACCGATCCAGGGCCGCGAGCTCTTCATCAGGTCGAGAAAGGGATGCTCGGTCGACCAGTCGGAAATGCCCGCGAGGTTCATCCCCAGAACCGGGGCGGGCGCCGCGGCGGCGCTGCGGCTCGTCGCGGCGCCGGCCATGGCCAGGCCGAGCCACAGGAGGAGCGCGGCCAGCGCGCGCCCTGCCGAGGCGTTCCGCGCGCCGCTCACAGCACCGTCCGGATCGGCGCGGGCGGGGGGGCGAAGGATCGCCGGTCCGCCACCGACAGCACCTCCACCCGTCCCAGCAGCGCGCCGGCGGCCAGGAAGGTCAGCGGCGTCAGCGTCGCGTTGGGCAGCAGGTCCACGAGGTTCATCCCCAGGATCACCGCAAGTGTCACGCTGGCCGCATCGAGCGCGGCCTGGCGGCCCCGCCACCACAGCAGCAGCACTGGAAAGGCGAGCAGGCCGAACTCGGCCAGGAAGCCGGCCCAGCCGAAGATGCCGATCACGACCAGCCAGCGGCCGTCGGTCACGCTCAGCTCGCGGCCGCTTTCGGCGTCGTAGATCTGGTTGCGCCCCCAGATCCCCCAGCCGAAGACCGGCCGCTCCCAGACGCGCTCGAGCAGCATGTCCTCGTTGTCGAAGCGAAAGCCCATGGATTGCGCCCGATCAGGGTGGATGTTTTCCGCAAGCGCGAGGATCTGCTTCTGCGGCACCAGCTCGGCACCCTTGAGCAGCGGGTAGCCCAGCGCCAGCAACGCCATCATCGCCGCGCCGAAGAGCTGCAACCGCCGCGGCGCCAGCACCAGCGCCGGTGCCAGCACCATGGTATAGACCAGTGCCGCCAGCGACTTGCACAGCACCAGCACCACGCCGAGCCCGGCCGCCGCGCCCCAGAGCCCCAGCGCCTCGCGGCCCCGCGCCGCCCGCGCGAGACCGGTCGCGGCCAGCACCGCCATCGCCACGAAGAGCGCCACCCACAGCCCGTGATAGAGAAACACGATCGGCCTGAACCCGTCGCCACGGATCATCTGGCTGAAGCTGTGCTGGAAATAGCCGTAGGTCCAGATATTGATCTGCGGGCTGAGCCGGACCTCGACCAGGATCGGCAGCGTATAGGCGAGCCCGCCCAGCAGGATGGCCCAGAGCAGCAGCCGGTGATCCCGCCCCTGGCCTAGAAAGACCCGCGCCATCAGGAAGGGCACCACCAGCAGGAATTGCGAGACCACCAGCCCCGGCACCTCGGAAAGACGCAGCGCCGGGACCAGCCGAGGGCCGTAGCGCAGCGCGTCGTCATTGCCCAGCACCGTCATCAGCGGCGACAGCAGGTAGACCGCCAGCGCGATCAGCATCACGGGATGGCGCGGCAGGAGCTGCACCAGGCGCAGCTGGCCCAGCATCAGCGCCGCGCCCAGCACCGAAATGCTCGGGATCGTGCCCTTGTTGAGCGAGGGCAGCAGCGGCAGATCGAACTCGGCAGGCATCGGCGGCAGCAGGAGATAGCCGCCGATGAGGCTCGCCAGCAGCGCGCGGGCCGGGCCCAGCCGCGCGAAGAGGGCCAGCGTGACGAGGGGCCACACCAGCAGGGCGATCGAGGCTATGGCGTTGGGCATGTCAGGCCGGTCCCGTGTTCCGCGTCACGCCATGGCATATCACGAAGGCAGGGTGATGGCAGCGCCATGGCGCGCAGGGGGGCACCGGGGCACGCAGTGTCACCGGGTCGAGGAGGGCGCGACCGGAGGCTTCAGAGACCGGTGCCGCGCAGCACGACCCGCAGCGTCCGGCCGATCACCTGCAGATCGGTCATGGGCGAGAGCGCGTGGTAATAGCTGCGGTCATAGGCGGCGCGCTGCACGAAGCCGGTCTCATTGCGCACGGAGGTTTGCCAGAACCCGGTGATGCCGGGCCGCATGGCGTAGTATTCCGTGCCCGGGTAATAGGCCTGCTGCTCGGGCAGGAAGGGGCGCGGCCCGACCAGGGTCATGTCGCCGCGCAGCACGTTGAAAAACTGCGGCAGCTCATCGAGCGAGCTGCAGCGCAGGAGCCGCCCGATCCGGGTGATCCGCGGATCGTTGCGCAGCTTCTGATGATGATCCCACTCGATCCGGTCGGCCGGGTTCTCGGCGAGGTGCCGCTCGAGCACCGCCTCGGCATCGGGGACCATGGTGCGGATCTTGAACATGGTAAAGCTGCGCCCGCCCAGACCGATACGGCGCTGCGCATAGAACGGCCGCCCCCCGTCGAGCGCCACGAGACCGGCGATCAGCAGCACCAGAAACGACACGGGCAGGCAGACCATCGAGGTGAACAGCAGGTCGATCCAGCGCTTGAAGCGGCGATGATAGAGCCCGTCCGGACGCGGCGTCGCGCCGTCCCGTCCCGTCCCGAGAGCCAACCTGTCCGAAGCGGCGTGCTCGCGCCGCGGTATCGCACGAGCCTCGTTGTTCACCCGTCCGTCGATCACCCAGATACTTGTCATCAAAAACCGTCCCTTTGCCTGCACCGATCAAGGCGGTGACCGGTGCGACCCGATCCCGTGCACCCCGCGTGTCATCGAATCTATATTCCGCCTGCCAGCGGTCAAAGCGCGGGCGGAAGAATTGGACGGCGCGCGGCCTCCAAATTGCCGGATTTCTACCAAAAACCGCCTTCCGACATGGGTCGGCGACTCACATTGCCGTGCCCTCATTGCGCACAGCCGGGAAACGGCGCCCCATATTGATGCCGGTTTGGTCGCAGATGGGAAACCTTGCCTATACTTATGCCCCCCGTCAGCCGAATGCCGCGCAGCACATTCGAAATCAGGGCGGTTTTGCGGCGCCTGGCTGACAGGATGACGGCTTTGTCATGATTCTCGCCCCGGCTGCGCCGACATCCTAAAGGATCGGAAACAGTTTCAACGCAGGGGTCGAATCGTTGCCGGATGCATGGGACAGATCGGCTGGGTTCGATTCGGATTATTTGGGGAAAGTTCCTGCGCCCGTCCAAGCGGCACAATGCAGGACAAAGGCTCAGACGATGGCTGCGGCAAGCGCCAGTGAGCCTCTGCAGACGAAACCGGGTCGCATCCTTATGCCTATAGGGTCAAGAACCCGTCCGAGACGGAACGCGGGCCCTGCAACGTGCCACTGGCGGGCGCGCTGGCCCCGGTTCTGGCTTTCGTCGCGAAGGGAGCTGTAACGCAGAACCGCCGCGCCCTTGCGGGACACGACGGTTCTGATGTCGGTACGTGTTTGTTGGTTGCGGGAGCAGGATTTGAACCTGCGCCTAGGTTCCGCCCGTCGAGACCTGAACCGCTCCACTGGAGCGTTTCCGAGACGGTCTCGACCCTTCAGGTTATGAGCCTGACGAGCGCGTTGGTGATGTAGGGGTACTGGTTGCGGGAGCAGGATTTGAACCTGCGACCTTCAGGTTATGAGCCTGACGAGCTACCGGGCTGCTCCATCCCGCG
>NZ_JAMYXC010000001.1 GCF_024159025.1 Limimaricola litoreus
CTCGACGCGGGTGGCTGGGGTCCGCGCGTGCCGGGGGGCAAGATCGGCGCGGGCGACCGCGGCGATGCCGTCGTCGCGCTGCGCGACCGGCTGATCGCCATGGGGTTGCTCGAACCCGTCTCGGTGGCGGTGATGGATGACACCATGGTCGCGGCGGTGCGCGAGTTCCAGCGCCGCCACGGCCTCGCGGTTGATGGCGTCGTCGGTCTGGGCACGCGGGACGAGCTGAACCGCTCGGTCGAGGAGCGGCTGCAGGCGGTGCTGGTCGCGATGGAGCGCGAGCGCTGGACCAACATGGACCGCGGCGAACGCCATGTCCTCGTCAACCTCACCGATTACAGCGCCACCATCATCGACGAGGGGCGCGAGACCTTTCGTACCCGCTCGGTGATCGGCGCGACCTCCGACGACCGGCAGACGCCCGAGTTCTCCGATGTCATGGAGCACATGGTCATCAACCCGAGCTGGTACGTGCCGCGCTCGATCGTGGTGAACGAGTATCTCCCGCAGCTCAAGCGCAACCGCAACGCCGCCAGCAAGATCCTGATCACCGACCGGTCGGGGCGCGAGGTAAGCCGGGGCGCGATCGATTTCTCGCGTTATGACGCGAACAGCTTTCCCTATTCGATGCGCCAGCCGCCCTCGAACTCCAACGCGCTGGGGTTGGTGAAATTCATGTTCCCCAACCGCTACAACATCTACCTGCACGATACGCCCGCAAAATCGCTGTTCGGCCGCGAGACCCGCGCCTTCAGCCATGGCTGCGTGCGGCTCAACGATCCGTTCGACTTCGCCTATGCGCTGCTGGCGGTGCAGGAGGAGGATCCGGTCGGCTTTTTCCAGTCGCGGCTGGCCACGGGGCGCGAGGCGCGGGTGAACCTCGAGACGCCGGTGCCGGTGCACCTGATCTACCGCACCGCCTTCACCGATGCCGAGGGCGGGCTGCAGTTCCGGCGCGACGTCTACGGGCGCGACGCGACGATCTGGGCGGCGCTGGAGCGCGAAGGGGTGGCGATCTCGCGCCCCGCGAGCTAGATCGGCCCCGACACAAGGGGAAGCGTGATGGACTACACACTGAGCGAAATCGCCACGGCGCTGGGTGCCGAGCTGGTCGGTGACGGCGCAGTGCGCGTGACCGGCGCCGCCGAACCGGCGCAGGCCGGACCCATGGATCTCGCGCTCGCCATGTCGCCGCGCTACGCCGAGGCGCTGGGACAGGGCCGCGCGCGCGCAGCGCTGGTCTGGTCCGAGGCCGACTGGCAGGCGATGGGGTTGGAGGGCGCGGTGATCGCGCCGCGCGGTCGGCTTGCCATGGCCCGGCTCACCCAGCTTCTCGATGCCGAAGATGTCGCGCCGGGCATTCACCCCTCGGCCGTGGTCGATCCTTCGGCCGAGATCGGCGCGGATGTCTTCGTCGGCCCGTTGGCGGTGATCGGCGCGGGCGCGGTGATCGGCGCGGGCGCGCGGATCATGGCGCAGGCCTCGATCGGGCCAGGTGTGCGGCTGGGCGAGGGCGCGCTGATCCACTCGGGCGCGCGGCTGGGGCGCAACGTTGTCGCGGGCGCACGGCTGATCGTGCAGCCCAATGCCGTGATCGGCGGCGATGGTTTCTCCTTCGTCACCGAGGATGCGAGCCATGTCGAGACCGCGCGGGCCGAGCTTGGGCAGGGCACCGTCTCCGACAGCGCCGACCCGACATGGCACCGCATCCACAGCCTCGGCTCCGTAAGCTTGGGCGACGATGTCGAGATCGGCGCCTGCGCCACCGTCGATGCAGGGACCATCCGGCCCACGCGGATCGGCCACGGCTCCAAGATCGACAACCTCGTGCAGGTCGGCCACAATTGCATCATCGGCGATCATTGCCTGCTGTGCGGCCATGTCGGCCTCGCCGGCTCGGTGACGATCGGCGACCGCTCCGTGCTTGGCGGCAAGGTGGGCGTGTCGGACAATCTGACCATCGGCGCCGACGTGGTGCTCACCGGCGGCTCGATCGTGCTGTCGAACGTGCCCGCGGGCCGGGTGATGATGGGCTACCCCGCCACCAAGATCGACAGCCAGGTCGAAAGCTACAAGGCGCTGCGCCGCCTGCCGCGCATCCTGCGCGACCTCGCGAAGCAGAAGGGCTGAGGCCCGGCCTTTGAGGTTCCAATGCCGCGCCCGAGCGATTATCTGGGGCGCGGGACATGGATCGGCGAGGGGATGCTGGACACATGGATTTGCGTGACAAGGTGACGGCCATCATCGCGGAGCAGGCGATGCTCGAACCGGGCGAGGTGAAGCCCGAGCACAGCCCGGCCGATCTCGGTATCGACAGCCTCGGACTGGTCGAGAGCATCTTCGCCATAGAAGAGGCCTTCGACATCTCGGTGCCGTTCAACGCCAACGCCCCCGAGGAAAGCGATTTCGACATCTCGACGGTCGCGGCCATCACGGATGCGGTAGAGCGGCTGGTCCAAGAGCAGCACGCCAGCGCATGAGCGGCGGGCTTCGCCGCGTCGTCATCACCGGCGCGGGCACGATCAACAGCCTCGGCCACGACGTCGCCTCGACCATGGAGGCAATGCGCGAGGGGCGCTGCGGCATCGGGCCTCTCGATCTGCGCGACGTGGAGCGCCTCTCGGTGCAGATCGGCGCGCAGGTGAAGGGCTATGACGAGCAGGCGCATTTCAATCGCCAGCAGATCGCCCTCTACGATCGCTTCACCCAGTTCACCCTGCTCGCCGCGCGGCAGGCGATGGCGCATTCGGGCATCTCCTTTTCGGATGAGGAAAGCGAGATGTCGGGTGTGGTGCTCGGCACCGCCGGCGGCGGGGTGAACACATGGGACGAGAACTACCGCAGCGTCTATGAGGAGGGGAAGAATCGCGTACACCCCTTCGTGGTGCCGAAGCTGATGAACAACGCTGCCGCCAGCCATGTCAGCATGGAATACAACCTGCGCGGCCCCAGCTTCACCGTCGCCACCGCCTGTGCTTCGTCGAACCATGCGATGGGGCTGGCCTTTCAGATGGTCCGCTCTGGCATGTGCCGCGCCATGCTGACGGGCGGGGCCGAGGCGATGCTGTGCTTTGGCGGGGTGAAGGCCTGGGAAGGGCTCAGGGTGATGTCCAAGGATGCCTGCCGTCCCTTCAGCGCCAACCGCAACGGCATGGTGCAGGGCGAGGGGGCCGCGGTCTTCGTGTTCGAGGAATACGAACACGCGCGCGCGCGCGGTGCCGAGATCCTCGCCGAGGTGTCGGGCTTCGGCATGACGGCGGATGCCGCCGATATCGTGATGCCCTCGAAGCAGGGAGCTGAACGGGCGATGCGCATCGCGATGCGCGATGCGGGTCTGTCGCCGGGGGAGGTGGGCTACATCAATGCCCATGGCACCGGCACGGCGGCGAATGACAAGAGCGAATGCGCCGCGGTGGCACATGTCTTCGGCGCGGCTGCCGATGACCTGATGATCTCATCGACCAAGTCGATGCACGGTCACCTGATCGGCGGCACCGGCGCGGTGGAGCTTCTGGCATGCCTCATGGCGCTGCGCGAGGGCGTGATCGCGCCGACCATCGGCTTCGAGGCCCCTGATCCGGAATGCGCGCTCGACGTGGTGCCGAACGTGGCGCGCGAGGCGAGGGTGACGGCGGTTCTTTCGAACGCTTTCGCCTTTGGCGGGCTCAACGCGGTGCTGGCGTTGCGCGCGGCCTGAGGCGAGCCGTCGAAGACGAAAAAGGGGCGCGGCCGTTCCCGCGGCCGCGCCTCCTTGGTGCATTCAGCAAAGGCCTTACTGGGCGGTGGCGCTGACCGCGTCGAAGCCGGCGGTGAAACCGGTGAGGGACATCTCCAGCTTCACCTCGCGGTCGGGGGCGGCGGCAGGCACGATGCGCAGTTCGCCCGCGCGGCCCCGCTTGAAGGCGGCCAGCTGCGCATCGGACAGGCCGAAGCGGGCCACGCATCCGGCGGGGTTGCAGAAGCTGAACGGGTAACGCGCAGCCTCGCCACCGTCGATCGACAGCGACAGCGCCTCGGTCAGCAGCGTTTCGAGCGGGACGACCACGGTCACCCCCGCGGCGGCCTGCGCCGCATCGCCAAGCGGCAGCAGGCTGACTTCGGCCACCGCGTTGCCTTCGCCATCCTCGAGCAGCTGGTAGAGCTGGCAGGGATCGGCTTCGCCCTCGGGCGCGCGCATGCAGCGCAGAGCCCAATCCCCGTGGGTCTCGGCGATATAGGGCTGGCCCGGACGCTCGGCGGCGTCGGCAGCGGGCGCCTCGGCGTTCGGAGCCGGGGCCTCGGCGGGGGCGGTTTCCGCCGGGGCTTCG
>NZ_JAMYXC010000039.1 GCF_024159025.1 Limimaricola litoreus
CCGTGGCCTTTGCCGCCACCCGCGCGGCCGCGCGGCGCATGCTGGAGCGGCAGTCATGAGCGGGCTGGCCTACGGCTGGCGCTGGCTGCGCAGCCTGCTGTTCAGCGGGCTGATCTACGCCGCGATGCTGCCGATCGGCCTCGCCTATACCCCTTGGGCGATCATGAGCCGCGACGGCGCCGTCGCCGCCGCCCACACCTGGTGCCGCTTCGTGCGCTGGCTGGCGCGGGTGCTTCTGGGGCTCAGGACAGAGGTGCGCGGCACGCCGCCCGAGGGCGAGGTGATGGTCGCGGCCAAGCACCAGAGCTTTCTCGACATCATCATGATCTACGGCTCCGTGCCGCGCGGCCGCTTCATCATGAAGAAGGAGCTGGTCTATGCGCCGGTGCTGGGCCAGATCGCGCTGCGCATGGGCTGCGTGCCGGTCGATCGCGGCAAGCGCGGCGCGGCGATCAAGAAGATGATGATCGAGGTGCGCTCGGGCCGCGACGACCCCGGCCAGCTCATCATCTACCCGCAGGGCACCCGCCTCGCGCCCGGCGTCTCGGCGCCCTACAAGACCGGCACCGCCGCGATCTACCGCGAGCTGAACCAGCCCTGCGTGCCCGTGGCCTGCAACGTCGGGCTGTTCTGGCCCCGGCGCGGCGTGCTGCGCCGCCCCGGCACCGCCGTGGTCGAATTCCTCCCCGCGATCCCGCCGGGCCTCTCCGCGGCCGAGTTCATGACCCGGCTCGAAGCCGAGATCGAGCCGCGCTCCAACGCGCTGATGGCCGAGGCCGGGTTTCCCATCGCCGTCAAGGACGGCGCGTGAAGACCGTCGACAGCATCGAGGCGCTCGAAGCCCTCTATGCGCGCAAGCCCTCGGGCGCCGCGCTGGACAAGGTCACCGACCGGCTGACACCGGCGCAAACGGCCTGGATCGGCGCGTCGCGGTTTTGCGTGCTGAGCACCGTGGGCCCCGAGGGCACCGATGCAAGCCCGCGCGGCGACGATGGCCCCGTGGTGCAGGTGATGGACGAGCGCACCCTGCTGCTGCCCGACTGGCGCGGCAACAACCGCATGGATTCGCTGCGCAACATCGTGCGCGACGGGCGGGTGAGCCTGATGTTTCTCGTGGTCGGGGCGCCCGGCATCCTGCGGGTCAACGGCCATGCCGTGCTCAGCGACGATCCGGAGATCACGGCGCGATTCGCGCATGAGGACACGCATCCGCGTTCGGTGATCGTGGTGCGGCTGACCGAGGCCTATCCGCAATGCGCCCGCGCGGTGATGCGCGCCGGGCTCTGGAGCCGCGGCGACGACAGCGCGGGCCTGCCCAGCGTCGGTGAGATGGTGGCGGAGGCCAGGGCCGGCTTCGACGGCGCGGCCTATGATGCGGATTGGCCGGAGCGGGCGAAGACCACCATGTGGTAGCGCCCGGCCCGGCCGTGGGACTTGCGTATTTGCAGAAAGATGAACGGGGGCGGCGCGCCGATCAGGCGGCCAGCCCCTTCGAGCCGAGGTCGAGATACTTGCGGCGGCGGTCGGCGCGCACGGCTTGGGCATCCATGCCGCCCAGCTCGTCGAGCATCTTGCCGATCTCCCGGCCCACCGCGTCGATCGCGGCATCGGCGTCGCGATGCGCGCCGCCCAGCGGCTCGGCCACGATCCGGTCGCAGACGCCCAGCTCCTTGAGCTCCTGCGCCGTCAGCCGCAGCGCCTCGGCGGCCTCGCGCATCTTCTCGGCATCCTTCCAAAGGATCGAGGCGCAGCCCTCGGGCGAGATCACCGAGTAGATCGAATGCTCCAGCATCGCCACACGGTTGGCCGTGGCAAAGGCCACCGCCCCGCCCGAGCCGCCCTCGCCGATGATCACCGACACCAGCGGCACCTCGATCTGCAGGCATTTCTCGGTCGAGCGGGCGATCGCCTCGGACTGTCCGCGCTCCTCCGCCCCCTTGCCCGGATAGGCGCCGGGCGTATCGACGAGGGTGACGACGGGCAGCTTGAAGCGATGCGCGAGATCCATCAGCCGGATCGCCTTGCGATAGCCCTCGGGCCGGGCCATGCCGAAGTTGCGTTCGATCCGGCTCTTGGTGTCGTGGCCCTTCTCGTGGCCGATCACCACCACCGCGCGGCCGTCGAGCCGCGCCAGCCCACCCATCACCGCGTGATCGTCGGCAAAGTTGCGGTCGCCCGCGAGCGGCGTGTACTCGGTGAAGAGCCGCTCGATGTAATCCTTGCAATGCGGCCGCTCGGGATGGCGCGCGACCTGGCATTTGCGCCAGGGGCTGAGGCTGCCGTAAAGCTGCGTCAGCATGTCTTGGCTCTTGCGGTCGAGCGCGGCGGCCTCCTTCTCGACATCCATCTCCGGGCTGCGCCTGGCCAGCGCGCGCAGCTCCTCGGCCTGGCCTTCGATCTCGGCGAGCGGCTTCTCGAATTCGAGGTAGATGGTCATGCGAAGGCCCCTGCGATTGCGCGTTCCCTCGGTATATGACGCGTCGCGCGGGCCGGTGCAACTCGGGGCGGATGCCTGCTTGACGACGGCCCCGGCCGCGCCACCCTGAAGCCCCGGATACGAGGGAGGGACCGCCATGGCCGACGACATCATCGCCACCGCCGCCGAGGCGCTGGAGGCCGAGGCCCTGCCACGGCTGCGCGAGGTGCATGCGGACACGGCGGGGGACGCGACTCCGCAGGCGCTGCCACCGGCGCTGCGCAAGCCCGCCGGTGGCAAGAGCCCGGCGCGCTGGGCCTATGAGCGGCTGATCCACTACATCAAGCGGTTCGAGGATGGGCTGGAGGCGGGCGAGGAGGTCGCCATGGCGATGACCGGCGGCCATTCGGGCGTGCTGCGCATCCAGGGGATGGGCTATTTCGATCCCGATATCGTGACCTTCTATGGCACGGATCCCGCGGGTGCGAAGACGCAGCTGATCCAGCACGTCACCCAGCTTTCGGTGATCCTGCGGGCCCTGCCCCGTCCGCGCCCCGAGGCCCCGCCCGAGCGGATCGGCTTCCGGCTGGCGCGCGAACTCGAGGACGAGGCCGAAAGCGGCGGGCAGGAGGACGACGCGCCACGCGGACCAGATGCCGCGCCCGAGACATCGTGACAAGCGCGGGGATTCGGGCTAACCCCCGGCGCGATACGCCAGATGCGAGGAGTTTCCGATGGCCGACGATCAGCACCACCACGTTCCCGGAACCATGGACATCACCGACCAGCAGCGCACCTATGAGGGCTTCGTCAAGCTGACGACCCGCACCGTCATCGCGATCATCGTCGCGCTGATCCTGCTCGCTCTCGTCAACGCCTGAGCCATGCAGCGGCGCGCGTTCCTCATGGCCGCGCCGCTGGCGCTCGCCGGCTGCGGCACCGGCGGCGAGACGGTCTGGGCCCCCGAGGCGGCAATCGCGGACGCACGCTACGTCCATGCCGGGCCGCCCGCGCTGACGCTCTACACGGTCAACAACCTCGGCACCGGCAATGGCGCGCATAGCGCGCTGCTGATCAATGCGAGCCAGAGGGTGCTGTTCGACCCGGCGGGCAGCTACGGCCACCCGTCGATCCCCGAGCGCAACGACGTGCTGTTCGGCATGACGCCGCAGGTGGTGAAGAGCTACGTCTCCTACCACTCGCGCGCCTCCTACGTGACGGTCGAGCAAAGGCTCGAGGTGCCCGGCTCCATCGCCGAGGCGGCGCTCGAGCTGGCGCTTTCGGCCGGGCCGGTGCGGCAGGCCTTCTGCACACGCGCCATCTCGCAGCTTCTGGGCCAGCTGCCCGGCTTCGAGACGCTCGGCACGACATGGTTTCCCGACAAGCTGATGGCCCGCTTCGGCGCGCTCCCCGGCGTGGTGACCACCGAGCACAACGAGAACGACAGCGACAGCCTGCGCGACGCGCGGCGCGCCGTGGCGCGGCAGCTGGGCGGCTGACGCCTCCCCCCAAGGAAAGCCCCGCCGATGACCGCCCCCTTCGACGCCCCGCCCGGCATGATCCTCGCAGGGGGGCTGTCGCGCCGGATGGGCGGCGGCGACAAGGGGCTGCGCGATCTTTCGGGCCGCCCGCTGCTTGCGCATGTCATCGACCGGGTCGCGCCGCAGCTGCCCGCCCTTGCGCTCAATGCCAATGGCGATCCGGAGCGCTTTGCCCGCTTCGGTCTTGAGGTGGTGCCCGATCCGCTGCCGGGGCACCCCGGCCCGCTGGCGGGCGTGCTGGCGGCGATGGGCTGGGCGCAGGCGCGCGGCGCGCCATGGGTGATCACCCTGCCGGGCGACACGCCCTGGCTGCCGG
>NZ_JAMYXC010000237.1 GCF_024159025.1 Limimaricola litoreus
TGTTCGGCGTGCAGGCGCGCGGCGGCTGCGCCTGCGCGGGGCCCTACGTGCACCGTCTGCTCGGCATCGACGCGGCCGCGTCCGCTGCGCTGCGCGCCCGGATCCTCTCGGGCGAAGAATTGGCCAAACCCGGCTTCGTGCGCTGCAACCTGTCGCCCATGATGTCGGAGGACGAGATAGATGCGGTGCTCGGTGCGATCACTGCCCTGCCAGACGCGGCGCTGCGGCACCGCGACCGATATGAAGCCAATGCCGAGAGGGCCATATTCGGGATGACCGCCGCCTAGAAGGGGAGCCGCAGCGATCCGGTGCGCATGGCGCTGTGAGGTATGCCCCCGATACCAAGCCGCCACCGCCGAACCGGTCGCCCGGACCAGCGCCAAGACGGGATAGTCGCTCGGGTTTCTCGGCGATCCCGGCTGGACCCGCTTGCCGGAGAGGATCATGCTCCGATGTCGTGGACCCGACGACCATCCCGATTTGCAGACCAGCCGACAGGAAAGATCGCTTCGTGACAACCGACCCGACCCGCATCGAAGATCTTGCGACGCCCGCCTTGCTGCTCGACGAAGGAAAGATGACCCGCAACATCGAACGGCTCGCGGCCCGGGCCCGCGCGTTGGGCGTGTCCCTGAGACCGCATCTGAAGACGGCCAAATGCATCGAGATCGCGCGCCGTCTCGGCGGCGACATGCCCGGCCCGATCACCGTCTCCACCCTGGCCGAGGCGGAGGCGTTCCACGCCGCCGGCCACGGCGACATTCTCTATGCCGTCGGGATCGCCCCGCAGAAGCTTGCCCGCGTGCAGGCCTTGCGCGAGGGGGGCTGCGATCTCACCGTCATCCTCGACAGCCCCGAGCAGGCAAAGGCCGTGGCCGAGGCGCGGGTGCCGGCGCTGATCGAAATCGACAGCGACGGCCATCGCGGCGGACGCCGCGCCGAGGATCCGGCGCTGATCGAGATCGGGCGCATCCTGTACGGCGCGGAATGCCTGCGCGGCGTGATGACCCATGCGGGCGACAGCTACGGCGTGCGCGGCGAAGCCGCCCATGCCGAGTTCGCCGAGCGCGAACGCCGCGCGGTCGTCGCGGCGGCCGAGGTCCTGCGCCGGGACGGGCTGCCCTGCCCCGCCGTCAGCGTCGGATCGACGCCGACCGCCCATGCCGCGCGCGACCTGACGGGCGTCACCGAGCTGCGCGCCGGCGTCTACATGTTCTTCGATCTCGTGATGGCGGGCATCGAGGTCTGCGAGACGGAGGACATCGCGCTGTCGGTTCTGACCACCGTCATCGGGCATCAGCGCGACAAGGGCTGGATCATGATCGATGCCGGTTGGATGGCGATGTCACGCGATCGCGGCACAGCGGCGCAGGACGTGGATCAGGGCTATGGCCTCGTTTGCGACGCGGAGGGGCGGATCCTGGACGGCCTGATCGTCGGCAGCGCCAATCAGGAGCACGGGGTCGTCTCGTTGCGTCCGGGCGCGGATGCGGCGCTGCCGGACCTGCCCATAGGCACCCGCCTGCGCATTCTCCCCAACCACGCCTGCGCGACCGCCGCGCAGCATGATCGCTACCATCTCCTGCCCGCCGCGGGCGGCGCGCCGAAGGTCTGGCACCGGTTCGGCGGCTGGTAGGGCGCGACGGCAGCCCCGAACCAATGCCCATACCCCCGGGTTCTCACAGGAAAAGGGGGAAGGTGTTTATCGTTGGAGAAGAGCGATGACACCCGGTGTGCCGCACCGCCCCGGCGGCAGGTTCCGGCCAGCGAGACTCAAGCCGTCATTCCGCCGATGACGGCCCGCGCGACACCCAGTCGCGCGGGCCCTGCTTCATGCGGCGTAATGGATCACGCTGCGGATGCTCTTGCCCTCATGCATCAGCTCGAACGCCTCGTTGATCTGCTCGAGCGGCATGGTGTGGGTGATGAAATCGCTCAGCTTGAACTCGCCCGCGAGATAGCGCTCCACGTAATCGGGCAGCTCCGAGCGGCCCTTGACGCCGCCGAAGGCCGATCCGCGCCAGACCCGGCCGGTGACGAGCTGGAACGGACGGGTCGAAATCTCCTGACCCGCGCCGGCGACGCCGATCACCACGCTCTCGCCCCAGCCCTTGTGGCAGCATTCCAGCGCCGAGCGCATGACGTTGACGTTGCCGATGCACTCGAAGGAGTAATCGACGCCGCCATCCGTCATCTCGACGATGACCTCCTGGATCGGCTTGTCGTGATCCTTGGGGTTCACGCAGTCGGTGGCGCCGAGCTGGCGCGCCAGCTCGAACTTGCTCTCGTTGATGTCGATGGCGATGATCCGGCCCGCCTTGGCCATGGTCGCGCCGATGATCGCCGACAGGCCGATGCCGCCGAGCCCGAAGATCGCGACCGTCGCGCCCTCCTCGACCTTGGCGGTGTTCATCACGGCGCCCATGCCGGTGGTGACGCCGCAGCCCAGCAGGCAGACCTCTTCGAGCGGCGCCTCGGGGTTGACCTTGGCGAGCGAGATCTCGGGCAGGACCGTGTATTCCGAAAAGGTCGAGCAGCCCATGTAGTGATGGATCGACCGGCCGTCCTTGGAAAACCGCGTCGTGCCGTCGGGCATCAAACCCTTGCCCTGCGTCTCGCGGATCTTCTGGCACAGGTTGGTCTTGCCCGAACGGCAGAATTTGCACTCGCCGCATTCGGGCGTGTAGAGCGGGATCACGTGATCGCCCACCGCGACGCTGGTGACGCCCTCGCCGATGGATTCGACGATGCCGCCGCCCTCATGGCCCAGCACCGAAGGAAAGATCCCCTCGGGATCGTCGCCCGAGAGGGTGAAGGCATCGGTGTGGCAGACGCCGGTGGCGATGATGCGCACTCGCACCTCGCCCGCCTTGGGCGGTGCCACCTCGATCTCCTCGATTGAAAGCGGCTCCCCTGCGGCCCAGGCGACCGCGGCCTTGCAAGTGATGGTCTCTGCCATGGTCTGGCGCTCCTGTCTTGGCGGATCGGAAAATCGCGGCGATGCGCGGCTTGGAGCGCACTTACATTAATTCACCGGGCGCGTTAATCGCCGGTTCGGGAAAACACCATTGCACAGGCGCAAAGATCGGAGGGGAGGCGATGCAGGATTGGGAAGGGGTCGGGGAGTTCGCGGCCGTGGCCCGCACGCTGAGCTTCACCCGGGCCGCCGCCCGGCTCGGCATCTCGACCGCGCAGGTCAGCCGCCGGGTCAGCGCGCTGGAGGCCCGGCTGGGCGTGAAGCTCCTGCACCGGACGACGCGCAGCGTTTCCCTGACCGAGCAGGGAGAAACCTACCACGCCCATATCCGGCCCGTGCTCGACGGGCTGGCCGAGGCCGAGCGCGCGGTGACCCGGATCAACGCCGCGCCGGCCGGGCGATTGTCCCTCACCGCCCCCGTCACCTTCGGCGAAAGCGCCATCGGTCCGTTGGTCAACGAGTTTCTCACGCGGCATCCCGCGCTCGAGGTGACGCTGACGCTGACCAATCAGAAGATCGATCTGGTGGCGGAGGGCTACGACCTGGCGATCCGGCTCGGAACGCTCCAGGATTCGAGCCTCATCGCCACGCGCCTTGCGGCCCGGACGCTGCATGTCTGCGCCAGCCCCGCCTATCTCGCCTGCCGGGGAACGCCGCAGCAACCCGGCGACCTGTCGCACCACAACTGCCTGCAAGGCACGCTGGACCATTGGCGGTTTCGGCAAAACAAACGCTTGCGGCAGCTGCGGGTTCACGGAAGCCTGCGGTGCAACAGCGGCTGGAGCCTGCTCGACGCGGCCGTCAGAGGGGTGGGGTTGGTGCAACTGCCGGACTACTACCTGCGCACCGCCGTGGCCGAAGAGAAACTCGTGGCGGTTCTGGAAGAGTTCCAGCCGCCGGAAGAAGGCGTCTGGGCGGTATATCCGCCGAACAGGCATCTATCGTCCAAGGTCAGGCTGCTGCTGGATTTCCTGGCCGAGCGCCTCGACCGATCCGGTTAGGCCCCCGAGCGGCCCGACGCCCTGCCCCCACCGGGCAGCTGCCCATCGACGATGGTCCCGCACGCCTCCAGCTCATGGGTGAGCAGGATGACCGAGGCGCGCTGCCCCGGAAAGATGCGCCCCAACTCGCCGCCCAGCCCGAGCGCCTCGCCGTCGAACAGCGCCTCGGGCAGCAGGATCAGGTCGATCTCGTCAGCCAAGCATCACCTCCTGCCCTTTCGGGTGAACCGTCTCGTAATATTGCCGCAGCTCCAGCTCGGCGGCGGCTTCGGTG
>NZ_JAMYXC010000085.1 GCF_024159025.1 Limimaricola litoreus
GGCGCAGCGCGCGGGTGGCCCGGCCCAGATCGGCCTGCACCGCGATCAGCGCCGGCACCACCAGCAGCACGAGGAACATGCCGAAGCCCAGGCCATAGACCAGCGTGATCACCGTCGGCTTGAGGAATTCCGCCTGGATCGAGCCCTCGTAAAGCAGCGGCGCCAGCCCCAGCACGGTGGTGGCAGTGGTCAGGAAAACGGGGCGCAGCCGGTCCGCAGCACCATCGACGATGGCGGGGGTGAGGCCCCGGCTCTGCGCATGATCGTCGATCGTGGTCACCAGAACGATGGAATCGTTGATGATGATCCCGGTCATCCCGATCAGCCCGACCACCGAGAAGAGCGACAGTGGCACCCCCCATGCGACATGGCCGTAAATCGTGCCGACCAGCCCGAAGGGGATGATCGCCATCACCACGAGCGGCCGGGTCCAACTCGCGAAGATCCAGGCCAGCGTGAGGTAGATGCCGATCAGCACGAGATAGAGGCCGAGCCTCGCGTCCGAGAGAAAGGCGCGCTCCTGCTCGGCCAGTCCCGACAGCGCGGTCGAGACGCCGAACCGGCTCTCGATCTCGGGCAGGATGTCCTCGGCGATGCTGCGGTTGATCTCGGCGGCGCGCGCAGGATCGCCGTCATCCATGCCGCCGGTGACCGAAATGAGCAGGATCCCGTTCTCGCGCCTAAGGGTTGAAAACCCGGTCGAGCGGGACACGGTGACGATATCGGCCAGCGGCACGTGATCGCCCGCCGCCGTGCGGATGAGCGTGCGCGACAGGAAATCCGCCGTCAGCTCGGCCTCGGGCAGCTCGACCCTGATGGTCGCGGTGCGACCGTTTTCGGGAAAGCGCGCCGCCTCTATGCCCGAAAGCCGGTCGCGCAGCGTCGCACCCAGCGCCTCGATCGAAAGGCCAAGCGCCTCGCCGCGCGGGGTCAGTTCGAGCACCAGCTCTTCCTTGTCATAGGCCAGCGTGTCTTCGAGGCCGGTCACTTCCGGGAATTGCGCCAATCGGGTCTTGAGCGCCTCGGCGGCGGATTTCAGCACCCCGGGCTCCGCGCCCGAGATCTGAACGTCGATCGCGTCGCCGCCCGGCCCCGAGCCCCAGCTGCGAAAGCTGATGGTCTCGACCAGCGGGTTCCGGCTCGCGCGCTCTTGCAGCATCGAGGTGAATTCGCGCGAGGAATAGGGGCGCAGGTCGGCGTCGATCAGGCTCACGGTGATCGCGCCGAGCTGCCATGGCTCCTTAGTCTCGACGCCAGACAGCCCGCGCCCGGCGGTGCCGCCGATCTGAGCGATCATGAAGGTGATCGGATCGCGCCCGTGCTCGGCCTCCAGTTCGTCGGCGATCGCCCGCGCGGTGCGCTGCAGCTCGCCCATCACCGCGCGCCCGTCCTCGCGCGTCGCACCCGGCAGCATGGCGAAATTGCCGGTGACCGAACCCTGCTCGGGCGCCGAGAAGAACCGCCACTGCACATCGCCGCGCATGAACAGCGCCGCCTGCGAGGCCAGCGCCAGAAGCGCCAGCGCCAGCACCGGGTAGCGCGCCCGGACCACCAGCCGCATCAGCGGGCGGAACAGCCTGTCGCGCAGCCACGCGAAGCCGAGGTTCACCACGTGGCTGGGCCAGTCGTACCACGGGCGGCGGTGGCCGAGCCGGATCGAATGGCTCAGGTGGTTGGGCAGGATGATGAAGCATTCTACCAGAGAGGCGGCCAGCACCGCGATCACCGTGAAGGGAATGTCGGAGATCAGGTCGCCGAAGCGCCCGCCGATGATGACGAGGCCGAAGAAGGCGATGATCGTGGTCACCGTGGCCGAAAGCACCGGGTAGAACATCCGCCCCGCCGCGCGCTCTGCGGCGACCACGGGCGGCTCACCCAGCCGCCGGGCGCGGAAATCGGCATGCTCGCCCACCACGATGGCGTCATCGACGACGATGCCCAGCGTCAGGATCAGCGCGAAGAGCGAGATCATGTTGAGCGTGAGCCCGCCGAAATACATCAGGGCCACCGCCGCCGACATCGCCACCGGGATGCCCGCGGCCACCCAAAAGGCGGTGCGCGCGTTGAGAAACAAAAAGAGCAGTACCACCACGAGGGCGAGGCCGATGAGCCCGTTGTCGAGCAAGAGCGCCAGCCGCCCCGAGATGGCGTCGGCGGTGGAATTGGTGAGCTCTATCGTCGTGCCCGCGGGCAGGGTCGCCTCCAGCTCGCGCGCGACCTCGGCGGCGGTCTGCTGCAGGGCGATGGCGTCGCCCTTTTCGCTGCGGCTGACGCGCAGCTGCACGGCCGGGTTGTCACCGATGAAATAGGCGCGGTCGCGGTCCGCGCCGAGCCGCGTCACCCGCGCCACATCGCCCACCGTCAGCGTCGTCCCATCCGCCTCGCGGCGCAGCACAACGCCCGCCACCTCCTCGGCCGTGCGTTTCTCGGTCCCGGTGCGCACGCGCTGCGCGCCGGCCACGTCGCCCGCCGGATCGGTGGTGACCTGAGTGCCGATCGCGGCGGCAATGTCGCTCAGCCCGATGTCGTGGCGAATGAGCGCGATCGAGGGCACCTCGACCACCAACTGTGGTGCTGCGACGCCGAGCACGCTGGTGCGGGTGACGCCGCGCGCAAAGAGCCGGGTCGACAGCTCATCGGCATAAAGCGCGAGCTGATCGACCCCCACGGGGCCGGAGATGACGATATCGGTGACCCGGTCGGACCAGCTGCCGCGCCGGAATTCGGGCTCCTCCGCGCCCTCGGGCAGGCCGGTTACCGCGTCGATCGCGGATTGCATCATGTCCTCGGCTTCGGCCATGTCGGTGCCGGGCTCGAATTCGACGCTGATCGAGGCGCGCCCCTCGCTCGACCGCGCCTCCGAAGCGGTGACGCCCTCGACCGCCAGCATCGCGGGCTCCAACACCTGCACCACCGCGCGGTCGACATCCGCCGCGCCTGCGCCGCTCCACGTGACCGAGACGCTCAGGCTGTCGCTCACCGTGTCGGGAAAGAACTGCGCCCGGATGCGTGGCATCGCCATCAGCCCCAGCGCCAGCATCACCACGAGCACGAGGTTCGCGGCGGTGCGATGCCGGGTGAAATAGGACAGCAGCCCGCCCAGGCTGCGCGACAGATGCGCCTCGTCCCTCATCCGCCCATCCGCCCTTCGAGCCGGTCGACGACCTCTGCCGGGACCTCCTCGGCCTCGAGCTGCTTGATCAGCCGCGCGCGCGCCTCGGCGGGCATCCGGTCGCTCGCCTCGACAAAGGCCATGAGCCGGGCCCGCCGCGCGTCGTCGAGCGCAATCATCTGAGGCGCGGTCTCCGGATCGGCACCCGGATCGGCGGGGGTGTCGCCTAGCCGTCGCACCTTGATCCCCGCGCCCAGAAGCGGCGTGCGCCGGGCCACGATCTCGCGCCCCGCGAGATCCCCCGCCGCGATCAGCACCGCGTCGCCCTGGGTGCGCAGCAGCTCGACCGCGACGCTTTCGAGTCGGTCCTCGGGCCCGATCACCAGCACCGTGCCGTCCGCCCCGAGCGCCGCCGCCGGGATGGCGGCCACGTCGTCGAGGGGCGGCTCGGTGACGATGACGGTGACGAAATCGCCGGGCCTGAGCCCGGGCGCACGGTCGAGCGCGGCGTAGATCAGCCGACCCGTCTGCCCCTGCGCCACCACCGCCGCCTCGCGCACCACGCGCCCCGCACCGGTCAAAGGCAGCCCGTCGACATCGAGCCGCACGCTGACCGGCGCGCCCGCGATGCGCCCCGTGCCGCCCAGAAGCCGGGCGTATTGCGTGGCCGAGATGCGGAAGGCCACCTCCAGCGCGTCGGGATCGACCAGCACCGCAAGCTGTTCATTGGCGGTGACCCGGCTGCCGGGGCTGATGGCGACCTCTGTGAGCTGCCCGTCGAACGGCGCGGTGATGCGGGTGTTGGCAAGGTCGCGCTCGGCCTCGGCGACGGCGATGTCGGCGCGCGCACGGCGCGTCGCGGCCTGATCGATGCGGGTTTCGGCCTGGGCGATGGCCTGCCTGCGGGTCAGCACCGCCTGCGCCGCCGAAGAGGCCGAAAGCTCCGCTGCCTCCAGCTCGGGCGCCGTGCCGATGCCCCGCTCCTGCAGCCCGCGCTGCCGGGTCAGCGCCTGCTCGCGCAGCACCGCCTGCGCCT
>NZ_JAMYXC010000175.1 GCF_024159025.1 Limimaricola litoreus
GGGGGCCGCGGGCGCGGCGGTCTCCGCGGGCGCGTCCGGCGCGGCGGTCTCCTGCGCGGCAAGCGGGGCAGTGAGGGCCAGCAGGGCGGCGCTGGCCAGAAGGGTCAGTCGTTTCGGCATTTGGCATCCCGTTTTTCAGTGTCGGCGCGGATCTATCACGGCCCGCGCCAGCTGTCAGGCGTGAAAGCGCGAGGGGGGAGACGGAGAAAGGGGGCCGCGTGGCGGCCCCCTTTCCCGTGTCTCCCTGTCGGACTTGGCCGACTAATTGCCCGGAAGCTAGGCGAGGGCCGCCCCGACGTCAACCGGTAACCCCCGAAACTGCAAGGATAACCCACAAAAAAACCGCGCCCGAAGGCGCGGCAAGTCTGACAGGGAGGTCGCCGGGCCCATTGCCCGACATCTTCATCATGCCATCAAACCCTTTACGAAACCCTGCCGTTTCGGCGCGCGTGCCGCGATTTCCGTTGCCGTGTCTCCCGGCCGCCTCTGCCGGGAGAGGCGATTCACGCCCCGGTAATATGTACGATTTTATACAAAACCCTGAGGAAAGCTTTGCTGACGGAACGGAAACAGTCCTGTAACGTTTGTGCCACGGGAGGACAGATAATGATGCACGGGAGGAACCGAATGGCGCCGCTGGCTGAAACGCTCTGGACGCTCGAAAAACGACATTGGTTCGATGGCGCGGAGTTCTACCAGCGCCGACTCGATGCGGGAGGGGAGCTGGTGATTCTGTATCCGGCCGATCTCCAGGATCGTGATGCCGCCTTGCGGGGGCTGCGCCCGGCGCGGCAATGGGAGGCGATCGAAATGACCGGTCAGACCTTGCAGCAGGAGGGCGACACCGTCCTGCTGAGCTATGACATCGTGGCATGGCGCAACTGCTGCTCGACGCCGTTGCGGGCCCGCTGCGCCTCGACCTACCTGTCGGACGACGGCACATGGTATCGCCTGTCGCACGAGCGGGATGAGCGAGACGGCAGCGAGACGGTTCAGAAGGTCAGGATGCTGCGCCGCAAGCCCCGCGCGGAATCGCAACTCGGCGCCGCCTGAATTTGCACTTGAGCTGGAAAGACATCGGGGCCGGCCTTTCGCAAGAAAGACCGGCCCCTTGGCACTGCGAGGTCATGCCGGTTGTGAAACCTGCGATCAGGCCGTGTCGAGCGGGCGGATCCGCAGCGTCGCGATCCGGTTCTCTTCCTTGGCGATGACTTCGAAACGGAAGCCGTGAAAGCTGAACACCTGCCCCTCGGTGGGGATCATCTGCGCCTCGTGGATGACCAGGCCGGCGATGGTGTTGGCCTCCTCGTCGGGCAGGTTCCAGTCCTGCCGCCGGTTGAGATCGCGGATCGTCATCGAGCCGTCGATGACATAGGCGCCGTCCTCGGTCATCGCGATCGGCTCCTCGCGCTCGGCGTCGAACTCATCCGAGATCTCGCCGACGATCTCCTCGAGGATGTCCTCGAGCGTGATCAGTCCGCGCAGCGCACCGTATTCGTCGACCACCAGCGCGAAATGCGTGTGCCGCTTGAGGAACTGCCGCATCTGGTCGTCGAGCGTCGTGGTCTCGGGAATGAAATAGGGCGTCATCGCGACATCCATGATGTCGAAGTTCTCCAGCTCCGCCGTTTCCACCGCCCCGTCGCCCATCATCTTGTGCATGGCGCGCAGCAGGTCCTTGGCGTGCAGGATGCCGACGATGTTCTCGGGCTCGTCGCGGTAGAGCGGCAGCCGGGTGTGCGGGCTGTCGAGGCACAGCGACAGGATCTCGGTCGCGGGACGGCCGGCGTCGATCATCGCGATGTTCGAGCGGTGCAGCATCACCTCCTCGACCGTGCGATCGCCCAGATCGAGCGCGCCGAGGATGCGGTCGCGGTCCTCGCGGTCGACCACGCCCTCTTCATGGCCGAGAGACAGCGCACCGGCGATCTCCTCGCGCACCGCGAGGATCGCGGTATCGGGGTCGGTGCGCACGCCGAACAGCCGCAGGATCCCGCGCACCAGCACCTGTACCGCCGAGACGACCGGCGCGAAAATCAGCACGACCAGGCGGATCGGCCGCGCCACCCGGCTGGCCATCGTTTCGGCATTGGTGATCGCGTAGGTCTTGGGCAGCACCTCGGCAAAGATAAGCACCAGGAGCGTCATGACCAGCGTCGCCACCGCCACGCCCCCCTCGCCGAAGACGCGGGTGAGCAGGGCGGTCGCGAGCGACGTCGCGAGGATGTTGACGACGTTGTTGCCCAAGAGCACCGAGCCGATCAGGCGTTCGTTGTCGTCGGTGAGATCGAGCGCCAGAGCCGCCCCCTTGGAGCCGCGATCGGCCCCGGCGCGCAGCTTGCCGCGCGAGGCGGCGGTCAGCGCCGTCTCTGAGCCGGAAAAGAAGGCCGAAGCCACCAAGAGGAGGAGGATCGCGATGCTGGTGATCCAGAAGGCGGCGTCGAGGGCGGTTTCCATGTGGTCCTTCGCAAGTTGGGCCCTGCCGAGGTATGGGGCGGGGCGGCGTCGATCAACCCTTGTCGCGTGGTCTGGCGCGGGCGAGGGGGTGATGCTCATGCACCAGGGCGCTCAGGCGCTCGCTTTGCACATGGATATAGATCTCGGTGGTCGAAAGATCGGCATGGCCGAGCAGCGCCTGAATCGCCCGCAGGTCGGCGCCGCCGGCGAGCAGGTGGCTCGCGAAGGCGTGGCGCAGCACGTGCGGCGTCACCTGGTCGGGCGAGATCCCGGCGCGCGCGGCCAGCTCCTTGACCATGACGAAGAAGCTCTGCCGGGTCAGGTGGCCGTCCCGCCCGCGCGCGGGAAAGAGAAAACGCGATTCGGGCTTGCCGGCGGCGATCTGTGCCGCCTGCATGGCATCGCGCCGGGCCAGCCATGCGGCGGCCGCGGCGCGGGCCGGGCGCGACAAGGGCACCATGCGTTCGCGTCCGCCCTTGCCGAGCACCAGCAGCATTTCGGGATCGCCGCGCAGCGAGGCGACCGGCAGGCTGACCAGCTCCGACACGCGCAGCCCCGTGGCGTAGAGCAGTTCCATCAGACAGGTGGCGCGCAAGGGGTCGCGCGGATGACTGCGGGCCGCCTCCAGCAGCGCCTCGACCTCCTCGCGCGAGAGCGTGCCGGGCAGGCGGCGCGCACGGCTGGGGCCCTTGAGCCGGATCGCCGGGTTGTCCTCGCGCCAGCCCTCCTCGAAGGCGAAGCGGTAGAGCTGGCGGATCGAGGAAAGCCGCCGCGCGCGGGTGGCGCCCGACAAGCCCTCGGCTTCGCAGGAGACGAGGTAGCTTTCGACATCCTCCTGTGTCGCATCGGCGAAATGGCGGTCCCGGTGCGCCAGCCACCCGGCAAAGGCGTTCAGGTCGCGCCCATAGGCGAGCAGCGTGTTGCGCGCCGCGTCGAGCTCGGCCGCCTGCGCTTCGAGAAAAGCCGAAATCCAGTGCGGCATCGGCATGGTCGCGGCCTGCGATCGGCTCATGCGGGGCTGTCCAGCAAAAGCACCTGCAGCGCGATGCGGCGCGCGACCTCCTCCATTCCGACCGCGCGGAGCGCAGCCAGCCCCTCGGTCAGGGCGCCGGTGTCGCCGCCGCGGCCCTGATCGATGAGAAGGGTCGCCCGCAGGATCACCTCTCCGAGGCGGTCCTCCTTGATCATGCGCGCGAGGCTTTCGGGCGGTGCACGGTCCGAAAAGCCGTCGAGCAGCGCCAGCGCCATCGGCTCCTCGGGTGGCGGGCCGAAGGGCGGCTCGTCCAAGCCACGCGCGAGCGCCGCGGCAAGGCCCGCGTTCTCGACCGCTGCGCCCGGCTCCAGCGGGACGGCCTCGTAATCGGGTCCGAGAAGCGCCACCTCCAACGCGATGCCGGCGACCGTGTCGGGCAGGTCCAGCGTAGAGAGATCGGTGGCGTAGTGCTGCGCGAAGGCGGCTTGCAGCCGGGCCGCGTGCATCGCCGTCCAGGCAGAGGGCAGGGCCTCGGCCACGGCCCGCGCGTCCTGCGCGCGCAAGGCGGTGTCGAAGGTCTGGACCGCGGCGGCACGGTCCCAGATGCCGCCCGAGGCGGCGGGGGTGCGTGCGGTGTACGTGCCGAACAGGCGCGCGGG
>NZ_JAMYXC010000294.1 GCF_024159025.1 Limimaricola litoreus
CAAAGCGGTGCGGCGACACGTGCAGCGCCGGAAGCCAGAGCGTCTGGCGCTCGGGGATGTGGCTCGGCGCGGGGCGGGGCCGGGTCAGGGCGCGCACGCCGAAGCGGGCCGAAAGCCGGTCGATCAGCCGTGCGAGATCCTCCGCGCCCTCGGTCGCGCCATCGAGGTGGCGCTGGCGGGGAGGCAGCGCTTCGGCCACCAGCGCGGCCAGCGTGATCAGGTCGAAGCCGAAGCCCGGATCGAGCCCGTCGAGCCGCCCCTCGAACAGCCGCACCATGTGGGCCGCGTCATGCGAGGGCTGGGAGGTGGCGGCCTGCGCCTGCGCCACCTCGCCATCGGTGCGATACAGCGCCAGCGCGAGGCGGCGCGCGCCGAAGCCCGCTGCCACCAAGGCAGTGCAAAGCGCCTCGGCCAGCGCGGGAAGATGCGGCACCGGGTCGATCACCGGTTCAGCCAGGCGGGCCTGCACGGCAAAGCGCGGCGGATCGTCGGGGCTGTCGACCGGCTCAGGCCTGCGCCCCGAGAGCTGATCGAGGCGCAGGAGCGGATCGGCCTCGGCTGCGGTTGCGCGAAACCGCCGCGCGAGCGAAAGCCGCGGCACGGCGCGCAGCGCGCCGATGGTCGAAAGGCCCAGCCGGTCGAGCAGCTGCACCGTCGCCGGATCGAGCCTGAGGGCCGTGGCGGGCAGGGGATCGGTGCGGCTTGCGAGATCTTCCGCCCCGCAGATCGCATGCGGCGCGCCGAACCGCGCCAGCGCCCAGGCCGCGCCGCGCGTCGGCGCAATGGCGGCGCGCATGGTGAGGCCGAGGCTTGCAAGGCGCGTCTCGATATCTTCCAGCATCATTGCTTCCCCGCCCCAGAGATGGTCCGCGCCGGTGATGTCCATGACCAGCGCATCCGCCCCGTCCACCGCCGTCCACGGGCACCAGCGCCGGGCCCAGAGCATGAGCCGCTGCAGGGCGGCGGCATCGGCGCGCGGATCGGCGAAGGCGGTGCGCAGATCGGGGCAGATCGCGCGCATGTCGACCACCCGCGCGCCGGGGCCGAGCCCCATGGCGCGCGCGGCCCCGTTCACCGCGTGGATCACCGGCCCGTGCGGCCCTTCGAGCGCCAGCGCCAACGGCGTGCCCTCGGGCAGCGTCTCGCCACCGCGCGCGGCCTGCAGCTGCCAGCGTTCGATGGCGAAATGCGGCAGGTGCAGCGACAGGATGCGCCGCGCGGCGGTGTCGGCGGGTGCGCCGATGCGCGAGATGCCGGGCAGACCGTTCTGCGCCTTTGCGCGCGGAGAATGCCCCCGGGGAATGCCCACGGGGGTAAAGCTTTCCTCTGGCATGGATGCGCCGAGGTCCGGCGGCCCCTCCTCTGGCCGTCCGAACTCCGCCTTGCCTTCGATGGCCTGCCGCAACGCTTCGGCTGCCCGCGCGAGCTGGCGCGGATCGGCGGCGCGGGGCCGGGGTGTCGAGGGCGCGGGAAAGGCGAGGACGGGCAGCTTGTCCCCGCCGCTCATCGTCGTCGCCCGCCTTGCTCGGGCGGGGCCATGCCCCATCCGGCGCGCGGCAATGCCCCGCAGGGTTCCCCCCAGGGAACCGCCGGGTCCACGAGCGCGCCCTTGGGTTCATCTTTCTCCAAATACGCATGGCTCGACATTGGCCGCCAAGCGCGCGGTTCAGGCCGTGGCGCGCGCCGCCTCTGCCGCCTCCATGCCGACGGCATGGTCGAAGACGAGATCCCTGCCTTGCGGGTCATGCCCGGCCACCCAGCGCCCCGGCGCACGCCAGCGGGCGCGAAACAGTTCGGCATTCCACAGCGGCGCACCCGGCGCGCGCGGATCGTCCGGCACGGGCCGCGCGGGCAGGGCGCCCAGGCGCCATCTCTCTCGTGCGGCGCTCAGCTCGGGCGGGGTGGCGCGGCGGATGAGCCATGCGGGCACGCCATGCGCCTCCGAGCGCAGCGCCAGGCGCTTGGTTGCGGTGAAGTCGAGCGCGGGGGCCGTGCCCCAGACCTCGCCGATCACCCCGCCCAGGGCGGGGCAGCCCAGCCCCTGCTCCATGGCCCAAAGCACGTCGATGGCGCGCGAGACCTGAAGATGCAGCACCTCGCAGCTCCCAAGCCCCGGGGGAAAGGGGCGCCCCGTCTCGCGCCGCGACAGCCGGTCCTGTATCCACAACACCGGCCCCCTGGCGGCATCGAGATGCGCCAGCGCAAAGGCGGGGGCGGCGGCATCGGGGGCCGTTTCGGGAAAGATCTCCGACAGGGTGGGTTGGCGCAGCGCCGCGGGGCTGCGCGGTGCTTTCGAAGGGGCGGGGCATGAAGCGGGGGGCGACCACGTCACGGGTTCTCTCTGCAAATCAGTGTTCTTGCTTTGTTCTAGTGCGGTGTCCGGGCTGCGTCAAATGCTGTCTGCGTCATTGCGCCGCGCATGGCGCAGCGGTGTCATCATGCCACGCATGGCGCGGGCCTCATTGCGCCGCCCCCCAAGCTGCGGCACCTTCATGCACGGGAGAGGGAGACCGGATGAGACAGGTGACGATCCGCATTGCCGCATGGGCGGTGCTGTGCTGGCCAGGCGCGGCTATTGCAGAAGACCTGCCCGCGCCGCTCGACGATGCGGCATGGCCCGCGGTGGACGTAGCGGAGGCAGCGCTGGGCCAGCTGCTGTTCTACGATCCGATCCTGTCGGGCAACCGCGAGGTCGCCTGCGCCACCTGCCACCACCCGGAATTCGGCACATCGGACGGGCTGTCGCTGCCCTTGGGCGATGGGGGTCACGGTCTCGGCCCCGCACGCGCCATCGACCCCGAGAACCCGCCCGAACAGCGCGTGCCGCGCAACAGCCAGGCGCTGTGGAACGTCGGCGCGCATGAGTATGTCTCGATGTTCCACGACGGGCGCGTGGAGCGCGACGCTTCGGCGCCGGGGGGGCTGCGCACCCCGCTCGACGCCGACATGGTCGCGGGCTTCGCCTCCATGCTCTCGGCGCAGACGATGTTCCCGGTGCTCAGCCCCGACGAGATGGCCGGGCATTACAGCGAGAACGAGGTGGCGCAGGCGGTGCGGCAGGGGCGGCTCACCGGGCCGGGCGGGGCGTGGGAGCTGATCGCGCAGCGCGTCGCCGCACTTCCCGACTATGCCGAGCGGTTCGAGGCGGTCTACGGCCTCGCGCCACAGGAGATCGGCTTTACCGACATCTCCAACGCCATCGCCGCCTTCATCACCTTCGAGTTCCGTTCCGACACCAGCCCCTTCGACGCGCGGCTGCGCGAGGACACGCCGCTTTCGCCCGAGGCCGAGGAGGGGCTCGGGCTGTTCTACGGCGCGGCGGGCTGCGCGGACTGCCATTCGGGGCCTTTCCTGACCGATCACGGCTTTCACGCCATGGGCGCGCCGCAGATCGGCCCGGGCAAGGCCGCGCGCTTTGAGAGCCACGCGCGCGACGAGGGACGGTTTCGCGTCACCGGGCGGGCGGAGGATCTGCACGCCTTTCGCACGCCCTCGCTGCGCAACGTCGCGCTGACCGCGCCCTATGGCCACGCGGGCAGCCATGCCACGCTGCGCGGCTTCGTCGCGGATCACCTCGACCCGGTGGCGACCATGGCCCGCTATGACCGGGCGCAGGCGGTTCTGCCGCGCATGGAGGTGGCCGATTGGCGCATTCTCGACGATGCGGAGGAAGCGGGCGCGATCGGCGCGGCGGTCACCGCGCCGCCCGTGGCGCTGACGGAAGAGGAGATCGACGCGCTCGTGGCGTTTCTGGAGGCGCTGAGCGATCCGGTGGCGGCGGCCGGGCGGCTGGGCGTGCCGGGCGCGGTGCCCAGCGGCCTGACCGTCCCAAACCCCTGATCGGCGCGCAGCCACGCGGCCTCATGCCAGCCGAGACAGCGCCGTGCCGGGGCGGTGCCTAGCGGCGTCAGGCTTTCCACGACCGCCCCCTCGGCCCAGATCAGCTCGGCGCGCGGCAGCACCAGCCCGAAGCTGGTGATCCGGGCCGGGCCCCCGCGCCGGATGCCACCCTGCGGGGCCAGATGCGCGGCCTCGACCAGCACCTCGCTGTCACCGAAGAGCCGCGCGATCCGCGGCCCGCGCAGCA
>NZ_JAMYXC010000117.1 GCF_024159025.1 Limimaricola litoreus
GGACGGAGCTGGGCCGGGGTGGCGCCCTACCGGCGCGGCAGCGCCTTCGTCGCGCGGGGGGGCCGATGAGCCCGCCGCACACGGTCATAGACTGGGAGCGCGGTGCCCGGACCGGCGTCCCCGAGGTCGTCTTCGCCCAGTCCAAGACGGTCGAACAGCTGCGCGCCATCGTCGAGGCGCATCACGAGCGCGGCCGCGCCCTGCTCATGACCCGGCTGACCGCGCCGCAGATCGCGGCGCTCGCGGATCTGCCACTCGACATCGACCCGCTGGCGCGCACCGCCACGCTTGCCGCGCCCGAAGTGCCGTCGGGCGCGCCGAGGCTCGGGATCGTGACGGCGGGCACCTCCGATCTTCCCGTCGCGCGCGAGGCGCTGCATGCGGCGCGCTTTCTGGGTCTCGACGCGGTGCTCTACGAGGATCTCGGCGTGGCCGGCCTGTGGCGGCTTCAAGACCGGCTCGACGAGATCGCCGGCTTTCCCCTGCTGATCGCCGTGGCGGGGATGGAGGCGGCGCTGTTCTCCGTGCTGGCCGGGCTGGTGCGCGCGCCGGTCATCGCGGTGCCGACCTCGGTCGGTTACGGCGTCTCCGAGGGGGGCAAGGCGGCCTTGTCCTCTGCGCTCGCGAGCTGCGCGCCGGGCATCGTCACGGTCAACATCGACAACGGCTTCGGCGCCGCCGCCGCCGCCCGCAAGTTCCTGCCCGCCCCGGGGTAGCCCCAGCCCGCCCCGAACCTGGACCCGCCTTGTCGCACGCGCATCCGGCGCCTCAGCTCTGCGCCTCGGTCCCGGCGCCGTCGTGCAGGGTCGACATCGGGCAACGCAGCTCCCAGACGACCCCGTCCGGGGCGTAGCTCAGGCTGACCTCGCCCGACATCGAGGAGGCGGTCAGCTGGTCGAGGATCATGGAGCCGAAGCCGCTCCTCTGCGGCGGGGTGACCGGCGGCCCGCCGGTTTCGCGCCAGCTCATCCGGAAGCCGTCCTCCCCGGTGGTCCAGGAGATATCGACATGGCCGCCCTGGTTGCTCAGGCTGCCGTATTTCGCGGCATTGGTCGCCAGCTCGTGCAGCGCCATGCCGAGCGCCTGCGCCGCGGCGGGCGGCACCATGACCGGCGGGCCGGACAGGCGCACGCGCGGGCCGGCCGTTCCGAAATGCCCCAGCTGCGCCCTGACCAGCTCGGCCAGATCGACGCGCTGCCATTCGTTGTTGACCAGAATGTCCTGGTTCGCCGCAAGCGCGCGCAGACGCTCGCCGAAGGTCTTGATGAAGTCCTGCGGCGAATGGGTCGCGGTCTGGCGGGCGATCACCTGGACGACCGACAAGAGGTTCTTGCTGCGATGGTTGACCTCGCGCATGAGCATGTGCCGCACCGTCTCGGAGCGCTTGCGCTCGGTGATGTTCTGGATGACCTTAATCAGGTAGTCGATCCGGCCATCGGGGCGGCGCACGCAGCTGACCGTGGTGTGGCCCCAGACGGTCTGCCCGTCCTTGCGCAGATAGCGCTTCTCCAGATCGTAATCATCGGCCTGCCCGCTCGCCAGCTGCGCCCAGGCCGCCTTGCCCTTCGCCAGGTCGTCGGGGTGGGTGAACACCTCGAGCGGATGCCCCTCCATCTCCTCCGCCGTCCGGCCGAGCATCTGCGCCAGGCTGTCGTTGACCTGCACCAGCGCCCCGTCCCCGCCGACGATGCCGATGCCGACGCCCGCGTTCTCGAAGGTCGCCTTGAAGCGCTGCTCGGCCGCCTCGATGGCGCGGGTGCGCTCGGCCACCCGCGCTTCCAGATCGTCGTTGATGCGCGACAGTTCGGACAGCGCCTGCCGCTGCTGCCGGATGATGGCGGCCACGATCAAACCGGTCGAGGCGCCGACTAGGACCAGCGCCTGCAGCTTCATGTGCAAAAGCGCGATCTCGGCGGGCGAGAGCGGCACGCGATGGAAATTCTGCGCATGCACGCCGATGGCGAGCGTCAGCACCAGAACGGCAAGGGCCGCGCCCCGGAACTCGAAGCGCAGCGCGGCCCAGAGGATCGGCACGGGCAGCAGGAAGGCGAAGGTGGCCCCGGCCGAGAGCACCCACAGGCTCAGCCCCGTCAGGACGACCGCGATGGCGCCCCCTTCGAGCGCCTGCGCCGGGCTTGGCCAGGCCCTTTCCCGCCAGGCGTTGGCGGCGGAAATGATTAGCGGCGTGGCGATCAGGATGCCGGTCGCATCTCCCAGCCACCAGACGGGCCAGGTTGTGGTAAAGGGGTTCTTCCCGGCGGCCATCTCGACCGCGCTGCCCAATGTCGCGCTGATGACCGGCGCGGCCAGCACGCCGATGCCGAGAAAGGCCAGCACCTGCCGCAGGCTGACGAAACGGCGCATCGGCGCCTTCGTCAGCGCACGAAGCACCCAGGCGGCCGCGACGACCGCCGCCGCGTTGGCCACGACATATCCCAGCGCCCAGACCAGCGGGTTGTGATACCACAGCGCATTGCCGGTCAACTCGCCCAGGGCGCCCAGCCCGACCCACCAGCCCCAGCTTTTCCGCGGCTGGGTCAGAAGCATCGCGAGGATGACGCCGTTGGGCGGCCAGACGGCGATCGGAACCTCCGGGATCACCACCATCCAGCGGCCGAAGGCGACGGCGGCCAGGTAGGCGACATAGACGGCGATCAGCTGCGCGCCGCCGGGCCGCGAGGCGCCGCCCCGTTCCGCATGCGATGCCCCGCCGTAATCTGCCCGTGGCTCTTGGGTCTCGGCGGCGGAGGTCATGCGATCTGGTGTCCCGGTCAAATTTGCTGTCTTGCAAGACCCGGCATCTGCGACCCCTTTCGAAGCATGACCGAAAAGGACCCTGCGTCACCCGGAGAATGATTTGTCCGCGTCATCCTTCTTCCATAAGTGCGCTCGATCAGGAATGGAACACGCGCCGCGCCGCCGAGCGATCTTTCTCGTGCCCCCGCGGGGCCGCGCCCGGTGCCCGAAATCAATACTCTCGTCATCTCGTCTCGCTCGTTGCCTGCTCCCGGCGCGCGGGGTCCGGGCGCCGGGAAATCGGGGACAAGGTCGTCGCGGGCGCTGGTGCCGCGGGTGAAGATCTCCTGTCGATCAGCCCCTCCTCGTACCGGCGGGCGATATGGGACAGGCCGATGCGGTGGTTTTCCTGCGCATAGGGATGCGCGATCCTGCCCGCTTCGGTGACCATGACGTCATGCGGCGTGTCCGAACCGGAGGAGCGGCCGTCCCACAGGGTGACAAGGCGGGCCAGCTCCTCCCGGTCGCGCACGAAAAAGGGCCCCTCGTTCTTCTTTCCGTTGCCGTTGGGGTCGTCGTCGCGGAACGCGACCAGCATGTCATAGAGCTCATCGACCCTATCGGGCCGCCCCGGCCCCAGCGCGTCGAGCCAGTCCTGCCGCACGAACCAGGCGCGGCCGTATTTGCCGTCGGGCAGGTAGGGGATGTAGTACATGTCGCCGTCATAGGCGGGGATCGAGGTGCAGATCACCGCCGGCTGCCCCGCTCCTCAGCGGCCCATCCAGCCGCCGTCGACCACCATGACGTGCCCGTGCATGTAGGCCGAGGCCTCCGAGGCGAGGAACACCACCGGCCCGCCGAAATCCTCGGCCCGGCCCCAGCGGCCCGCCGGGATGCGCGACAGGATCGCTGCCGATCGTTCGGGATCCTCACGCAGCGCCTCGGTGTTGTCGGTGTCGATATAGCCCGGCGCGATGGCGTTGACGTTGACGCCCCGGCCAGCCCATTCATTGGCAAAGGCCATGGTGAGCTGCGCGATCCCGCCCTTGGAGGCGGCATAGCCCGGCACGGTCACGCCGCCCTGAAAGCTCAGGAGCGAGGCGGTGAAGATGATCTTGCCCGCGCCCCGTTCGACCATGCCGCGCCCGATCTCGCGGGTCAGCACGAACTGCGCCGAGAGATTGACCTCGATCACCTCGTCCCAGATCTCGTCGCCATGCTCGACGGCCGGCGCGCGCCGGATCGTGCCCGCGTTGTTGACGAGGATGTCGATCGGCGGCGCGTCGGCCTCGACGCGCGCCGCCAGCGCGCGCACCGCC
>NZ_JAMYXC010000298.1 GCF_024159025.1 Limimaricola litoreus
GGTCGAGCTGAGCGAGGACGACCCCGCGCCGCGCTCGGGCGAGCGGGTCGGGCTCGATGTCGCGGCAGAGCGCGTGATGCTGTTCGACGCGCGCAGCGAGCGGCGGCTGCGCTGACGCGCACCGGGTTCACCGTGACCGAGGCGACGCGCAGCCGCCCCTTCGTGCCGGTGACCGTATGCCCCGCCAGCATCACCCGCGTCGCCTGCACCCGCCACATCCGCTCGCGCGGGGCATGTTCGGGAATCTCGGAAAGGGAAGGAAGGAGGCGAGGGTTCAATTCTCACCTCCCGCCATGTTTCCGCGGGTCCGCACTGGATGATTGCGCCTTATAGGTGGTATGATCGCGACATGCCCCTGCCGCTCGCCGCCCCCGATGCCCCGTCCCCAGCCCCGTCTCGTCCGCGCCTGCGCGTGGGCTTTCTGCTGGCGCGGCGCTTCACCCTCTCGGCCTTCGCCAATTTCGTCGACGTGCTGCGCCTCGCCGCCGACGAGGGCGACCGCTCGCGCCCGATCCTGTGCAGCTGGCGCGTCATCGCCGAGGACGCGGCCCCGGTCCGGTCCAGCTGCGGCGTCACCGTGGGGCCCGAGGAAAAGCTCGGCGATCCGTCCCGCTTCGACTACATCGTGGTGATCGGCGGGCTGATCGACGAGGGCGGGCTGCCGCCTGGCGAAATCGCCTTTCTGCGCCGCGCCGCGGCGCGCAAGGTGCCGCTGGTGGGCGTCTGCACCGGCGCCTTCATCCTGCACCGCGCCGGGCTGATGCAGGGGTACCGCTGCTGCGTCAGCTGGTTTCACCACGATGATTTCCTCGAACAGTTCGACGGGCTCGTCCCCGTCTCCGACCGGCTCTTCGTCGAGGATCGCGACCGTCTGACCTGCTCGGGCGGGGCCAGCTCGGCCCATCTCGCGGCCCATCTCGTGGATCGGCACATCGGCCGGGCGGCGGCGCGCAAGAGCCTGCACATCATGATCATCGACGAGGCCATGGCCGCCGACGATCCGCAACCGGGCCTGCCCCTGGATCTCAAGACCCGCGACCCTCTGGTGCGGCGCGCGCTGCATGTGCTGCAACAGAACCTCGACGCCGCACCGGGGGTGGGCGAGATCGCGGCCCGCCTTGGCGTCAGCCGCCGCAAGCTCGAGCGGCACATGCGCGAGGCGCTCGGGCTAAGCCCGGCGGCGGCGTTCCTGAAGGTCCGGCTCGCCCATGCGCGCTTCCTGCTCGCCCGCCCCGAGCACAGCGTCACCCGCATCGCCGCCGAGGCCGGCCTTTGCGACGCCTCGCACCTGATCCGCGTCTTTCGCCGGCACGAGGGCATGACGCCCGAGGCCTGGCGCCAGGCCGATGCCGCGCAGCGCGCGCCGGTCTGAGGGGCAGACGAGAAAGGGCGGCCAATGGCCGCCCCTTCCCCCCGAAATGCGATGTCTGTCAGGCGCGTTGCAACCCGCCGCTGCGCGAGGTCGCGAGGCTGACCGCGACGTAGAGCAGGCTCGAGACCGCGCAGCCGACCAGCGGCCCCACGACCCAGCCGGCCTCGCTCCACATGAGCATGCCGCCCGAGGTCGCAAAGCCGCTGCCCATCGCCGCCAGCGCCCCCCAGCCATTGCCGCGCCAGAAGCTCGACACGAAGATCGGCCCGACCAGCGTCGCCAGCAAGGTGCCGGTGCCCAGGATGCCCAGCCAGGACAGGAAGAAGGGCGGCGCGTAGAACATCATCAAGAGACCGGCGAGACCGAACACCACCACCGCCGCGCGGTTCAGAAACAGGACCGTGGCCGGGTTCTCGTGGCCGGGCAGCAGCGCCCGGCGCAGGTCATGCGAGGCCGCCGAGGCGACCGTGTGCAGCAGCGAGTTCGCGGTCGATTGCATCGCGAAGAGGATGCACAGCGTGATGAAGCCGCCGAGCGCGGGATGCAGGAAGCTCTGCAGATAGACCGGCATCGCCTGATCCGCCTGCTCCAGCCCCGGCATCCTGACCCGCATGTAGAGCCCGACGATCGGGATCAGCGACAGGATGCAGCCGAAAGGCGCCACATACATCGCCACGACATGCGGCTTCACATCCGCCCGGAAGGCGAGGAAGCGCACCGCCATGTAGGGCAGCACCGCCGAGAACATGAAGGCGTAGGGCAGCACCAGATAGACCGCGCTCTTCGCCTGACCATAGGGCGTTGAAGTCTCGGGGTCGACCAGTTGGGGATCGACCTCGCGCAGCGCGGCGATCAGCTCGACGGGGCCGAGATCGCCGAAGATCTGGGTGCAGATGATCACCGCCGCGAGCACCATGCCCATCAGCATCAGCGTGTCGGTCCAGGCCACCGCCGTCAGCCCGCCCAGCACGGTATAGAGGATGATGATCGAGATCATCAACACCGCGCCCCAGCTTTCGGGCAGGTCGAGCCAGCCGGCGGCGAGGATGCCGACGGCCTTGATCTGGCTGGTCAGGAAGACGAGCAGCAGCACGATGGTGATCACCGCGGCCACCCCCTGCACGAGCCGGCCCAGCCCGCCATCGGCATGCAGCCTCGCGGCGTATTCGGGGATCGTGCAGCTGTCCATCTCGGCCGCGCGCCGCGACAGGAAGCGCGAGAAGAACAGCACCGCGATCACCATCGCCGGGGCGAACATGAAGTTGCCCAGAAGCTCGATCGCGCCGAACTCATAAGCCACGCCGGGCGAGCCCATGAAGCCCCAGCCCGAAAAGCCGGTCGCCACGATGGTCGAGGCGCCGACGAAGGGGCCGAGCGAGCGTCCCGCGACGAGAAACCCGCTCTCGTCGTCATTGCCCATATGCACGACACGGCCGGCCCGCCATCCAAGCCAGATCAGGGCGGCCATGGACGCGGCCATGATTGCCCAGTTGACCCATATGCTATCGTCCACCTTCGGTCCTCCTCGAATTTGGTGGGGTGGCCCGCCCCTCCTCCAAGTGCGGGCCTGATGATCAATTCGCCCGCCGCGCCTCCTGCACGGCGAAGACGAACACCGTCAAAGCGATCGTCGCGAGATTGGATATGACGAACGCGTCCAGAACCCATGAGCCGCTCAGCATGGGACATCTCCTGTCAGGGAATGAAAAAAACCCCCGCGGTCTGCACCGCGGGGGCCGGGGCGGATCAGGCGGCCTTCGCCTTGCCCTTCACAATCAGGTGCTCCGGGCCGTAGGGGAAGCCGGTGATGTTGCGGTTGCCCCCCTCCTCGATCACGAGGATGTCGTGCTCGCGGTAGCCGCCGGCACCGGGCGTCCCCTCGGGGATGGTGATCATCGGCTCCATCGAGACGACCATGCCGGGCTCCAGCACGGTCTCGCAATCCTCGCGCAGCTCCAACCCCGCCTCGCGGCCGTAATAGTGGCTCAGCACGCCGAAGGAATGGCCATAGCCAAAGCTGCGATACTGCAGCAGGTTCTCCTCGGCGTAGATCTCGTTGAGCTCCTTGGCGATCTCCGAGCACTTCTTGCCGGGCACCAGCAGCTCCTTGCCGCGGTCATGGACCTTGCAGTTGAGCTCCCACAGGCGGATGTGCTCGTCGCTGGCCTCCTCGGCAAAGAGCGTGCGCTCCAGTGCCACGTAGTAGCCCGCGACCATCGGGAAGCAGTTCAGCGACAGGATGTCGCCGCGTTCGATCTTGCGGCTGGTGACCGGGTTGTGCGCGCCGTCGGTGTTGATGCCCGACTGGAACCAGGTCCAGGTGTCGAGCAGCTCGGCCTCGGGCCAGCTCTTGGCGATCTCGCGGATCATCGTGGCCGTCGAATGCAGCGCCACCTCGCGCTCGGTCACGCCGACGGCCGTCGCCTCGACGCAGGCCGCCCCGCCGATATCGGCAATCCGGGCCATCTCGGTGATATGCGCGATTTCCTCGGCCGACTTGATCATGCGCAGCTGCATGGCGGGCGCCGCGATGTCGCTGAATTCGACGCCGGGAAATTCGGACTTCAGCTGCTCGAGCAGCTCGATATTGACGTGATCGAACTCGATCCCGATCCGCTTGGCCTTGCCCGCGACCTGCCGCACGGCATGAAAGAAATTGTCCTTCTGCCAGTCGGTATAGGTGATGTTGTGGCCGAAGGTGCGACGCCATGGCTGGCCGCCATCGATGCCCGCGCTGATCGTGGTTGCGCTGTCCTGATCGATCACGAGGCCGTAGCGGCGGCCGAACTGGCAGTAGATGAAATCGGCATAGTAGTTGATGTTGTGATAGGAGGTGAACAGCGCCGCATCCAAGCCTGCTTCGGCCATATGCGCGCGGATCGCATCCTGACGGCGCTGCATTTCGGAGGCGGAAAAGGTCGGCTTCGCCTTCTCGCCGTTGCCCACGTAGTTCTGAAGACGTTCGCGCTGCATGTTCGCTGCCTTTCGCCGGGTTGAATGAAACTGAGCAGACGCTCCGCCGGATCGACCGACTTGTCAAAAGATCATAATTCACGCTTACCTGAGAAAAATTCATACGGAGATCTGTGTGTCCCTTCCTCCGCTCACCGCTCTGCGGGCCTTCGAGGCCGTGGCACGATTGGGCAGCTTCAGAGCAGCCGCGGAAGCGCTGTTCGTCACCCAGTCCGCTGTCAGCCACCAGGTGCGGCATCTCGAGTCCTGGCTCGACCAGCCTCTTTTCGACCGGTCCGGCGCCAGGCCCCGTCTGCTGGCACGGGGAGAAACGCTTGCGCGCGACCTGACATTGGCGTTCGGCGGTATCGAGGCTGCCTGCGCCCGCGCACGAGTTTCGCGAAAGCCCCAGTCACTCGTGATCGCGGCAATCCCGTCGGTGGCGCTGTGCTGGCTGATCCCGCGTCTGTCGTCGTTCCGCAACGCGCATCCAGACATTTCGGTGCGCATCATCTATGCGATCCATGGTCAGGACATCGATTTTCGTGAGGTCGATCTCGCTTTCACCTATGCCGCCAGCCCCCCGGCGCTGCCGGGCGTCCGGACCGAACTCTTCCTACCCGGCGTCAGCGTCCCTGTCTGCAGCCCCGCCGTTGCCGCGGGGCTGGCCACGGGATCCGTTACGCCCGAGGCCATGCTGCAAGCCGGCTTTCTGCACGACAGCGATACGTCCGGCTGGGACGACTGGCTGAGCCGTGCGGGAGGCGGCGCTGTCCCCCTCGATGGGCCGGTGTTCGAAGACTTCAACCTGCTGCGGGCTGCGGCCTTGGCCGGGCAGGGAATTGCCCTGTGTCCCATCGCAATGATCCGCGACGATCTGCAAAGCGGGCAACTCGTGCAACTCTCCGATCGGACCGCGCTCGATGGCTATGGCTACTACCTCAATGTCGCACGGGCCAGGGACCCGGTCATGGAGAGGCCAAGGGCGATCTTCCGCGATTGGGCCTTCGACGCCCGCGAAGCCTGAGCAACACTGTGTCTCTTTGGAGTGTCCGGTCGAAACGGGGGCCGGTTCACTTGCATTGCAGAGGCCGTCCACCGCATCGGGTCAATGGTGTGATCTCCCTGGCGGTTGTCGCCGCCGGTTGGGTGGTTGTAGGTCACCCGGAGATTACGTCGCCCTCACATTTCCACCTATTTCGCGACACGACCTTATGCGTGATGCCAAGCAGGCGAATGACAGGGATGATCCAACAGGCTTGCCAACTCGTCGTCCAGCAGCATCGCTGTGATCGACATGCCGGCCATATCCAGCGATGTGTAGTAGTGACCGATCAAGGTTCGATGCGCCATTACACCACGGGCGCGCAGCCGCTGTCTGAGGCGTCGGTTGATGATGTAAAGTTCCATCATCGGCGTGCTGCCGAGCGAATTGACCAAAAGCGCGACCTGATCGCCCTCGGCCGGCGCCATTTCCGACAGGATCCGGTCCACAATCAGATCGGTTGCTTCATCGGCACCGACCAGCCTGTCACTGGCGATACCGCGTTCACCATGAACCCCGACACCGATCTCCATCTCTTCTGGGCCAATTCGGAAACTGGGGCGGCGCGCTTCAAGGGACGTGCCCGGTTCAAGGGCGATGCCCATGGTGAAGCACCTTTGTGTCGCACGATTGGCAAGTTCGACGCAGCGCTCCAACGGCAGCATTCGGTCGCATGCGGCACCGGCGATTTTGAAGACGAAGACATTTCCGGCCACGCCGCGCCGCGCTGCGCGCGTCTCGACCGGAGCAGAGGCGATGTCGTCGGTGGTGATGACTGAACGCACCGGGATACCCCGTGCGGCGGCCATCTCGGCTGCCATCTCGAAATTCATCACGTCCCCTGAAAAATTTCCGAAGATATGCAGCACACCTGCTCCGCCATCGGCAGCCAACGTCGCTGCCAGGATCGGATCGGGCGGCGGCGCGGCAAAGACGTTGCCGATTGCGACGGCATCGGCCAGACCGGCCCCGACATAGCCGAAAAACCCCGGTTCGTGCCCTGATCCGCCGCCGATGACCAAACCCACCTTTCCGGGACGGGGACCTGTCACGGCTTTCAGCGCGCGCGGCGCGCCTTCGATAGGAGCCAGCAAATCTTCATGCGCCAGGACCGCTCCCGCGATTGTCTCGCTGACGGCATCCTGGGTGCGATTTAGGAATTTCTTGACCCGCACGCGCTCGGGCAGGGCGGCAGCTGGCTTGCCGGCGCGCTTGGGAGCGTCGATATCGCGCCCTTCGGAGGCAAGGATCGCGCGGGCCGTATCGGCATCCGTGACCATGACGTTGACCAGCCTGCCACGCAGGGCCGCCAGAATGGCCTGTACCTTGTCCATCCCGCCGGCGACACCGATGCGGCAGGGAATCCTGCCCAGGCTGTCCAGGTCAATGCCGATGGTGCGTGCTTCGAGCGGTCCGTCGACGACCTCGCCCGTGGCCGAAATCAATCGTCCTGCGATGCTGCCTACTGCCTCATTCGCGTAATCCTGTGCGCTCACCGCGTCGAAGAAACCGCTGCTGTGAATCGTGCTTTCGGGACGCAGCGAAGAGATCCCCAGAATGATGCGGTTCGCCTCGGCCAAGACCTCCATCTGTCCGGCAATCACCGGTTCGCGCAGCAAGAGCCTGCGCATGTCCGGAGAGGATACGATCGCGGGCGCAGATATCGGAATGCAGCGCGCGCCCAGAGCATCCGCCAACGTGGTCGCGCAGGCCTCGGGGGTCCAGGAGGTCTTGGCTGTCGTGCCGCCCGTCGCCTGGACGATGCGAAGGTCCTGCAACCCGCGAGTACGGACGCTGTTGGCCATCGACAGCACGGTGCGCCCCCAAGTGACCGCGATCGTGTCGCCTGATTGCGCCGTTCTGGTCAGAAGCTGCGCCCCCGCTGCCCCCAACCGATCTACAAGCGGACTGCCCCCTCCTTCCGAGGGGATTACAAGACAATCTGACAGGTTGAAATGGTCCTGCAGGCTCTGGGCAATGCTAAGGGCGCGAAAGCGATCGGGATCGATCTCGATCGATACGATGCCCCGCGCCCGCGCATCCGCCAGATAGGCATTGACCGAGGCACGGGACACTCCCATCCGCGTCGCGATATCCCCCTGGGTCATGCCTTCTTCGTAATAGAGCCAAGCCGCCCACAGCAGCGGATCCTCGCCGAACCGCAGGGGGCTGCGAACGGTGCCCCCCATCCGCATCGATTGACCTCCGGTCATGACGAAGCCGGACCCGACCGAACCGTGACCCACTGCGCCATGCTGTCGAGCAGCGCTGCCGCCGACGCCGCCCCGGGGTCCAGATGTCCAAGGCTGCGCGGCCCAAGCCGCGCCGCCCGCCCCTTGACCGCCATCATCGCACGGGTTGCCTTGGCACCCTCTGCGGCAGCCGTGGCTGCATCCTTTAGGATATGGGCGACATCCCGATCCGTTGCCAAACCGGCACGGGCGGCATGTGCCGCAGGGGCCCAGGCGTCGATCATGGTCTTGTCGCCTGGCTTGCTGGCCCCGCGCAGGGCGATGCCCTCGGACATTGCGATGATCACCTCGGGCAGGCGCGCCAGCGGTATTTCGGTCGTAGCGCCCAAGGCCTGGGCGGCCCGCATCAGCGCGCTGGCATATAGCGGACCGGTCGTCGCACCGATCTCGTTCAGCAATGCGCGGGCGGCCAGCATCATGCCATCGGCCAGCATCGGCACCGCGGCCTCGTCTTCCGAAAGCGCCTTTGCGGCGGCGGCAAAGCCCACCGACATGGCAACCCCGTGATCGGCATCGCCGATCTCGCCGTCCAGTTCGGCCAGATAGTCCTGTTCCTCGTCCATGCGCGCGGCAAGGCTGCGGAACAGCAAGGTCAGGTCGTGTCGGGTAAACATCTGCATATCGACGATTATCGGCGCGAAGCCGCGGCGATGCAATGCCGCGGCCCGCCCATCACATCCGGGACAGCCGGGGTGCCACGCTGTCCGCCAGCTTCGTCAGGATCAGCGCGCAAGAGGTCGCGCCCGCATCCAGCACACCGCGCGAGCGTTCCCCAAGTCGGCTGGCCCGTCCCAGCCGCGCGACCATGTCGATGGTGCTGTCGCGGCCTTCCTCGGCCGCCCGTGCCATTGCCATCAGCGCATTCTCGAAGCCGTCGGGCCGGGTGGCCTCATAGGCCGAGATTGCCGGCACCAGGCAGTCGACAAGGGTCTTGTCGCCCAGTTCGGCAGCGCCCGTGGTCCGGACACCCTGAAGACCCGCGCGCAACATGATCCCGAAACCCTCCGCATCGATCGCCTGACGCCCTTCGATCGCGCGGGCCATATTGCCGAACATGAACCCATAGAGCGGCCCCATCGACCCACCGATCTCGGTCATCAGCACGTCCGACAGCACCGAAAGCGCCTCGTCCAGCGCCAGATTCCGATCGGCGATGCGCTCGGCGGCCCGTCCAAAGCCCTTGGCCATGTTGATGCCGTGATCGCCGTCCCCGATCAGGCCGTCGATCTCGGACAGATAGGCCTTGTTGGCGACGATGACGGATGCCAGGTCGGTCACGATGCCGGACGCCGCGCGCATGTCAAGGCGCGGATCGCCCTCGGCTTCGCGGGCGCGTTCGATCGCGGCCCCGGCCTTGGCGGCTCCGCTTCGGCGGGTGCGCGGGGCAGATGTCGCGGCGATCGGCTGGGCGGGCGCACCCGACCGGCTCATCGCCGGTGAGGCGCATTCGACGTCGAGCAGTTCCTTCAGTTCGTCGTCCAGCGCCATGACCGTCAGCGTCGCCCCCACCATTTCGAGCGAGGTGAAGTAATTGCCGACGAGGGCGCAATGTACCTTCAGACCCGCGCCCTCCAGCCCGGTTTCAATGCGGTCGAAAAGGACATAGAGCTCGTTGACCGGTGTCGCGCCCAGACCCGAGACCAGCACCGCGACCTCGGTCCCGGCCTCTAGGTCCTGATCCTCCAGCACGATCCGCACCATGTCGTCGGCGATGTCATCGGCGCGTTTCAGCGGCTCGACCCGGGTGCCCGGTTCGCCGTGATGGCCGATGCCCACTTCCATCGTGCCGGCGGCGATCTGGAAGTTCGGATGGCCCACCGCCGGAAGCGTGCAGGGCCCCAAGCCGACGCCGACCGAGCGGCAGGCATCGATGGCCTTCTGCGCGGCCGCCTGGACTTGCGTTAGATTGCCACCAAGCGCCGCCCGGGCACCGCCGATCTTCCACATGAAGATTTCGCCTGCCACGCCCCGTCGCTTGGCACGCTCGGAGGGCGGGGCCGAACAGACGTCGTCATTGGCAACGACCAGCGCCACCTCGATGCCGTCTTCGGCCACCATGTCGCGCGCCATCTTCACATTCATGTTGTCGCCGGCATAATTGCCGTAAAGCACCGCGACCCCGGCCCCGCCATCCGCCGCACGGATTGCATCCGCGAAGGCCTGCGCCGTCGGTGACGAGAACAGCTCGCCTACGGCCACGGCATCCACCATGTTGCGCCCGGCATAGCCGATGAAGGCGGGCTCGTGGCCCGAACCGCCGCCGGTGACGATGCCCACGCGCCCCTCCTGCGGGGCGAAGCGCGACAGCACGACGCGCGGGTTCATCGGGTCCTTGCAGACCAGATCGCCATGCGCCTTGACGAAGCCCGCCACCGTTTCATCGACGATGTCGTCGGGGTCGTTGAAGAACCGCTGCATGGCCAGACCGGTCCGGGTATTCACCTCGCTGTTGTCCATCATCTCACCGTATATCCGCCATCAACCAGAAGGTCGGCGCCATTGATCATCGCTGCCGCGTCCGAGGCCAGAAAGACCGCCGCCGCTGCAATCTCATCGGGCTCGGCAAAACGGCCGACCGGGATCTGCGCCTTCATCGCGTCGCCCTTGGGGCCTGCCCAGGCCTTGCGGCCCAGATCGGTCATCACCACTGTCGGAGAGATGGCGTTGACCGTGATGCCATGCCGGCCCCATTCGAGCGCCAGCGTCTTGGTAACGCCCAGAATGCCGAATTTCGCCGCGCAATAGGCCACATGCCCCTCGATCGCGACAGAACCTGCCTGGCTGGCCAGGTTGATGATCCGCCCGCCCTTGCCTGCCGCGATCATGACGCGACCCACGGCCTGCGCCATGGCGAAGCTGCCGGTCAAGTTGATGTCGATAGTGCGCGTCCATGCCTTGCTCGAGAGATCCTCGGCCGGGGCCAGATCCACGATCCCGGCCGAGTTCACCAGGATATCGATGCCGCCGAAGGCCTCGGTGGTATGTGCAATGGCGGAGGCGATGCTGTCTGCGTCGGTCACGTCGCAAGAAAAGGCACGGGCTTCGCCGGGCAGACCTTCTGCCAGCTGCTCCGCGATCTCAAGGTTCATGTCCAGCAAGGCGATCCTCGCGCCCTGCTGCGAAAACGCCTGCGCGATCGCCGCTCCGATCCCCGAGGCGCCCCCCGTGACGACGGCCGTCCTGCCCGCCAGGGAAAAGTCCAGTGAAGCTGCCATAGCGATCCTCTGTCTGACATGGGACCATCCCCGCCCAAGCGGGTTGCGCGGCGGCAGGGATGATCCGGGAGTGCGTTCCGTAAGTGGCCCCGGGCGCCCCCTTGGGCGCCGGGAAAGGTTTCGGACGGCTTACTGGCGCGTGGCCAGCAGCGCGTCGACGTTTTCGGCCGTAACCGGGGTCCAGGGGACGTTGTATTCGCTGTCGGCACCGCCATTCCACGGCATGTCAGGATACTGTTTCCAGATGTCGGACATGGGCTCGTAATCGGGGCGGACGGCTTTAATGGCGACGTCGATGGCGCCCAGTGCCTGCGCCTCGCCATCCTGAAGGATGGAATCCATGCGGCCTTCCTTGACCGCGTTCAGCGCGTCGGTCACGCCGTCCACGCCCGCGATGGCGAAATTGTCGACATCCATGCTCGCGGCACGGATCGCCTCGATCGCACCCAAGGCCATTTCGTCGTTCTGCGCGATGACGCCGCGGATGTCGTTGCCATGCGAGGTCAGCCAGTTTTCCATCAGGCTCTGCGCCTCGGCGCGCGACCAGTTGGCGGTCTGGCGCTCCAGGATCTCGACGTCGGGGCATTCGGCCAGGGCTTTTTCGTTGCCCTCGCCGCGCTGGATCTCTCCGGACTGGCCGATGGGGCCTTCGATGATGACGACGTCACCTTCGCAGTTCATCTTGTCCAGGACCGCCTTGGCCTCCAGATAGCCCGCTTCGACATCGTCCGACCCAACATAAGAGGTCAGCTGATCGCTGTTCACCCGCGCGTTCGAACCGACAACCGGAATGCCCGCCTCGACCGCCAGCTGGACCGCCGTGGCACCCGCTTCGACATCCATCGGAGCAAAGACGATCGCGTCATAACCTTGGGTGATCATCGTCTCGAACTGATCCTGCTGGACCAGGGCATCATAACGGCCATCAAAGACCGTCAGTTCGACCATGCCCGACTGGACGGCGGGATGCTTCTCGCCGGCAGCCGACCACAGCTGCATGAATTCGGCGTTCAGGCCATAGGCGGCCATGCCGATCTTGATCGGATCGTCCTGTGCATGGACGGCTCCCGCCCCCAGCCCCAAGCCGAACACGCTGGCTGTCATCATCATCTTCGGTGTCATGTGGTGTCCTCCCTTTATGACATTCTCTTCGAGACCTGATGCCGGTTCGGCATCAGTCCTCGGATTTGCGCGAACGGTCCAGCAGCACGGCAGCGACGATCAGCCCGCCCTTGATGACCTGCTGGTAGTAGGATTCGACCCCCATCAGATCGAGGCCGTTGTTCATCACCCCGATCAGCAGCGCGCCGATCACCGTGCCGCTGACACGGCCGATACCGCCTGCCAGGCTGGTGCCGCCGATGACCACGGCCGCGATGGCATCAAGCTCATAGGCGACGCCGGCCTGTGGCAAAGCCGACCCGGTGCGGCCCGCCAGGATCATCCCCGCGACCCCCGCCAGCGCCCCCGAAATGGCATAGACCGCAAAACGGATGCGACGGACGGGCAGCCCCGAAACCTTGGCCGCATGCGGGTTGCCGCCCACGGCATAGACATGGCGGCCAAACCGCGTCTGGGTCAGGACGAAATGCGCCAGCAAGAAGACCAGGCCGAACAGGATGATCGGCACCGGAATACCCGCGACGTCGCCCGTCCCGATCCAGCGATATCCGTCGGTCAGCGCAGGCACGGGCCGCCCGCCCGAATAGATCAGCGTCAGGCCGCGCGCCGCCGATAGCATGCCAAGCGTCGCCACGAAGGCCGGAACGGAAAACCGCGCCACCATCGTGCCCGACACGGCCCCGACGGCGGTTCCCGTCGCAAGTCCCATCATCACCGCGATCAGCGGCATGTAAGGTGATCCGATCACCCCCGCCGTGCTGGTCGTGGCGAAGCTGGCCGAGACGACCCCCACCAGCGCCACGACCGAGCCGACCGACAGGTCGATCCCACGCGTCAGGATGACGAAGGTCATGCCGATCGCCAGGATACCGTTGATCGAGGTCTGGCGCAGCACGTTGATGATGTTGCGCTGGCTGAGGAAATTGTCGTTCACCGCGGCCAGAACGACGCATAGCAGGATCAGCGCGATCAGGATGCCGTATCGCTGTGCCAATGGGCCGATGCGCGTCGTGATCGAGCGCGGCTGCTCGGTTCCTGTCCCGGCCGGCGTGGCGGCTTCGATCTGCTTTTCCAACTTGATCCTCCCTTTCGTGCATCATGCGCCGCGCAGCCGCCCGCATGGCGCGCGCCGCGCTCTCAGGCTGCCAGATGCAACAATCTCTCTGCGGACAATTCCGCCCGCTGCAATTCCCCGGCCACGCGGCCGTCGCGCATTACGACGGCGCGGTCGGCCATGCCCAGAACTTCGTCCGTCTCGGACGAGATCATGATGACGGCGCCTCCGGCCCGCGTGAAATCTGACATGACGCGATAGATCTCTCGCTTGGCGCCCACATCGACACCGCGCGTCGGCTCGTCCAGCAACAGGATGCGCGGTTCAGTCAGAAACCACTTGCCCAGAACGACCTTCTGCTGGTTGCCGCCCGACAGATTGGATACCGATAGCTTGTCCGAGGCGGTCTTGATGTTCAGCGTCTCGATCATGCGCTGCGCCGCGTCGCGTTCAGCGCCCACGCGCATCAACTGGCCGCTGGACACGCGGTCCAGCGTCGCAAGGCACAGGTTGTCGCGGACATCCCCTGTCAGGACCAGACCCGAATGCTTTCGGTCTTCGGTGACATAGGCCAGCCCCGCAGCGATCGCCTGGTTCGGCGTGTCGATCCGCGTGGCCGTTCCTTCGATCACGATCTCACCGCCTGCGGTGTCCGACAGGCCGAACAGGCGATCGAAGATCTCGGTCCGGCCCGATCCCATCAGACCGTAAAGGGCCAGAATTTCGCCGCGCCTGACGGCGAAGTTCACGTCCCGGACGCCGTGAGCGGCGCTCAGATCGCGCACGGACAGCATCTCCTCGCGGCCCGGCTCGTTTTCCTTGACGAATTCCTCAGTCAGCGGACGGCCCACGACCAGGTGGATCAGGCGATCCTTGTCGATAGTGTCCATCGCCCCGGTCTCGACGAAGGCCCCGTCGCGGAACACGGTATAGCTGTCGCAGATCGAGAAGATTTCGGACAGGCGGTGGCTGACATAGATGACGCCCTTGCCCCGTGCCGTCAGGGTCTTGATGGCGGCGAACAACTGATCCGCCTCGGCCTCGCCCAGGGCTGAGGTCGGTTCGTCCATGATGATGATCTCGGCATCATAGCTCAGCGCCTTGGCAATCTCGACCAGCTGGACCTGGGCCACGGTCAGATCCATCATCAGGCTGTCCGCACGGATGCCGAAATGGAAGCCGTCCAGCAGCTCCTGCGCCATGTGGTTCAATTCGCCAAAGCGCACCCGGCCGAACAGGCCCACCGGCTCGCGCCCCAGATAGATGTTTTCGGCCACGGTCATCGCCGGAACGGGGCTCAACTCCTGCTCGATGATAGAAATGCCGTTGGCAAGGGCCTGCGAAGGGTTCTCGAAAGTCATCGGCTTGCCGTCGCGCATGAGCGTGCCGGCATCACGATGATGAATACCCATCAGGATCTTCAGGAAGGTGGATTTTCCGGCACCATTGCCACCGCAAAGCGCATGAACCGAGCCGGGGCGCAACACGAAGCGGCCATCGCGCAGGGCGGGAACGCCTCCGAAGGATTTGCGAAAGCCCGTGGCCTCCAGCAGCGGTTGTTCCATGATTCCTCCCCTACGCACGGCCCTTCTTCAGGCGGTACAAATGTCAGGCCTAACCTGACAAATAGCAGGCTAGAAGATTGCTACGACATCTGTCAACTGCTCTTAGTCATTTGTCAGAGCCGCCGTATCAAGTTGGTCGCGTCGCTTTCCGGCAAGCTTGGCCCCCGGTACGGCTCTCGCGGCAGCACTGCCTGGAAAAATGCCACACCGAGCGGTATTGGAGCGGCCCCCTGCCCCGCCATCGCGGCAGTGGCGCTATGATTTTTCTGGTTCGCGCAAATATCGGAGGTCTTTACAGCCTGCCCCGGCTGGCGTCGTATGCGCCCGCCGGCAGACCGATTGCCGCCAAGCATCCAAGGGAGAGGCAAGATGCCGAGATCGCTGGTTCTGGAGCGAAAAGGAGAGCTGTCGCTGCGGGATATTCCGTTGGACATGGACATGGGGCCGACCGATGTCCGCATCCGGGTTCACACGGTGGGTATCTGCGGGTCCGACGTGCACTACTATACCCATGGCAGGATCGGGCCCTTCGTCGTCAACGAACCGATGGTTCTGGGTCACGAAGCCTCGGGCGTGGTGATCGAGGTCGGTGCGCAGGTCCGTCACCTGAAGGAGGGTGATCGCGTCTGCATGGAGCCTGGCATTCCCGACCCCGCCTCGCGCGCGGCCAAGCTGGGCATCTACAACGTTGATCCCGCGGTGACCTTCTGGGCGACGCCTCCCGTGCATGGCTGCCTTACGCCACAGGTCGTTCACCCGGCGGCCTATACCTACAAGCTGCCCGACAATGTCTCTTTCGCCGAAGGCGCGATGGTCGAACCCTTCGCGATCGGCATGCAGGCCGCGCTGCGTGCGCGCATCCAGCCCGGCGACGTAGGCATGGTGCTGGGCGCGGGTCCCATCGGCATGATGACGGCGCTGGCGGCCCTTGCCGGGGGATGTGCCAAGGTCCTGGTGGCCGATCTGGCCCAGTCCAAGCTGGACATCATCGGTGCCTATCCCGGCATCGAAACGGTCAACATCCGCGACATTCCCGCGGCGGATGCCATCGCCAAGACGACCGAAGGCTGGGGTGCGGATGTCGTCTTCGAATGCTCGGGCGCTGCACCGGCCGTCCTGGGTCTGCCGCAACTGGTGCGTCCGGGCGGGACCGCCGTGCTGGTCGGCATGCCGGTCGATCCGGTGCCCATGGACATCGTCGGCCTACAGGCCAAGGAAACACGCCTCGAAACGGTCTTCCGCTATGCCAATGTCTATGACCGCGCCATCGCGTTGATCGGGACGGGCAAGGTGGACCTGAAGCCGCTGATCTCGCTCAGCATGCCCTTCGAGGACAGCATCGCGGCCTTCGAACGCGCCGCAGAAGGGCGCGAGACTGACGTCAAGTTGCAGATCGAGATGCCCAGCTGATCGACCGGAGGGAACGCTGAACGGGGATATCGGTGACTGATGGGCACCGTAGGCTGCTGCCGGTCCCGTGAACACGACGATAAGATCGTGACCATGGGATCGAAGACCTCGGATGAAGAGACGAACGTTCAGCCGTGAGTTCAAGCTTGAGGCTGTGAAGCCGGTGACGGAGCGCGGTGTCATTGGTGTCCGGGCATGCTGGGATCAGGAGCTGTTCGAGTGCGTACTGCACCGATGGAGACGCGAGGTGGAAGACGCCCCACTCGCGGGTGCTCCCCGGCCACGGGCGGGGGGTCAGCCAAGAGCAGGCCGAGGTCACTGCCCTGCGCAAGAAGGTCGCTCGTCTCGAGGCGGAGCGTGACGTCCTAAAAGACCATCCCGGGTCGGCACCCGCTTGTGCGGGATAGAAACATCGCGTGCTATGCTTGGCCTGGGGTCAGGACTTCCGTCTTGGAGCCCCGGTCGTCAATCCGGACTCTGCGCGCCATGGCTGCTGCAAATGCCAAAGCTGGCAGTTTACGAGACTTTTCCCGGATCCGGCGGCCCAGTTTTCCGGAGGCAGGTCAGTTCCAGGCCGCCCCCCTTGCCCCTTCGCAGCATGGCCGCCTTGGCAGCGTGGCGCTTTTGTGATGCGATCGCATGCGAACCCGTACCGCTCGAACCTGCAAGGAGGATCCGATGGAGCGTGCATTCGAACACGACGGCGAAGCCTGCCGGATCGAGGCGAAGCTCGAAGACGATGTCTGGCATGTCCGGGCAATGCGCGGCGACAAGGTGGTCTGCACCGCCGGGCGCGTGCCGGGGACCTACCGCCGCGACGCGGAGAGCCTCGGCGGGGCCGATCCCCTGACGGCGATGCTCGATGCCTATGAGCGCAGGATCAGGGCCGGCGAGCTCTAGGCCGCCGCGTCCGCCGTCACTCCGTGTTCAACCCGTTCTGGAGGGCCGCCTCGTGGCGGCGGACCCGCAGCATCGTGCTCGACACGGTGAGCAGGTGCTGCTCCATTTCGGCGGCGGCCTCGGCCGGGCGGCGTCCGGCGATATGCGCATAGAGCGCCGCATGCTGACGGCCCAGCGTCGCGATGCGCTCGGCCGAGAGGGTCTCGCGGCGGCGATCGGTCCATTGCGCATGGCGGCGCACCGCGCGGATCGACTGGTGGATCGTCAGGAACAGCGGGTTGTGCGCCAACTCGGCGATCTTGAAGTGGAAGATATCGTCCGCCGTTTCGTAGCCGCGCGGATCGTCTGGCGTCAGCGTCGCCTGCATCAACCGCTCCAGCACCACGAGCTCTTCGGGCGTGGCACGTTGCGCCGCATGGGCGGCCAGCGCCGGCTCGATCTCGAGGCGCACCTCCATGAGGTTGTGCGGCGTGACGGTGCGCACCAGCGTCTGGATGCCGCCGCCCGCGGGCGGCGGGGCCGCGAAGGTCCCCTGCCCCTGCCGCCGGAAGATCGTGCCTTCGGCTTCGAGCACGTCCAGCAGCCGCCTGAGCCGCGCCCGGCCGAGCCCGAGGCGGTCGGCCAGCTGCCGCTCGGGCATCACCTTGCCGTTCGACAGCAGGCTCTCGTCGCGCAGCCCTTCGCGCAGCCGATCGAGCAGCGCCTCGTCATCCCCGCTCATGCCACCCTCGTCGCCGATGCCAGATCCCATAACATGCGCGCCGATGTCAGCGCCAGAAACAACCCGAAGGAGAGACGCAGCGCGCGTTGCGGGATCGAATGGGCCAGCCTCACGCCGACGCCCGCGAATGTCGTGGTCAGCGGGATGATCACCGCCACGGCCACGAGGTTGACGTAGCCCAGCGAAAACGGCGGCAGCCCCTCGGCCCCGAGCCCGGTCAGCATGTAGATGATCGCCCCCGGCAGGCCGATCACGAAACCGATCGCCGCGGAGGTGCCGACGGCGCGGCGAATGTCGTAGCCGAGAAAGTTCAGAAGCGGCACGCAGACCGTGCCGCCGCCGATCCCCATCATCGAGGAGACCGTGCCGGCAAACACCCCGAACCCCGCCCAGGCCGGTTTCGAGAAGCCCTTGGGCGTCACCTCGCCCTTGCGGCCGCGCAGCACCATGTCGAGCGCCACCACCGCCGCCACCGCCGCAAAGACGCCGATCAGGATGCGCCCGTCGATCAGGCCGCCGGTGAAGCTGCCCAGCACCACGCCCACGAGGATCGAGGGCGCCCAGAGTTTCAGAAGGCCCGCGTCGATCGCACCCTTCTTGTAATGCCCGCGCGCCGAAGACAGCGAGGTGAAGACGATGGTGGCGAGCGATGTGCCCACCGCAAGCTGCATGGTCAGCCCCGGCTCCATGCCGGTGAGCGAGAGCGCGAAATAGAGCGCGGGCACGATGACGATGCCGCCGCCCACGCCCAGAAGCCCCGCGAGGATGCCGCCGGCGACGCCTGCCGCCACGGCGACGCCCAGAAGCGTCAGGATCGTGCCGAGATCCATCTCAGGCCCCCGTTTCGGTCGCGCGCGAGCGCGAGGCGCGGCCTTGTGCGCGGCGGCGCGCCTCGGCCTCTTCGATGGCCCGGTCGATCGGCGCGCGATCCGTGATCCCCGAGAAATTCTCGGCGGTCGGCATCGCGCCCGCGACATGCAGGTAGCGCTCGTCGGCCACATCAAGCAGGCGGCGCAGTTCGGCCAGCGGGTCGGCGTCGTCGTCGACGCGCAGCGACAGGAAAGCATACTCCTGCCCGCGGTGCACGGTCAGCCCCGCGGCCTGGCGGCCGCGTTTGTCGCCGCCCGCGTCCTCGCCCGCCTCCATCGCCGCGAGCAACCGCTCGGCCATGGAGCCTTTGGCCGTTTCATAGGCGGCGAAGGTCGCCTCGACGACCCTCGCATCCACCAGCATGTTGCCCGCGACGGAATGGGTCGTCCCGACCAGATGCCCGGCCCAGTCGATGCAATCCGCCCCGGTATGGGCCGCGAAATTGCCTTGCGCATCCATCATGTGGCACTGGCGGATCGCCTGGGCTTCGTCGCGTGCCTTGAGATCGGCAAGCACCGCCTCGGCGCCCTCGCCCGCCGCGAGGCGCTGGCGCCCCTCGACGCCCCAGAGCGGGTTGACGAAGGCCTGCGTGGCGACGGCGCAGCGCGCGCCGACGTAAGGGACGGCGGCACCGGCGGCGAAGAAACGCGAGGCGACGGCGAGGCCGATCTCGCCGGTCGCGGGGTCATGCGCGATGATCGAATAGGTCATGCTCAGCGCCCCACCGCATAGGCCTGCATCAGCCGCGGCGTGGCGGCGGCGCGGAGCATCCCGTCCGGCTCACGCAATGCCGCAGTCAGGCGACCGACGCTCCATGGCTCGGCCACGGTCACCTTGTGGCCGCGTGCGCGCAGGGCCGCGATGGTGTCATCGCCCACCGCGGGCTCGATCATCATCTCGCCGGGCTTGCATTCGCGCGGGTAGAAGGAGCCCTGGAAATGCATCGAGTGGAACAGCGGCGCATCCATGCCCTCCTGCAGATCGAACCCGTGATGCACGAAGCGCAGGAACCACACCAGCTGCCACTGGTCCTGCTGATCGCCGCCCGGCGTGCCGAAGACCAGGCCGCGCCCGTCCTTTTCCGCCAAGGTCGGCGTCAGTGTCGTGCGCGGACGGCGGCCCGGGGCGAGCGAGGTCGGAAGACCCTCGTCGAGCCAGAACATCTGCGCCCGCGAATTGAGCGGGAAACCGAGGCCCGGCACCACGGGGGAGCTTTGCAGCCAGCCGCCCGAGGGGGTCGCGGCGACCATGTTGCCCCATTTGTCGATCACGTCGAGATGCACCGTGTCGCCGCGCTTTTCCGACAGGTGCGCCATGGTCGGCTCCTGCGGCGCGGCGTCGGGGTTGCGGTCGAACTCGCGGGCGGCGCGCTCGATCGCGGCATCGGCCTGATGCTCGAAGCCCTCGATCCGGCCGGGACGCTGCTCCATCGAGGCGCTGTCCGAGATGAGCTTGGCGCGCTCGGCACCGTAGACATCCGACAGCAGCACCTGCATCGGGATGTCCGATTGCGCCGGATCGCCGTAATAGGCCTCGCGGTCGGCATAGGCGAGCTTCATCGCCTCGATGACGGTATGCACGAAGTCCGGCCCGTTGGGGTCCATCGCCGCGAGGTCGAAGTTCTTCAGGATCGAGAGCGCCTGCAACAGCACGGGCCCCTGCCCCCACGGCCCGGTCTTGTGCACCTTCCAGCCGTGGTAATCGATCGAGACCGGCGCCTCGTAGCTCGCGCGCCAGCCCGCCATGTCGGCCTTGGTCAGCACGCCGCGGTTCTTGCGCTCCGAGACGTCGTGCACCTCGGCCTCTTTGAGGTACTCCTCCACCGCCTCGGCGACGAAGCCCTCGGCCCACATCTTGCGCGCCGCGTCGATCCGCGCCTCGCGGCTGTCTCCCTCGGCCTCCGAGAGCCGCTCGTAGGTGTCGGCGAGATCGGGGTTGCGAAACAGCTCATGCGCCTGAGGCGCGCGGCCCTGCGGTGCCCAGACCTCGGCGGAGGTCGACCATTCGGTCTGGAAATACTCGACCAGCCCCTGCATCGTCGCGGCCACGCGCGGCAGCACCGGGTGGCCGTCGCGGGCATAGTCGATGGCCGGGCGCATGACATCCCCGATCTCCATCGTGCCGTGATCGCGCAGCATCAGCATCCAGCCGTCGAAGGCGCCGGGGATCACCGTCGCCAGAAGACCGGTGCCGGGGATGAGATCGAAGCCCTGCGCCTTGTAATGCGCGATGGTCGCCCCCGCCGGTGCGGGCCCCTGCCCGCAGACCACCTCGACCTTGCCCGTTTCGGCCGAGCGGAAGATCACCGGCAAATCGCCCGCCGGGCCGTTGAGATGCGGCTCGACCACCTGCAGCACGAGGCCGGTGGCCACGGCGGCATCGAAGGCATTGCCGCCACGCTCGAGGATGCCCATGCCCACGGCGGAGGCGATCCAATGGGTCGAGGTGACGGTGCCGAAGGTGCCGCGGATCTCGGGGCGGGTGGTGAAAGCGGTCATTTGAGTAACTCTTTTCCTTGAATTCAGTGTTCGCGCGGATCGAGCGCGTCGCGCAGCCCGTCGCCCAGCAGGTTGAAGCCCAGCACTACGAGGAAGATCGCAATTCCCGGCCACATCGCCATCCATGGCGCCTGGGCGAGAAAGTTCTTGGCGGTGTTGAGCATCGAGCCCCATGACGGCGCGGGCGGCTGCTGGCCCAGCCCGAGGAAGGAGAGCGACGCTTCGGCGATGATCGCGGTGGCGATGGTCAGCGTCGCCTGCACCAGAACGGGCGGCAGGATATTGGGAAAGATGTAGCGGCTCAGGATCTTGGGCGTCGACAGCCCGATCGCATGCGCGCCCTCCACGTAATCCTCGGCCTTGACCGAGATGACCTGCCCCCGCGTCAGCCGCACGAAGACCGGCGTGGCCGACAGGCCGATGGCGATCATCGCATTGGTGAGCGAGGGCCCGAGAAAGGCCGCGAGCGCAATCGCGAGGATCAGGAACGGCACCGCGAGAAGCGCCTCCGTGCAGCGCGAGATGATGCCGTCGGTCCAGCCGCCGAAATAGCCCGCGAGAATGCCAAGAGGCACGCCGAAGGCCACCGCGATGCCGACCGAGACGACGCCCGCCATCAGCGAGGCGCGCGCGCCCCAGACGAGGCGGGCCAGCACGTCGCGGCCGATCTCGTCGGTGCCGAGCCAATGCGCCGCCGAAGGCGCCTTGCGCACCGCGCCCCAGTCGGTCGCGGTCGGATCGGGGATCGGCAGGATCGGCGCGAAGACGGCCATGAGCACGAAGAATCCGACGAGAAAACCGCCCAGCATCGCGGATTTATGGCTGCGGAATTTCTTCCACACGCGGTTCTCGGGGCGCGCCGCCAGAACCGGGTCGTCGGCGACGACGGTCTGCGGGTCGATGGTGGCGGGGGTCGCGGGCTGGGCGGTCGCGGGTTGGGCCATCATTGCTTCCTCAGGCGCGGGTTCAGGACGAAATAGGCGGCGTCGGCGAGGATGTTCATGACGATGAAGCCGAGCGCGGTGACCAGCACGATGCCCTGCACCACCGCGTAGTCGCGGTTGAACACCGCATCGACCACCAGCTTGCCGAAGCCCGGGATGGTGAAGATCTGCTCGGTCAGCACCGCGCCCGCGATCAGCTCGCCGAACAGCAGCGCGGTGAGCGTCACGATCGGGGTCAGCGCGTTGCGAAACGCGTGTTTGAGGATCACGCGCCGCTCGGCGAGACCCTTGGCCCGCGCGGTGCGCACGTAGTCGGATTTCAGCACGCCCAGCATGGCCGAGCGGGTGTGTCGCATCAGCGTCGCGGCCAGCGCCGTGCCCAGCACGAAGGCGGGCATCAGCATGGTCTTGATCGAGAGCCACAGATCCTCGCCGGGCGGCACATAGCCCGAGGCGGGCAGAAGCTGCCAGTTCACCGCCACCAGCAGGATCAGCATGATGCCGAGCCAGAAGTTCGGGATCGACAGGCCCGAGAGCGCCACGACGTTGGCGATGTAATCGGTGATTGTGCCCTTCTTGACCGCCGAGAGGATGCCTGCCGGAATGCCGATGACCAGCGCGAAGATGAGCGCCATCACGGCGAGCTGGATTGTCACGGGAAGCTTTTGGCCAATGAGTTCGGTCACCGGCTGGTTGGTCCTGAGCGAGATGCCGAGATCGCCGGTCAGCGCGCCCTTGACCCAAGCCAGATACTGCACCGGCACGGGATCGTTCATGCGGTATTTCTCGCGCAGGAACTCGATCACCTCGGGGTCGCGCTCCTCCCCCGCCATGGCAAGGATCGGGTCACCCGGCAGCAGCTTTTGCAGGCCGAAGACGAAAATCGAGATCAATATGACGGTCGGGATCGCGACGACGATCCGGCGCAGGAGGAAGGCGAGCATCAGGGGCACCAGCGGTTGGGGGCCGCGCCGCGGAAAAGCGGCGCGGCCGGTCGCATCACTCGGACTTGCTCACGCCTTCGAGGCGGAACATGCCATCGGGATAGGGGGTGAAGCCCTTGATGTCGTCATCGAGCGCCCAGATCCAGGTGTCGTGGTAGATGTAGACCAGCGGCGCTTCCTCGTTGAGGATCTTGCGGGCCTCGTCATAGCTCTCCTTGCGCGTCGCCGTGTCGGCGGTCACCCGCGCCGCGTCGAGCGCGGCGTCGACATCCGGGTTCGAGAAGCCCGAGTCGTTGATGCCGCCTTCGGTGGTGACGAACTGATGGATGTTGCCGTCCGGATCGACCCGGCCCGACCAGCCGACCTGGCTCGCCACGTAGTCGCCCGCCGACTGGTCGGCCAGCATGGTGGCGAATTCCTTGGCGTTGAGCGTGATGTTGATCCCCGCCTCGGCGGCCATGGACTGCACCACCTGCATCAGCTGCATCGAGACGGGGCGGTTGGGCACCTGCACCTCGAGGTCGATGCCATCCGCATAGCCCGCCTCGGCCAGCAGTTCCTTGGCCTTCTCGACATCGCGCTCGGGCATCGGCGTGCCGCTGTCGTACCACGGCGAGTTCGGCGGGAAGGACTGGTTGCCCGGCGCGGCGGCGCCCTCGAACACCACCTGGCTGATCGCCTCGCGGTCGAGCGACAGCTCGAAGGCGCGGCGCAGGCGCGCGTCGTTGCCCCACGGGTTGTCTGCTTTGTCGCCATTGCCGACGTTGAAGGTGATGCCCTGGTAGCCGAGCGAGATCACCTCCTCGACCTGGATCTCGGGATCCTCGATGATCCGCGCCCGGTCGGTCGCGGCGAGGCGGTTGATCGCGTCGACGTCGCCCGACTGCAGGTTCGCGAGGCGCACGGTGTCGTCGGGGATCGGCAGGTAGGTGACGCTGTCGAAGTTGATCTCGTCCGCGTTCCAGTAGTCGGCGAATTTCGACAGGACGATCTTGTCCTGCGCCACGCGCTCTTCGAACTTGAACGGGCCGGAGCAGACCGGGTTCAGCCCGAAATCGGCGCCGGCCTCGGCGGCGGCGGCGGGCGAGACCATCATGCCGGCGCGATCGGCGAACTGCGCCAGCAGCGTCGCGTCGGGCTGGGCGAGGTCGATGCGGATCTCGTGGGAGCCCAGCACTTCGGTCCCCGAGATCGAGGCGACCTCGGACTTGCGGCGGCTCTCTTCCATGGTCTGCGAGCGTTCGATGTTGGCGGCCACGGCCTCGGCGTCGAAGGGCGTGCCGTCATGGAAGGTCACGCCTTCGCGTAGCTTCATGGTCAGCTTGGTGCCGTCGTCGTTCCAGCTCCACTCGGTCGCCAGCTGCGGCACCAGCTCCAGCTCGGGGGTGATGTCGACGAGTTTGTCGCACAGCGCGGCATAAACGATGCGGCCCACGAAGGTGCGCGACTGGTCGGGGTCGAGAACGTCCGGATCGCTTTCGAGTGCGAAGCGGAAATCGGCCGCCTGCGCCGAGAGCGCGGTGGCGCTCAAAAGCGCCGCGAGCAGCGTGGTCTTGCGGAAAGTCATGCGTATACCTCTGTCTGTCGGTCCAAGTTCAGGCTTCGGCGTTGGCCGCCGTTTTGGGGTTTGGTGTCGTGGCCTGCGTGGCTGCCTCGTAGAGAGCGAAGCGTCTTTGCGCGCCTTCGCTGCGCCCGGCGGCGGGGGTGAGGCCTGCCGCCGGGCGGTCTGCCGCGATGTCCTGCCAGTAATGGCAGGCGACGCGGGACTCGGTCGTTGCCGGGCCGAGCTCGGGGATGCGCGTCGCGCAATCCTCGCGGGCAAAGGGGCAACGGGTGTGAAAGCGGCAGCCCGAGGGCGGGGCCGCGGGGCTCGGTGTCTCGCCCGAGAGCGCGAGCCGGGTCCTGGCCCGGCCATGCGCGGCCTCGGGGATCGCGGAGAGAAGCGCCATGGTGTAGGGATGACGCGGGTTGGCGAAGATCTCGTCGGTCGGCCCGCTCTCGACCACCTGGCCCAGATACATCACCGCGACCCGGTCGCTCATGTGGCGGATCACCGCGAGGTCATGGGCGATGATCACCAGCGTCATGTCGAGCTTGGATTTCAGATCGTGCAGCAGGTTCACCACCTGCGCCTGCACCGAGACGTCGAGCGCCGAGACCGGCTCGTCGCCGATCACCAGCCGCGGGTTCGAAGCCAACGCACGGGCGATGCCGATCCGCTGACGCTGCCCGCCCGAGAACTCGTGCGGGTAGCGGTCGGCATGCTCGGGGCGCAGGCCGACGATGTTCAACAGCCGCGCCACCTCCTGCCGGCGCTGCGCGCGGCTCAGCTCTGGCCGGTGCGTCTCGATCGGTTCGCCCACCAGCTTGCCCACGCTCATGCGCGGATTGAGCGAGGAAAAAGGGTCCTGGAACACGAACTGCATGTCGCGGCGCAGCTCGCGCAGATCGCGTCCGCGGATGCCCGCGATGTCGCGCTCCTCGAACTCGATGGCTCCGTCGGTCGGCTCCAGAAGCCGCATCAGAAGCCGCGCGAGGGTCGACTTGCCGCAGCCGGACTCTCCTACGATGGCAAAGGTCTCGCCGCGCCGGACCTCGATCGACACGCCGTCGACCGCGCGCACCACCTTGGTCTCTGCCATGAAGCCGCCGCCGAGGTGGAAATGCTTCTTGAGCCCATCGGCCTTCAGGATCGTGTCGCTCATGCCCGGCGCTCCAATGTCTGGTCCAGAGGTGCGAAGTGGCACGCCGCGCGGTGGCCCGGCGCGACCTCGGCCAGCTCGGGACGGCTGGCGCAGACCGGCGCCGCGAAGGGGCAGCGCGAGGAAAAGCGGCAGCCCTCGGGCATCTGGCCGATGCTCGGCACCGAGCCCGGCACCGTCGAGAGGCGGCGGCGCGGGCCGGTGAGCGTCGGCACCGAGGCCATCAGCCCGATGGTGTAGGGGTGCTGCGGATCGTTGAAGATCGCCTCGGCAGGCCCGTATTCGACCACCTGCCCCGCATACATCACGGCGACGTCGGTCGCGATCTCGGCCACCACGCCGAGGTCGTGGGTGATCATGATCGTGCCCATGCCGGTCTCGGCCTGCAGCTCGGCGATCAGATCGAGGATCTGCGCCTGCACTGTGACGTCGAGCGCGGTGGTCGGCTCGTCGGCGATCAGAAGCTCGGGGTCATTGGCCAGCGCCATGGCGATCATCACCCTTTGGCGCATGCCGCCCGACAGCTGGTGGGGATATTCGTTCATCCGCTGCTCCGGTGCGGGGATGCCGACCCGGCGCAGCATCTCGACCGCGCGCTCGCGGGCCTTGGCCTTGCCGCATTTGCGGTGCTGCTCGACGGCCTCGGCGATCTGGTCGCCGATGCGGAAGGCCGGGTTGAGCGAGGTCATCGGCTCTTGGAAGATCATGGCCATGCGGTCGCCGCGCATTGCGGCGATGCGGTCGTGATCCGAGGGCGTGAAGCTGTCGCCGTCGAAGCGGATCTCGCCGGAGCCGAAGCGCACGGAGTCGCGCGGCAGAAGCCCCATCAGGGCCAGCGCGGTGACGCTCTTGCCGCAGCCCGACTCCCCGACGATGCAGAGCGTCTCGTTGCGCCCGACCCGGAACGAGATGCCCTCGACCACGTCCTGCGGCTGTCCACGAAACCGGAACTTCAGGTTCTCCACCTGCAGGAGCGGACTGTCCATACCTCGGGGGCCTCCCTCATCCGCGACCCGATCCGGCACCATTGCCAAACCCATCCGCAAACCAATGCAGGATTGGTGGCAAATCGATTGCGGTCTGGCAAGCCTGTAATTTTGGAAAATATCCAAGGCACAGCGGCTGCATCATATCGAGGCATGGGCCGGACCGGTTGGCGATTGGTTCGACACCGCGTGTTCGAGTACAGACCGGGACGGGGATGCCACATGGACATGCGGCCCAGGACTCCACCATTGGTTGTGCCGGACATTCGACCGCCCTGCCCTGCCCCATGAGGCGGGGGGCAGCATCGGCGCTCCGAGCACCGGGCGGTGGCGCGGGACCTCAAGCGTTCCGCTTTCGGACGCCGTCGCACCACAAGCCTCGGGCGGCAATCTGGAATCCGGCCGGTTCCTTGCGCTGGCGGACACCGGGCGGCCGGTTGCGGGGCAGATCAGACATGCCAGCGGAGAGTTGGCCGGAATGCCCCCCGCGATGGTCGGGCCTACAGACCCACGGCGCCTCCAACACCGTCACGAACAGCCCGGCTCACCTTCCGGATGCGCCGGGCCCTGTGCTCAACGGCGCGGCAGGAAGGCCGCGTGGCGGTTCACGTCCTTGTAGAGGAGGTAGCGGAACGGCCCCGGCCCGCCCGCGTAGCAGGCCTGCGGGCAGAAGGCGCGCAGCCACATGAAATCGCCCGCCTCGACCTCGACCCAGTCGCGGTTGAGCTTGTAGACCGCCTTGCCCTCAAGCACGTAGAGCCCGTGCTCCATCACATGCGTCTCCTCGAAGGGAATGACGCCGCCGGGCTGAAAGGTGACGATGGTGACATGCATGTCATGGCGCAGGTCGGCGGGATCGACGAAGCGGGTCGTGGCCCAGCGGCCCTCGGTGTCCGGCATTTCCGTCGGCGTGACTTCGGCGTCGGAGCTGATGATCGGATCGGGGCGTCCCAGCCCCTCGACCGGCTCGTAGAGCTTGCGGATCCAGTGAAACCGCGCCGGCTCCGCGCCGCGGTTGCGCAGGCTCCACCCCTTCCCCGCCGGGAGATAGGCAAAGCCCCCCTGCCCCAGCAGATGCGTCCGGCCGTCCAACGACAGCTCGACCGCGCCGCCGACCACGAAGATCACCCCTTCGACACCAGGCTCGGTCTCGCCCCGGTCGCTGCCGCCGCCAGGCCCGACCTCCATCACGTATTGCGAGAAGGTCTCGGCAAAGCCGGTGAGCGGGCGCGCGATCACCCACAGGCGCGTGTCGTCCCAGAACGGCAGGTAGCTGGTCGTGATGTCGCGCATCGTGCCCGCGGGCAACACGGCATAGCTTTCGGTGAAGACGGCGCGCCCGGTCATCAGCTCGGTCTGCGCCGGGTGCCCCCCGGCCTGTGCGAAATAGCTGCGCTCGGTCATGTCGATCTCCTGTGGGGTCGCGGGCCAGTCTCGCATGGTCCGGCGAGGCCGGGCTAGCACCGGAGCCCCGCAAGGTATTTCAGCCTGCGCTTGATAATCACGCAGTCTGTAGGCGAGACAGCTTCAAAATAAATCCGTGCAGCCGGGCGGACCAGCCGCCGCTATGTTGGCAGAGACAGAACAAGGAGACCCCCCGCGTGACCCGCTATCCCCGCGACATGATCGGCTACGGCGCCGAAACCCCCGATCCGAAATGGCCGAACGGCGCCAAGATCGCCGTGCAGATCGTGCTCAACTACGAAGAAGGCGGCGAGAACAACATCCTGCATGGCGACGCGGGCTCCGAGGCGTTTCTCTCCGAGATCGTGGGCGCCGCCCAGTGGCCCGGCCAGCGCCACTGGAACATGGAATCGATCTACGAATACGGCGCGCGCGCCGGGTTCTGGCGGCTGCACCGGATGCTCAAGGACCTCCCGGTCACCGTCTACGGCGTCGCCACCGCGCTGGCGCGCAGCCCCGAGCAGGTCGCGGCGATGAAGGAGGCGAACTGGGAGATCGCGTCGCACGGTCTGAAATGGATCGAGTACAAGGACGCCGACGAGGCGCATGAGCGCGCCGACATGGAAGAGGCGATCCGCCTGCACACCGAGGTCGTGGGCGAAGCCCCGCGCGGCTGGTACACGGGCCGCTCCTCGGACAACACGGTGCGGCTGGTGGCCGAGAACGGCTCCTTCGCCTATGCCGCCGACACCTATGCCGACGACCTGCCCTACTGGTCGCGCTTCGGCGATCGCGACCAGCTGATCGTGCCCTACACGCTCGACGCCAACGACATGCGCTTCGCCACGCCGCAGGGCTTCAACTCGGGCGACCAGTATTTCTCCTACCTCAAGGACAGCTTCGACTGCCTCTACGAGGAGGGGCTCGAGGGCGCGCCGAAGATGATGTCGATCGGGCTGCATTGCCGCCTCGTCGGCCGTCCCGGCCGGGCGCAGGCTCTCAAGCGCTTTCTTGATTACGCGCGAGGGCATGAGGGCGTCTGGTTCGCCACGCGGCTCGAGATCGCCGAGCACTGGGCCGCGACCCACCCGCCGGTGGCGCGCGAGCGGCCCTCGGAGATGGACCGCGATAGCTTCTTGGCGCGCTTCGGCGGCATCTTCGAGCATTCGGCCTGGATCGCCGAGCGGGCGCATGACCTCGAGCTGGGCCCGGCGCATGACACCGCCGTGGGCCTGCACAACGCGCTCGCCCGCGCCTTCCGCTCGGCCAGCGACGAGGAACGGCTCGGCGTGCTGACCGCGCACCCCGATCTCGCGGGCAAGTTGGCCGCGGCCAAGCGGCTGACGGCGGAGAGCACCGCCGAGCAGGCCAGCGCCGGGCTTGACGCGCTCACCGACGCGGAGCGCGCGCGCTTCACCGAGCTCAACGACGCCTATGTCGCCAAGTTCGGCTTTCCCTTCATCATCGCGGTGCGCGATCACGACAAGGCGGGCATCCTCGCGGCCTTCGAGGCACGCATCGACAACGACCGCGACACCGAGTTCGCCGAGGCCTGCCGGCAGGTCGAGCGGATCGCGCTGCACCGGCTGAAGGCGACCCTGTCTCCGGCCGGAGGCGGGGACCGGTCATGAGCCGCGAGATCCGCACCGAGCCGCTGACGCGTGAGGCCTTCGCCCCCTTCGGCGACGTGATCGAGGCGGCAGGCCCGCCCGACAAGATCATCAACGAGGGGCTCTGCGGCCGGCATCACGATCTTGCCCGGCTCGATTTCGGGGAAGGTGGCCGCGCCGGAATCTCGGTCTTCGACGCCGAGCCGCGCGCGCTGCCCTACAAGCTTGACCTGCTGGAGCGGCACCCCGAGGGCAGCCAGGCCTTCCTGCCGCTCAGCCTCTCTGCCTTTCTCGTCATCGTGGCGCCCGACGACACAGGCCGCCCCGGCACGCCGCGGGCCTTCGTCACCACGCCGGGGCAGGGGGTCAATCTGCTTCGCAATACCTGGCACGGCGTGCTGACGCCGCTCGCGGCGCCGGGGCTCTTTGCCGTCGTCGACCGCATCGGTCTCGGCGCGAACCTGCAGGAGCACCGGCTCGACATGCCGTGGCAGATCACGGATTGAACTCGAATGAGGCGCGATGGCCGGTTCTGACGGGCCATCGCCGACCGTCTCAGCTGCCGCGATAGGTCGAATAGCCAAACGGCGAGACCAGCAGCGGCACGTGGTAATGATCATCCTGCGACATGCCGAAGCGCAGCGGCACTTCATCCAGAAAGCGCGGGCTCTCGGGCGCCACGCCGCAGGTGTCGAGATAGTCCCCCACCGCGAAGACCAGCTCGTATGTCCCCGTTTCGAACTCGGCCTCGGGCAGGATCGGCGCATCCGTGCGCCCGTCCGCGTTGGTGACCATCTCCTTGATCACCCGCCGCGTTTCCCCCTCGATCCGGGCGAGCGTGATCCGCATTCCGGCCGCGGGGCAGCCGCGCGCGGCGTCGAGGACATGGGTGGTCAGGTATCCGGGCATTGGTCTGGCTCCTTGCAATCTCATCGGCCCCGGCGCTTGGGGGCAGCATTCCGCGTAGCCTAGCGCAGCCGGTCTCACCGGGAAAACCGCTGCCTGCGCTATGGGTCTTTCAACTTTCTGCCGGGCCTGTTCGGAGGGTGACACAGAGGGAAGAATGTTCGGCGCGCATCTCTCTTCGCAGCCGATAGCTGTGGTATGGGCTGCGCTTTCGGGTGTCGGGTTACGCATTGCAGGCATGATGCGGTTCGTTTCAAACATCTCGCCTGTGGTCAGAAGTTGACCGCGGTCAACCGCGGAGACTTGGAACACTTGCGAAGAGTTGGCCGCGGTCAACCATGTGCATGGGCTAGAAGATGCAACAATGGTCGGGATCAATGAGCCCGGGCCGTCCGAGTTGACCGCGGTCAACTCGGACCATCCGGGCGGTAGGAACGACACGCGCATTCGCTCGAAGCATGCCCCGTCCTTGACCGGTGACAAGAAAACCCCTCCCGGGTCGGGAGGGGCAGGGGCCAGCGCAGGGTCTGGTCGTCTGGGACCGAAACCGGGTCGTCTCAGTCCTGGGCGGTTTCGGCCTGCCATTCGGCATGCAGGCGGCGCAGCAGTGTCTCCGCTTCCGCTTCAAGCCAATCGCCGAAGGCAGGGTGGTCGCGCTTCGAGACTTTCAGGGAGATCGCCTTCGCATCGCCGCGCAGCTCCGCGACGGGTTTTCCATCGGCCAGGGACAGCACCCTTCGGGCAGTCGCCGCAGGCAGCGCGGGGGGGGCTTCAGCGCGACGCAGCCGCGCGAAATGCGCTGTCAGATCGGCCAGCCGACGGTCCGATCCAATGTCCTTCGACAGGACGGTCTCGGCCTCGGCCACCGGATCGGCCACGATATCCGCGCGCAGCAGATCGGCGAGGTCCATCCATTTGCGGCGGCCGCTTTCGGGCGCGGCGCCGATCAGCTCGATCAGCGGATAGGGCAGGGTGTCGGTCACGCTCTTCATCTTCGACAGCGCCGTCTTGTCGATGCCGAGGGCGGCAAGGATGATTTCGGTCGCGTAATTCGAGGCCCGCATGGCGGCGGCGAAGCTTGCTTTCTCGATGAAGCTCGGGTTGCGGCGCAGGTTGTTTTCCTGGCCTTGGGCCACGAGGGCCTCTTCCTCGTCCAGCGTGCGGATGATTGCCTTGGCCTTGATCCCGAGACCGGCCAGCGCGGCCAGCCTGCGCCGCCCGTAGACGACCTTGAAATGGCCCGGCCGGTCGCGGGTGGGGCGCACGAGGATCGGCACCTGCTGCCCATGCTGCCGCATGCTCTCGCGCAGCGCGGCGATGCCCTCGTCCTCGATGCTCAGACGATCCGCCAGCGCGCTGCCCTCGATCCGGGCAGGATCGATCTCGCGGATCGAGTTGCTCAGAAGGTCATTGCCCATGATGCCCACCGGCCCGCGCCCGATCGCCTCGGGCATGTCGCGCCGCGCAGGCGTCTGGCGCGGCGCGGGGGAGGGGGCTTCGCTCGCCACGGGCTCGGTCTGAAAGATGTTCTTGCGTCCCATCAGGCGGCCCTCCCCCATGCCTTGTGCAGCTCGCGCTCTAGTTCGGCGGAGACGAGGTTGATCGATTCCAGCGCCCGGTTCAGCGTCGCGCGGTTCACCTGCGCGCGGTCGATTTCGTAGATCGTGTCGCTGGTCAGCCCGGCGTCGGCGATGGCGGTCGATTTGAGGAAGGGCGAGGTCATCACCCGCCCCGGAAAGATGTTGCGCAGGAAAGCCGAGACCTGCGTCTGCGGCCCGTCCGTCGGCTCGTAGCGGCACAATAGGTAGCGCATGAAATCATAGTCGAACTCGCCGCCCGCATTGGCGATCTGCGTCAGTGCAGAAGAGGCCATGGTCATGAACTGCGCGAGGCTGGCGACGTCGATCATGTTGGGGATCACCGGCACTACGAGGCTGGTGGCCGCGGTCATCGCGGTCAGCGTCAGAAAACCGAGCTGCGGCGGGCAATCGACGAAGACGAGGTCGTAGCGATGGTCGACGGTGCTCAGGGCCGAGCGCAGCCGGGTATAGAAGGGCTCGGGGTCGCCGTGGCGCAGCGCCGTCGGGGTCTCGGTCTCGTATTCCGACAGGATCAGCCCGCCGGGGCAGAGGTCGAGCGAGGGAAAATGCGTTGGCCGGATCACCTGCTCCATGCCGATGCGCCCCTCGTCATAGCGCAACACGTCGTAGATGGTGCCGCGCTCGTAGAGATCGATCTCGGGGCGCAGCCCCATCAGCGTGCTGAGCGAGGCCTGCGGATCCATGTCGATGACGAGGACGCGGTACCCCTTGAGCGCGAAGCGCTGCGCGAGATGCACGGTGGAGGTGGATTTGCCCGAACCGCCCTTGAAGGTGATGGCGCAGATCACCTGCATCTGTTCGCCCTCGCGCCGTCCCGGAAGATAGGCCAGCGGGTTGCGCGCCTGTTTCGCCAGGGCTTCGCGGATCTCGATCAATTCCTGCGCCGTGTAGAGCTTGCGCCCGGTGGTGCCACCGGTGACTTCGGGGATCTTGCCGTCGTGATGCAACTTGCGCAGGTTCGCGGTGGAGACTCCGAGCAGCTCGGCGGCTTCAGCCGAGGAAAAGGGCCGCAGTACCTTTTCGCTATTGGGCGCGAGGTTGCGCAGGATGTGGCTGGACAGCTCGTTGGCCAGATCCTCCGCATCCGCGATCATGGTCTCATGGACGTTTCGCCCGTTTATCTCGATCATCCCATGCATCGATGGTGAACCTCCTGCTCGGCTCCGCCTTCGGTAACGCAAGCATCGGCCCATGCGTCAAAAGCGGTTACTTTTCGAAAAGGGGATACACGCAATCTCCATGTCCGCCGCATGGCTTTCGCGTTGGCAGGATTTCTCAAGGCATTTGTTGCTCCAGTGCCATAACAGTTCGCTTCAACCTGGTCGCAGTCTCGGACATTTGGGGGACAGAACGACTTATCCACAGCCCCGGGAGTTAATAGGTGTTAAGACTCTGTGTTAAGGACGGCGTTGGCGCTGTATTCGTTTTTGCTATCAGTGACTTACATGTATCAACTATGTGTGAAGTGACGATGCGGTCTGTGTGAAGTGACGCTGAACCACGTGTGGAGTCACGTTGCGCCCGGGCGCATTCAGCCTGCTGCCAATCAGGCCAAATGTAGCAGATCCATGGGTGAAGTGACGATCTCGACAGCATTCATGTGTGAAATGACGACGACGGCGTCTCTATCTGGGCGATGTGGAATCGCGATTCTCGACCTTCCGAGGCCTTCCATGTGTGAAGTGACGTTCCGAGCCCCGTATCCATGTGCAAAGTGACGTTTCTCTCCCGGTCTATGTGTGAAGTGACGATGTTTTCTTGACAGCCTGTGTGATGTGACGTTTCCGTGGGGCGACCTGTGTGAAGTGACGATATGAACAGCCCGCTCCTGCCCGACCGTCATCCGGAACCCGACTTCTTCGTCTGCGACGTGCTCGACGCCGCGCCGAAGGGCGACATCGGCTCGATGGAGCATCCGATCTTCTCGCTGTCGACCAAGCCCGACCTGAGGCCGCGCCGCTACGAGCATCGCGGCATCGTCGTCGAGATCAAGCCAAGCTCGGACGGCCTCGCCACGGTGCATGACCGCGACATCCTGATCTTCTGCATCAGCCAGATCATCCGCGGAATGAACGAGGGGCGCGAGGTCAGCCAGCTGGTCCGCTTCCAGGCCGCCGATCTTTTGCGCGCGACCAACCGCGAGACTTCGGGGCGTGGCTACCAGCTTCTCAAATCGGCATTGGAGCGGCTGGCCGGTACGCGGATCTCGACCAATATCGTCACCGGTGGCGAGGAGACCTTCGAGACCTTCGGCCTCGTCGAGCGGGCCAAGGTCGTGCGCGAGACGCGCGAGGGGCGGATGCACGAGGTCGAGGTCAAGCTTTCGGACTGGGTCTTCAACGCGATCAAGGCGCAGGAGGTCCTGACGCTCTCGCGCGATTACTTCCGCCTGCGCAAGCCGCTGGAACGCCGCCTCTACGAGCTGGCGCGCAAGCATTGCGGTCATCAGTCCGAATGGAAGATCGGCCTGACCCTGCTGCACCGCAAATGCGGTTCGGGCTCCAAAAGCTACGAGTTCAAGCGGCTGGTCGGCGCGATCATCGCCGAGGATGTCGAGCACAGCCACATGCCCGACTACTCGGTGCGCTTTTGCGAGGACGAGAAGCACGTGATCTTCCGCAGCCGGGGCACGGTCACCCATGCCGAAACGGAAGACATCCGCATCCCGCCGCTGGATGCGGATGTCTACGAGACGGCGCGGGCGCTCGCGCCGGGCTGGGACGTGCGGGTGATCGAGGGCGAATGGCGGGCCTGGCTCACCGAGCCGCCCCGCAACGCCGAGGCGGCCTTCCTTGGTTTCTGCCGCAAGTGGTACGAGCGGCGCGGCGCCCCCTGAGCGCGGTGGGGCAGGGGGCACCGCTGGCGTTTCACTCCGAAGCTTTCAGTGTTCGGGCGTGTTCAATGGCATCGGGCGCACGCCCGGGGCGGTTTGCGCCGAAGAGCGCTCGTCGGCCAGCGCCTCGGGCAGGACGAGGTTCAGCACGATGGCGAGGAAGGCCGCGGGCAAAAGCCCTGAGGTGAGCAGCACGCGGGCCGTCTCCGGCAGGTACTGCACCGCCTGCGGCTCGAGCTGAAGACCGAGCCCAAGGCTCAGCGAGACGGCGAGGATCACCATGTTGCGCCGGTTCCATTCGACTTCGGAGAGCATCGAGACCCCGGCGGCGACCACCATGCCGAACATCACGATGACGCCGCCGCCGAGCACCTCGATCGGCACGGTGCGGATCACCCCGCCGACCTTGGGCACCAGCCCGCAGATGATGAGAAAGACCGCGCCGCAGGTGACGACGTGGCGGCTCATCACGCCGGTCATCGCGATCAGCCCGACGTTCTGGCTGAACGAGGTGTTGGGCAGGCCGCCGAACACGCCCGCGAGCGCGGTGCCCAGACCGTCGGCAAAGGTCGCGCCCTCGATCTCGCGGTCGGTCGCCTCGCGTCCCGCGCCGCCCTTGGTGATGCCCGATACGTCTCCCACCGTCTCGACCGCCGAGACAAAGGCCATGAGGCAGAAGCCCAGGATGGCCGCGATGGTGAAATCCACCCCGTAGCGGAACGGATCGGGCAGGGCGAAGGCGGCGGCGTTGTTCCACGACCCGGCGATCGCCTCGGGCGTCAGGATGCCCACCGCCAGCGCGTAGGCATAGCCGGCCAAGAGGCCCAGAAGCACCGCCGAGACGGCGAGCATGCCGCGGGCGAAGAACTTCAGCCCCAATGTCACGAGGATCACCACGAAAGCCGCCGACCAGTTGAGCGCGGAGCCGTATTCCGCCGCCCCCGATGCCTTGGCCGGGACGCCGCCCGCCGCATACTGGATGCCGACCTGCACCAGCGCGAGGCCGATCAGCGTCACCACCAGGCCGGTGACCAGCGGCGGCAGCGCAAAGCGGATGCGGCCGATCACGAGGCCAAGCGCCGCATGGAACAGCCCGCCGACGATGATGCCGCCATAGAGCGCGGCCAACCCGTCGATGCCCTTGCCCGCGACCAGCGGGATCATGACGGGCAGAAAGGCGAAGCTGGTGCCCTGCACGATCGGCAGCGCCGCGCCGACGCGGCCCACGGTGACCGTCTGAAGAAGCGTGGCGATGCCCGCGAACAGCATCGACATCTGGATCAGGTAGAGCAGCTCCGGGAAATCGGCGGAGTTGGAGCCAAAGCCGAAGCCCGCGGCCCCTGCGACGACGATCGCCGGTGTGACGTTGGCGACGAACATCGCCAGCACGTGCTGGATGCCGAGCGGGATCGCCTTGTGAAGCGGGGGGGTGTAATTCGGGTCGCGGAGCTGGTCCGGGGTTCCGATCGAAGTGTCGGCCATGATGCATTCCCTACTGGCGGCGGCGGGACCGATCTTGATGCCGGCTCCGCCCTGGTCGCCCGAACGGCGCGCCGTTCGGGCAGCGGTGTCGCGAAGCGGCCGGTCCGCGCGCGGGGACGATGGCCCGGCAAAGCAGAGGTCGGGTCGATCGTCCCGCGCAGTCAGGAAGACACGGCGGCCCTTCTGCGACGGTCACAGCGTAACCCGTCCCCGCGCGGGAATTCATGAAGAAATAATTGAAGATCCCTCAGGCATATGCCTCACGATACGACGTCTGCCCGATCCGCGAGCCTTGCGCACGGATCGGCGGCGGCAGATGCAAAAAGAAGGTCAGCAGAGCGGTTTTACCTTGCCGCTGAGCCGCGCGCCGAACGTCAGGGTGCCCGGCATGGCCGCGATCAGTCCGCCGAGCCCGGCAAAGCGCGTGGGCCGCATCGCAAGATGGGCAAAGGCATTGGCGGCGCGGATGCGGGTCGAGAACTGCCTGCGCCATGCCGCGTGATAGCGCGCGCCCGCCCGGTCGCGCGCATCCGCATCGGCCAGATCGCAGCCATCGAGCGCGCGCGACAGCAACCAGCCCGACTGGATCGCCATGGAAATGCCCTCGGCGATCACCGGATGCGCCTCGCCTGCGAGGTTGCCGACGCGGAACACGCCATCGGCGTGGCAGGACCGCAGGGCGGGGCGGATCGGTCCCGCCGCGAGCCATGGCCCGTCGCGCCGCGCGCCGTCGAGC
>NZ_JAMYXC010000068.1 GCF_024159025.1 Limimaricola litoreus
GTGGGCGCCGCGCTGACGGCCGCGGCGGGCTGGGTCGCCTCGCTGGTCTAGAGCGCCTCGCGCAGCGCCGTGACCGCGCCCGAGGCCACCTCGCCGCCCCCCTCGATCACCAGCATCGGCCCCGCCTCGCCGAGCCGCACCTCGCGCACCCGCCCATAGGTCTCGACCACCGCGCGCCCGATCTCCTCACCATCCGCGAGGCTCACCAGCTCGAAGCCATAGGAACCGTCGGGCAGGGTGTAGCCATCCGCGCCCACCCCGGCCCAATCGAGGCTCTGCGCCCCTGCCGACACGGCATGGCGCCCGACCTCGCGGCCCGTGGCATCCGTCACCACCAGCTCGCCCGCATCGGCGCCGACCTGCGTCTTCAGGTCGAGCGGGATCGCCGCACCGTCGAACAGCGCGGGCATCGGCGCGCGCGCCTCGCGCCCGACCCAGCCCGCGATGTCCGACAGGCCGCCCGCGTTCATCCCCGCCGCCAAGGCGGCGAGCGCGTCGTTGGTCTTCACCTGCTGCTCGACGCCCGAGAATGTGGCCAGCTGCACCGCGTAATCCGCCGAATCCATCGGCTCCAATGGGTCCTGATTGCGTATCTGCGCGGTGAGCATCGTGAGGAACATGTCGAAATCCGAGGCGCTGTCCGGACCCGTATCGCCGGTCGTCGGAGCAGGCATCGTCGTGCTGGTCGTGGTGGCATCCGAAATGAGAGTCATGCTGAGTTCCTACATGCGAAGATCGAGACCGGCGCCGCTGGGGCCGGGTGAGGGGGCGGGTCCGACGAGGGTCTCGGCCTCCGTCCCTTGCGGTGGTGGCTCTGTCCCGGCATCCGCCCGGACACCCGGCGCGCCGCCGTCTCGGCCCTGTGCGCCGCCCTGCCCGCCAAAGCCGAGATCGACCGAGCGATAGCCCATCGCACGGAATTCCTGCGCCAGTTCATGCAGGTGGCGGCGCAGCAGCTCCGATGTCTCGGCGCGTTCGGCGGTGATGACGAGGCTGACCTTGTCGCCATCGGTCTGCAGCTGCAGCGCCACGCGGCCAAGCTCCTCCGGGTCGAGCCGGATCTCGACCCGCCCCTCGGCCGCGCCGGTGATCGCGGCGGCGACCTGCTGCGCTACCGGCCGCGCGCTCGTCTGCGCCGGTTCGGCCCTCGGGTCGAGCCCGGCCGGGCGTTCGGCCAAGGTCGCGGCGGATGGGCCGGGCAGCGCCGCCGCTTCGAAACCGCCCGCCTCCGACGCAGATACGTCGGGCGCAGGCAGGCCGGCTTGCGGCCTGGGCGCAGGTGAGGACGCCGTGATTGGGGCGGCAGGTATGGCGGCTCGTGCCACTGCGTCGGGCGCCAGTCTTTGGAGCGCACGCCGCGGCATAGCCTCGTCGGAAAGCGAGGCGGCAAGCGCCGGGGTCAACCCCGCCATGGGGAGAGCCCGGTCGGATCGGGGCGAAGGATCGGATCGCGCCAGGGCCGGGGGGGCCGCCCTTAAAAGTTCACCGCCCGGCGCCCCCGGCGCCCGGCGCGGCGCGGGCCGGTCCGGGTATGATCTCTCGGTGACCGATGCAGCCCAGGCGTCCTTTGCACTGGCAACCGGCTCGGCAAGCGGCACCGCTTCCCTCCCTGCGCGCAGCCTTTCGGCAGGGAGAGCTTCGAATCGGCTCTCTGCCATGACCGGTTGCCCTGCCGAAGCCTCCTCCAAGAGGGGAACGACCCGCTGCGACATGGCGCTGGGCCGTCCCTCGGGCGCCGCGCCGGAGCGCACGGCTGGCGGCTCCGGCCTTGGATCATCATCGTGCGAAATGCCCCCTGCCGCGGTCGGGAAGGCCGCTGCCGGAACGCGGCGCGGCACCTCCACCGCCCGCGCCGGGGCCGCACCGCCGCTCTGGACAGGGGAGGCATCCCGCATCGGCCAGGCCACCGAAGACATCGGCGCAGTCATCTGCCGCGCAGCGCGCTGCTCCGGCGCGCCTGGCCCAACCGCCCTGTGCCCGGATCCGGCGGCCGAATCCGTGCCCCGACCCTCCGAGCGACCAAGCCCCTTTGGCCTTTGGATCACGGCGTCAGGCTCCGCATCGCGCGCAGGCGGCGGCCGCCGATCATCGCGCGGGGGCGAGGCAGGAGCGACGTCGGACAGCGCCCGCCCCGCCGGGACCGCGCCCTCCCCGGCATTCCTTTCCCCGTCAGGTGGGAGGGCGCGCAGATCCCCGGTGGGCTGTTTCATCTCCGCACCGGAACCCGGCATGTCGGGCGCCGCCGGGCGAAGCGGGAGGAACGCCGCAGTCGGCGCATCGCCGCGCGTGGACGGACCGGATGACACTGCCGCGGGCGAATCAGGCCGTTCGTGCAGAGCTGGCGCTCCGTCGGGGCGCGTGGGCAGAAGGGGCGGCACGTCGTGCACGGCCGCGGGCCCGGCGTTTGCCGGCCGGCTCACTTCGAAAGGCGGAGCAAGGTCGATCTCGCGGCGCATATTGTTCGGCGCGAGGCTCGGTCCTGCAGACGCTTCGCCCAATTCGATCCGGCCACGGGACGGCAGGTCCGCCACCGGCCGGTTCGCCGTTTCCCGACGCGATGCCTGACTGGGCGGAACCCCGTCTTCGGGCACCTCGACCGGATAGGGTGCCATTCCCGGAGAGGCCGCGAAGGCCGTGCGGACATCATCGCCGTCCAGCCCTATCACCGCGCCGGGTGACGATCCGCCCGCCGGCGCAATGACTGCCCGGGGCGTTGCAGTGGACAAGAGGGCGGAGGACAGGCCCGGCAGCGGGGCCGATGCGGCCTCCCCGACAGGGTGACGCGACGCGCCGTCCCCCATCGGTGCCGCCGTTCCCGGCCATATCGACGGCATCGCAAGGGGCAATGCCCGCCGCGCCCTCGCCCCTTGCGCAGGAGGCGGAAGAACAGGCCCCGCCCCTTCTGCCTTCCTTTCCGCCTCATCGAGAGGCGTGCCAGATGCGGCAGGCTCTGCAGGCAAACCCCCTTGCTCTGCTGGAAGGTAATCCGAATCGGGCTGTTCCCGCACGGCGATGCCCCCCGCTCCAGAGACGCCCTCGCCGCGCGGCATATCTGGCAGGCCCGGCCCGCCCGGGCGGGACAGGCCGGAGTCATCGGATGACATCCTGAAGGCCACCCCGCCGGTCTGCACGGAGAGCGCGGCGCGCAGGGCGGGGGCGTCCGGATCAGCCACCGGATCAGTCCCCGCCTCGCCGGGCTGCGCGTCTTCCTCGTCCGAAGGGGAGGTATGTTCGGCCTGCCCCTCCTCCGCTCGCGGGTCTGCGCCACCGGTCAAGGGGGCGGCGACTGGCATCGACCCGCGCCCCTCTCCCGCCCGCATCCTTGCGAACAGGGCGGAGAAATCCGGCTGCGGCACCGGATCGGCGGCGGCCTCGGATCGGGCCGGCACCGGGGCTGCGTGGTAGCCCGAAGGCAGCGGGTCGAACATGCGCGGTCCTTTCTGGGCGGCGGCTCGGGGGCATCATGGCAAAGAAGGCTTACCGTATATTTACCAGCCCGATGGATTGTCGGGTGCGACGCCAGTCCGAAGGAACGCGCCCATGATCCCCTCCGATATTTCGCAAGGCACGCTCGCCCCGCGCCCATCCGGCCCGGCCCTTGCCCCCGCTGCCGCTCCGGATCGGACCGATCCGCTGTGGCAGGCCGCCCAAGCGCTCGAGACCGGTTTTCTGTCCGAGCTTTTGCGTCTTTCCGATCCCGGCGCCCCGGACACCGGCTTCGGCGGCGGCGCGGGAGAGGAGCAGTTCCGCTCCTTCCTGTTCCAGGCCCAGGCCGAGCGGATGGTCGAGGCGGGCGGGATCGGCCTGGCCGAACGGCTCTATGCCGGCCTGTCGAGGGCCGCGCGATGAGCGGGCCCGCGGCGCTGCGCCTCGCGGCCCTTCTCGCGCGCGAGAAGGCGGCGCTTCTGGCGGGCGACATGGCCGAGCTCGGCGCGCTGGTGAGCCCCAAGCGCGAGATCCTGGAAGGGCTCGAAGGAGAGCTCGCCGAGACCGGCGCGCCCGCCGCCCTGGCCGAGCTAGAT
>NZ_JAMYXC010000296.1 GCF_024159025.1 Limimaricola litoreus
CGGGGCGGGCTCGCACAGCACCTCGCGCGGCAGCGACAGATAGACCGGCCCCTTTGGCGTCGTCTCCGCGATGGCATGGGCGCGGTCCATGAGCGGCGCCAGCTGCTCGGGGAACTTCAGCTCGTAATCCCATTTCGCGGCCTCGCGCACGAGGGCGGTCTGGTCGCGCATCTCCTGGCCCCAGCCGATCGGGACGGTGCGCGCACCGGGGCGCCCGGCCTCGGTCACCGGGGTGCGGCCCGACATCAACAGCATCGGCACGTGTTCGCAGGCGGCGTTGATCGCGCCAGTCGCGCCGTTCGACAGCCCGACATTGGTATGGAGCATCACCGCCTGCGCCCGGCCGGTGGCGAGCCAGTAGCCATGCGCCATGCCGAGGGCCGCGTGCTCATGCGGGATGGTGATCGCCCGCGGCAACGCTTCGCCGCGCGCGGCCGCTTCGGCAAGACCTTCGATGATGGGCGGGAAATCGGTGCCGGAATTGGCAAAGACGCAGTCCACGCCGAGCGCCTTGAGGCGCGGAAAGATCGCGCCGCCGGCGGGGATCGTGTCGCTCATGTTCAGCCTCCGAGCATGTCCGGCAGCCACAAGGTCAGCGCCGGAAAGCCGAGCAGCAGCGCCACGCGCAGGATCTCGGCGAGAAAGAAGGGCAGCACGCCCTTGAAGGTCTCGATCATCGGCGTGTCGCGCGCCAGCGCCGAGATGACGAAGACGTTCATCCCGACGGGCGGCGTGATCAGCCCCAGCTCGACCACGATCAGCGCGAGTATCCCGAACCAGATCTTGAGATCGTCGGTCGCCATGCCGAAGCCCGAGCCCTCGGCGCCCTGGTAGAGCCCGCCGTTGAGCTCCATCAGCATCGGCCAAAAGAAGGGGATGACCAGAAGGATCATCGACAGGCTGTCCATCAGGCAGCCAAGCGCGATCAGCGCCAGCAGGATCAGCACCATCACCATCATCGGCGCGAGGCCGGATTCGGCAATCCATGCGGCGGCCTGCTGCGGCAGGCCGATCCGGCTCATGAAGATCTTCATCAGCTCGGCACCGAACAGGATCAGGTAGATCATGCCCGTGGTCGCGGCGGTGGCCAGAAGCGCCGTCTTCATGGTGGCGAGCCGGACCCGCCCGCGCAGCGCGCCGTAGACCCAGACCAGCACCACCCCGACCGCGGCCGCGGGCGTGGGGTTGAACAGCCCGCCATAGATGCCGCCCAGCACCAGTCCGAAGATGCCGATCACCGGCAGAAGCCCCAGCGTCGCGGCGCGGAACTCGGCCCGGTCGGCGGCACCGCCCTTGGGCCCGGCGGCGGGCCAGATCGCGACATAGATCGCGATGGTGGCCAGAAACAGCAGCACCGCGAGGATGCCCGGCAGCAGGGCCGCCGCGAACATGGTGACGATATTGGCCTCGACGATGATCGCATAGATGATCAGCACCACCGACGGCGGGATCAGGATGCCCAGCACCCCGCCCGCGGCGAGGCTGCCGGTGGCCAGCGCGCCGGAGTAATTGTAGCGCTTGAGCTCGGGCAGGGCGACCTTGCCCATGGTCGAAGCGGTGGCGAGCGAGGAGCCGCAGACCGCGCCGAAGCCCGCACAGCCCGCGATCGCGGCCATGGCGGTGCCGCCGCGCATCCAGCCGAGCCAGGCGTTCGCGCCGCGAAACAGCGCCTGACTGAGCCCTGCGACGACGGCCAGCTCCCCCATCAGGATGAACATCGGCACGACCGAAAGGTCGTAGACCGAGAACTGCCCGTAGGCGAGCGTCTTGAGCTGGCTCAGAAGCAGCGTCGGCCCGTTGACCAGCGCGATGCCGCCCGCCCCGACGATGATCATCGCATAGCCGATCGGCATGCGGATCGCGATCAGCACGACGAGAAGGACGAGCGCCGCGAGGCCCAGCGTGATCGGGTCAGCCATGACGCGGCCCCCGCATCACGCGCAGCGCATTCGTCAGGGTGACCAGCGCCGCCGCGGCCAGAAGCGCCAGCGAGACGAGGACCGGCACAAAGGCGTACCAGATCGGCAGCTGCAAAATGGTGGTGGCATAGCCGTAGTCGCGCTGATCGGTCATGCCGGCGGACATGCGCCACAGCAGGATCGCGGCGAAGCCGGCCGCGACCAGCGCCGCCAGCGCGCGCAGCGCGGCAAGCAGGCGCGGCCCGGCTCCGGCGGTGAAGATGTCGGCGGTCACGTTGGCATCCCTGATCTGGCAATAGGGCAGGAAGGCGAAGACCGCGACGGCCACGCCCATCTCGGTCAGTTCGAAGTCGCCGGGGAAGGAGCGGCCGACCATCGCGCCGATCACGGCAGCCAGGTTGACCGCGATCACCGCAAGCAGCACCAGCCCGCCGAACAGGGCCCAGGCCGTCACCAGCCGATCGACGGCGCCGGTGATCCCGGCGCGGCGCTCTTCCCCGGCAAGGTTCATTGCGCGGCGTTCTGTTCGATCATCCCGCGCGCGGTTTCGACCAGCGCGGTGCCGTCGATCCCCTTGCCCGAGACATCCTCGGTCCAGCGCTCGACCACCGGGGCGAGCCGGTCCATGAAGGCGGCGGTCTCGTCCTCGGTCAGGGTGATGTGCTCGTTTCCGGCATCGGTCGCGACCTTGATCCCGAAATCATCCACCTCGCGCCAGACCCGGCCCATCTCGGCGACCCAGTCGCGGCCCGACGCGTCGCGGAAGGCCTGCTGGATGTCCTCGGGAAGGCTGTCCCAGCGGGCCTGGTTCATCGAGACCTGAAAGGTGCTGGTGCCAAAGCGGGTGCGATCGGCGCCCTCGATCTGGTAGTCGGTCTGTTCCTGCACGCTCAGCGCCGGGATGATCTCCCAGGGGATGAAGGCGCCGTCGACCACGCCCTTGGAGAGCGATTGCGGCAGCTCGGGCACCGGCATCGCCACCGGGTTGGCGCCGAGCGCCTCGATTGCCCATGCGCCGGTGCGGGTCGGGATGCGCAGGCTGGTGCCGGCGAGATCCTCGGGGCTGCGCACTTCCTTGTTCGCCATCTGGATGCCCTGGCCGGCATGGACATGCAGGAACATGACCTCGAGCCCGCGGAAATCCTCGGCCAGATGCTCCTCGAACATGTCATGCATGGCAAGGTTCGTGGCCACGGGGTCGTTCATGTAGACGGTCGGCAGCTCGAACACCTCGGTGCGCGGAAAGAGACCGGGGGTATAGCCGTTGAGCGTCCAGACCAGATCGACCACGCCGTCGCGGGCCTGGCTGACGAGCTCCTGCGGGCGTCCGCCCAAGGTCATCGAGGGAAAGATCTCGATCTCGACCTGACCGCCGGAGTTTTCCTCGACGGCCTCGGCCCAGGGCTCGAGCATCCGGGTCTGGGCCGGAGCCTGCGCGCCGAGGAAATGATGCAGGCGGAACTTGTGCTCCTGCGCCGCCGCGCTGCCCGCGACAAGCGCGAGGGCCGAAGCCGCGAGAGCGGGTTTGATGAACGTGCTGGACATGTCGTCCTCCCTGTCAGCCGGGCGGCCCTTTGGCCGCCGCTTCTCCGGTCGGGCGTGGATCTCCTCATCCGCGTCCCGATATTGCAGGCAAGTTACCTTGTAGGAATGCTGCTGCAAAATGACGTTTGCGGCTTTTTGATTGCAAAAAACGGAAAGCATTCCGGGCCGGGCGGGTCTGCCCGGCCCGGACATGGATCAGATCGGGAAATGCAGATCGCCGTCCTGCAGGGTAATCCAGCGCAGTTCGGTGAACTCCTGCACCCCCCAGATCCCGCCGAAACGGCCATGGCCCGATTGCTTGACGCCGCCGAAGGGCATCTGCGCCTCGTCATGCACGGTCGGGCCGTTGACGTGGCAGATGCCGCTTTCGACGCGGCGCGCGACAGCCATGGCGCGGGCGGTGTCGCGGCCGAACACGGCGGCCGCGAGGCCGAACTCGCTGTCGTTGGCGATGCGCACCGCCTCGTCGGTGTCCGCGGCGCGGATCACCGCCGCGACCGGGCCGAAGCTTTCCTCGGAGTAGAGCCGCATCTGCGGCGTCACGCGGTCG
>NZ_JAMYXC010000107.1 GCF_024159025.1 Limimaricola litoreus
GCAGAGCGAGCAACACCGCCACCCCGGCCGCCAGCGCCATCGCCCGGCCGGAGGGGCGCCCCGACAGCCGCGCCAACCCGTCCTCGCGCGCATGCGGCAGCCGCGACATGGGCCAGACCATCGCCGCCCGGCTCAGCACCGCGGCGACCACGAGGCCCCATGGCCCGGCCACGACGAGGCAGGACCAGCGGATCAGTAGCATCGTCCCGATCGCAAGCACACCGTAGCTGCCGACCCGGCTGTCGCGCATGATCTCGAGCCGTCCGGCCCGCTCGAACCCGCCCCAGAGCCCGTCGGCGCAATCGGCCAGCCCGTCCTCGTGCAGCCCGCCCGTGAGCAGGATCAGCGCGGTCAGCGCCAGCGCCGCCGCCGGGCCCGCCGGCAGGCCGAGCGCCAGCGCCGCGCCCTGGGTCAGGGCGGCGATCGCACCCACCGCGAGGCCCGCGAGGGGAAAGGCCCAGACCGCTTCGGGGTCGAGCGGGGCGGGGCGCACCGGCAGGCGCGTCAGCAGACCGAAGGCGGCACGAAGTGCTTTGAACATCTGGGCCTCTTTTCAAAACCTCCCTCATACGGTTAGGCAGGCCGAGGCTGCGATGCAACGAGGACGCGCATGACACCCCCATTCTCCGACCTTGCGGGGCTGCGTGCCCTTCTGACCGAGCTTCCCGTGCCCGATGCGGCCGCTTTGTCGGCGGCGCAGGTGCGCAACGCCCAGCTGACCAAGCCCGCCGGGGCGCTGGGGCGGCTTGAGGAGCTCGCGATGTGGTACGCCAGCTGGCGCGGCACGCCTCGGCCGCGGCTGGAGCGGCCGCAGGTCGCGATCTTTGCCGGAAACCACGGTGTCGTGGCGCGCGGCGTCTCGGCCTTTCCGGCCGAGGTGACGGCGCAGATGGTCGGCAACTTCGAGGCGGGGGGCGCGGCGGTGAACCAGCTCGCCGAGACCTTCGGCGCCACGATGACGGTGCATCCCATCGCGCTCGACAGGCCCACGGCGGATTTCGTCGAGGGCCCGGCCATGACCGAGGCCGAATTACTCGAGGCCATGGCCATCGGCTGGTCGGCGGTCGATCCGGTCTCGGACCTTCTGGTGGCCGGGGAGATGGGGATCGGCAACACCTGCTCGGCCTCGGCCATCGCGCTGGCGCTCGAAGGGGGACGGGCGCAGGACTGGACCGGGCGCGGCACCGGAGTCGATGCGCCGGGTTTGGCGCGCAAATCCGAGGCCGTGGCGCAGGGCGCGGCCCGGCTCGGGCCCGATCCCGATCCGATCGAGGTGCTGCGCCAGCTCGGCGGGCGCGAGATCGCGGCGATGGCCGGGGCGATCCTCGCGGCGCGGCATCACCGCATCCCGGTGCTGCTCGACGGCTTCATCTGCTGCTCGGCCGCATTGGTGCTGCACCGCGCGGCCCCCGGCGCCCTCGATCATGCCGTGGCGGGGCACCAGGGCGCCGAAGCCGGCCATGCGCGATTGTTGCAGGCGCTGGGCAAGGCGCCGCTGCTGGCGCTCGACCTGCGGCTCGGCGAAGGCTCCGGCGGCGTGCTGGCGATCGGCGTGCTCAGGGGCGCGCTGGCCTGCCATTCGGGCATGGCCAGCTTCGCGGAGGCGGGCGTCAGCGACGGCTGACGCCTAGCTGCGGTCCTTGCTGCGGTAGCCGACGGGCTCTTCGGCGGCCTCGACCTCCTGCGCGTCGCCCTGCGGGTGCAGCCGTTCGAGGATCGAGGTTTCGAGATCCTTGTTCAGGCTGCGCGCGCGGGCCACGTATTCGGGATTCTGCGAGACCGGCACGCCGGGCTTCCACAGCTGCGCCAGCTCGCGCACACCGGCGCGGTCCTGCTGGTAATAGGCCATTTCCAGCTCGGAAGCCTCGAAGCGCGACAGGCCGATGTGCTCGAGCACGTAGCGCCCCGCGCGCAGGCTCGAATCGAACAGCTCGCGCACGATGTCGTTCGCCCCGGCCTGATAGAGCTGATAGACATGCTCGCGGTCATAGGCGCGGGCCACGATGTGCAGCTCGGGGTGCATGGCGCGCGCATGGCGCACCAGCTTGAGCGCGGCCTGCCGGTCATCGAGCGCCACGACCAGCACCTTGGCGCGCTCCAGCCCCGCGGCATGCAGGATGTCGGGCCGGGTCGGATCGCCGAAGAAGCCGCCGAAGCCGAAGCGGCGCATTGTGTCGATCATTTCCATGTCATGGTCGAGCACCACCGTCTCGAAGCCCGCGCCCTGCACAAGCCGACTCACGACCTGCCCGAAGCGCCCGATCCCGGCGATGATGATCGGCGCCTCGCGGTCGATCTCGTCGGGGTCGGGGTCGGGGGCCTTGTCGGCGCGGGCCGAAAGCTGCTCGTAGAGGATGAAAAGCAGGGGCGTCACCAGCATCGACAGGGCGATGACCAGCCGGATGACCCCGGCCGTCTCGGACGTCAGCACGCCCTGCTGCAGCGAGAAGGACGACAGCACGAAGCCGAATTCGCCCGCCTGCGCCAGCGCCAGGGTGAACAGCCAGCGGTCGCGCGTGTGCATCTTGGCCAGCCGGGCCAGCAGGTAGAGGACGCTGCCCTTGATGACGATCACGCCGAGCGTCAGCCCGACGATCTGCAGCGGGTTGCCCAAGAGCACGCCGAAATCGATGCCCGCGCCCACGGTGATGAAGAACAGCCCCAGCAGGAGCCCCTTGAAGGGTTCGAGATCGCTTTCCAGCTCGTGGCGGAATTCGGAGTTGGCCAGCACCACCCCGGCGAGGAAGGTGCCCAGCGCGGGAGAAAGCCCCACGAGCTCCATCAGCACCGCGATCGAGACGACCATCAGGAGGCCCAGTGCGGTATAGAGCTCGCGCAGCCGCGCGTGGTGGATGTAGCGAAACACCGGCCGGGTCAGGTAGATCCCCGCCAGCACCACCACCGCGACGGCGCCCAGCGTCACCAGCGTCACCGCCCAGCCGGGCAGGTTCTCGATCAGCGTACGCGCGGCCTCGACCTCCTTGACGCCCGGCGCGTCGGGGTTGGCGGGTGCGGAATGCGCAGCACCGCCACCGCCATGGCCGCCGCCCACCGCCAGAAGCGGCAGCAGCGCCAGCATCGGGATCACGGCGATGTCCTGCGTCAGCAGCACCGAAAACACGGATCGGCCGCCCTGCGTGCGCATCAGCCCCTTTTCCGACAGGGTCTGCAGCACGATGGCGGTCGAGGAGAGCGCGAAGATCAACCCTATCGCCAGCGCCACGTTCGGATCGAGGCCGAGCAAGCTGCCTGCGCCGAACAGTATTCCGGTGGTCAGCACCACCTGCACGCCGCCCAGGCCGATCAGTCTTTGGCGCATGTTCCACAGAGCGCGCGGCTCCAACTCCAGCCCGATCAAAAACAGCATCATCACCACGCCGAATTCGGCGAAATGCTGCAGATCCTCGGTCTCGGCGCCGACGAGGCCGGTGGCGGGGCCGATGATGATCCCGGCGGCGAGGTAGCCCAGCACCGAGCCCAAGCCCAGACGGGCGGCAAGCGGCACGGCGATGACCGCCGCGCCGAGATAGATCGTGGCCTGAAGAAGAAATCCCTGCATGGGATCATGCTATCGCCTGTCGTCGCGACGATGGCAACGCAGGGCAGGGGCCCGAGTTGCCCCGAGACGGAGCGTCAGTCCGGGATCTGCAGGACCAGCGTGCGCCCGCGCTTGACGTAGTTGAGCACGTCGTCACCGATGGCCGAGACCCGGCCGCCGTCCAGCGTGTCGCCGATGCCGACGCGCAGGTAGCGGCCATTGCCGAGCCGGACCAGCGCGCGCCGCGCGCCGGGCTTGCCGTAGACGCCGATGAGGTTGATGTCGCGCAGGTTGATGGCATCGCCTTGCGTCGCGGCGCGGGCGACCCCGCCCGGCACCGGCCCGTCGGGAGCAACCGAGGCGTTCGAGACGGGCTGCGCCGCGCGCCCGCTTGCCGCGGCGGCGCGGCT
>NZ_JAMYXC010000041.1 GCF_024159025.1 Limimaricola litoreus
ATCCCGTCGATCAGCGCCTCGCGTTCGAGCCTGTCGCAGCGTGCCGAGCGCGGCACGACGGGCAGGCCGATCGTCTCCTGCGCCGCGCGGGCCAAGGCGCCGCCCAGCGCGCCGCCCTGGGCCACGGGGGCCGTTCCTGCGGAGCCGCCGCCGTCGATCAACCGGCGCAGCACGTTCTCCATCGTCATTTCGGTCATCCTGTCCCGCCCCGGCGGCCGAGCCACGCCCGCCGATCCCCTCCGACCTATCCCGGCAGGGGTTGATCAATCCCTAACGAAGCGGGCTTCACCGGCAATTCGACCCGGAAGGCGCCGCCCGACGCCTGCCCGCCCGGCAGGTAGCGGATGGCACCGCCGAGCCGGGCCATGATCTCGCGGCAGATCGCGAGGCCGAGACCGGCGCCGCCCGCCTTTCCCGCCTCGCTGAGCCGGGAGAACTTCTCGAAAATGACCCACCCCTGCTCGGGCGGGATGCCCGCGCCGTTGTCGATGAAATCCACCGCGTGGCAATCGGGCCGCCAGAGGATGTGCAGCTCGGGCTGCGCCGCGTCGCAATACTTGCGGGCATTGGCGATCAGGTTGATAAAGACCTGCGCGAGGCGGTCGGGATCGGTGTCGAGCGTCACCCGGTCGAGCGCGGGGTCGCGCTCGACTCGCAATCCCTCGCGCAGCGGCAGGGCCGCGTCGAGCGCGCGGTCCACCACCTCTCCGAGCCCGATCTCGCGCAGATCGAGCAGCCCCTGCCCCGCCTCCAGCACCGACAGGTCGAGCAAGTCGTCCAGAAGCCGCGTCAGCCGGCTGGCCTCGTCGCCGATGATGGCGGCGAAACGGCCCTGCTCGGCGGGGTCGAGCCCGCCCTCACGCAGGATCTCGGCAAAGGCCCGGATCGAGGTCATCGGGGTGCGCAGCTCGTGGCTGATCTGGCTCAGGAAGCCGTCCTTTTGCACCGACAGCGCGGTGAGCTGGGCATTGGCCTCGCGCAGCGCGCCCGCGGTGCGTTCGAGCTCGGCGGATTTCTGTTCGAGCCGGTTCGAATACTCCATGATCTGCGCCGTCTCGTCGGCCACGGCGATCAGATCCTCGACCGAGACGCTGACCCCTTCGGTCATCTGCCCGATCATCGCATGCGCCGTCGCCGCGCCGACCGAGCCCGCGAGCTCGCGTTCGAGCACTCGGATGAAATCGGGGGTGACATCGGGCAGACGGCCCTGCTTGCCCTGCTGGGCGGCGTGGCGCGCGAAGATCGCCTGCGCTTCGCCCGCACCGATGATGCGCTGTGCCATGACGAGGAGCGGCTCGGCATCGGCGGCGCCACGGGCCCAACTTCCGGGGCCTTCGGACAGCTCGAAGACGCCGACGAACTGCGCGCCCTGCAGCCGCTCGACCGGGCCGGGAAAGCTCGCCAGCGAGACGAGCACGAAGAGGGCGGCGTTGAGCGCGAGCGACCACAGCGCCGCGTGCAGCACCGGATCGAGCCCGCCGGTCCAGAACAGCGCCTGCGGGCGCAGCCATTCCAGCCCGAAGGGGCCCGCCGCCATCACCCCGGCCGGGATCGCCGTGCCGTCGCCGACGCTGGGCAGGAACATCGCCCAGAGCCAGACGGCAAAGCCCGCGAGCAGCCCTGCCGCCGCGCCGCTTCGGGTGGCGCCGCGCCAGAACAGCCCGCCGATCAACGCCGGCAGCACCTGCACCACGCCGACGAAGGCCACCAGCCCGATCGTCGCCAGCGCCGCCCCCCCGCCCGAGAGCCGGAAATAGACATAGCCCAGCCCCAGCACGCCCAGGATCGACAGCCGCCGCGCCGTCAGAACAACCGCGCGCACGTCCCCGGCCATCATCGCCCCGCCGGTGCGCGCGCGCAGCCACAGCGGCACGATGATATGGTTCGACATCATCGTGGCCAAAGCGATCGTCGCCACCATCACCATCGAGGCGGCCGAGGAGAACCCGCCCAGAAAGGCCAGCACCGCCAGCCCGTCGCGGCCCTGGCTCAGCGGCACGGTGAGCACGAACATGTCCGGGTTGGCCCCCTCGGGCAGAAGCTCCAGCCCCATCACCGCGATCGGCACGACAAAGAGGCTCATCAGCCCGAGATAGAGCGGGAAGGCCCAACTCGCCGTGGCGAGGTGATCCTCGTCGGCATTCTCAACCACCAGCACCTGGAACATGCGCGGCAGGCACAAGAGCGCCCCCGCCGACAGGAGGGTAAAGCCGATCCAGCGGCCGCCGGACTGCTCCCAGCCCGAGATGGCGGAGGCGTCGATGCGGGCGAGCATCTCCGCCGGGCCGCCGCCCAGGCCCCAGACGACATAGACCCCGACCGCCAGCAGCGCGCCGAGCTTGACCACCGCCTCGACCGCGACCGCCATGACGATGCCGTGGTGGCGCTCGTTGGAATCGAGGTTGCGGGTGCCGAACAGGATGGTGAAGAGCGCGAGCCCCACCGCCGACCACAGCGCCGCCGAACCGCCGCCGCGCGCGGCCCAGTCCGCCGCGCCGCGCCCGGCAAAGACATCGAGCGATTGCGCGATCGACTGCAGCTGAAGCGCGATGTAGGGCGTGACGCCGACCACCGCGAGCAGGGTCACGATCACTCCCAGAAGCCCCGATTTGCCAAAGCGCGAGGAGACGAGATCGGCGATCGAGGTGATCCGCTGCGCCCGGCCGATCCGCACCAGCTTGCGCAGGAGCCACCACCAGCCGATCATCACGAGGCTCGGCCCGAGATAGATCGTCAGGTATTCCAGCCCGGAGCGTGCGGCGTAGCCCACCGCACCGTAGAAGGTCCATGCGGTGCAGTAGATCGAAAGCGACAGGGTGTAGATCCAGGGGCTGCGCAGCCAGCCGTCGCGCCCGCCCGCCGCCCGCCGCTCGGCGGCGAAGGCCACGCCGAACAGGAAAGCCCCGTAGAGCAGCGCGATGGAGACGAGGGAGTTGAAGCCGAGCATCGGATCAGGCGTCCGTATCCGCATCGCGCGCCGAACGGCGCAGCGCCCGGGCCAGTGCCCATGAGGCGAGCACGCTCAGGGCCCATGCGGCGAAGAGATAGACAAGGACCGCCGAAAGCGGCGTCTCGCCGCGCGGCCAGAGGAGCGGTAGCGCCCAGAGAAAGGCCGCCGCCAGCGGCGCCAGCCGCGCGGTATCCTCGAGCCGCCGTCGGCGATAGGAGGCCCGGGCGAGAAAGACCGGCCGCCGCGCGCCCGGCCCGCGCTCAGCCACCGGCAAGCGCGCGCACCCGGTCGAGCACCTCGGCGTTCGAGAAGGGCTTGGTCATGAAATGGCTGGCGCCCAGCCGCATCGCCAGATCGCGGTCGCGCGCCTGGCCCCGCGCGGTCAGCATCATCACCGGCAGGGCCCGCAGCGCCGGATCGCCGCGCAGCTCCTGCAGGATGTCGAAGCCCGAGCGTCCCGGCAGCATCGCGTCGAGGATCACCAGATCGGGCGGATGTGCACGGACCCGCTCGACCGCGCTCAGCCCGTCCGAATGGGTGTGCACGGTCCAGCCGTCGCGCGACAGGATGAAGCTCACGGCCTCGATGATGTTCGGCTCGTCCTCGATCAGCAGGACACGTCTGGCCATGCGCGGCTTCCCCCCTCGCCCGCGGCCCTCCCCAGGATCGCGCGGCTTCGCGCGTCACTATCGCCGGGCCGTCCTAACCTGTCAAAGCCTGCCCGTCCGCGCCCGTCTCCGCACGCGGCAGCAAGGAGGGCTCGCGCCGGGCCGGGCAGCCGCGCCTGGGGCACAACCGGCAGCCGGGGCCGACCGCGCGCTCGGGCAAATCATGCGCCCCGCCTTCCTGCGGCAGCATCAGCATCACCGCCTCGATCCGTGGCGCCGCGCGCCAGTTCGAAGGAGCGGACATCGAGGCGACGGCGAAGCACAACACGCCGTCCGCGCGCGCGCCGGGCAGGCGGGCGACGCCGCGCAGCGGGCGGCCGG
>NZ_JAMYXC010000048.1 GCF_024159025.1 Limimaricola litoreus
GCCTTGTCGCCGGGACGCGGCCCGGTCTTGGCGGGCTGGGCGCGCGGGGCGGCAGGCGCCTCGGTGAGGCTGCGCGTCGCGGAGGCGAGGTCGCGCACCGATTCCTCGGACTTGTCGACCGCCGCGGCATAGGCGGTGATCATTGGCTGCAGCTCGCGCAGCGTCTCCATCAGGCCCCGCACCCGGCGGTCCACCATCCAGGCATAGGCGAGCACCCCCGCCAGCATCGCCAGGATCATCGCGTCAATCAGCAGGGTCACCGGCGCGCTCCTCTTCTTGCTCGCCCAGGTCGTCGGTCACGCGCAGCGCGACGGCGCCGTTCTTGCGCCGCCCCATCGCGGCGCGGAACATCGCCTGACCGTTGCACGATACCGTGGCCTCGTGATCCATGTCGACCCCGAGGTCAATGACGTCGCCCGGCGCCCAGTCGAGCACCGTGCGCAAGCCGATGCGCATTTCGTGCAGCACGGCGGTGATCCGCGCCTCCGAGCCTTCGATCGAGCGGCTCACCGCCTCGCGCCAGCCGCTGTCGCTGGCCAACTCGCCCCCCGGGAAGCTTTGCGACAGCAATGGCCGGACATTTTCCAGCGCGCTGTCGGGGATGACGAAATCGAGCGTGCCGCCGCGCCCCTCGAAGCTGACCTTGAGCGTGATGCGCACCGCCGCCGCATGGGGCGGGGCCAGCACGGCATTGTTCGGCGCGCTTTCCAGGTGGTCGACCCGGAACCGCACGCCGCCCACCGGCTCGAAGGCAGGCTCCAGCTCGCCCAGCACCAGCTCGGCGAGGCGCTGTCCGAAGCGCCGTTCGATCGCGGTGAAGCTGCGCGGCGTCCAGGGCCGGCTGTCCCCGCTTCGCCCGCCCAGCATGACCTCGAGCACCGAGAACAGCAGTTCGGGCGACATCGCCAACCCGATTCGCCCGTCCCAGGGCTCGGCCCGCGCCACCGCCGTCAGCGCCGGCGCGCCGATGCCCTCGAGCGCGGCGCCGCAGGGCAGGTAATCGAAGGAGGTCAGCACCGCCTCGGAGGGCATGGTGGTATAGCTCTTGAAGACGCTCCCGAGCGCGAGGGCGAAGCGGTCGAAGATCGCCTCCAGAAGCGGCAGCCGCTCGTAGCTGAGCGAGGCCATCTGGATGATCTGCTCCTCGATGCTGCCATCGGGCAGACCGCCCTCGGGCTCTCGAAGCGTACGCTGGTTCATGCGGCTCATTGCTGTGACCTATTGGACGATCATGTCTGACACGAGGATTTCATGCGCGATGTCGCTCCCCGCCACCGCGCGGGCGCGGCGCAGCAGCTCGGACTTGAGCTCCGCGAGCCCGAGGCTGCCGCGCAGGTCGCGCTCGTCGAGCGTGCGCAGGTAATCCTGGAAACTGTCGCGCAGGTAGATCCGGCGCTCCTCGAGCCGCTCGGCCTCGGGCTGCGAGGAATCATAGATCAGCGCGAGGTCGAGCTTGAGAAACCGGCTCGTCTGCCGGCCCGAGGCGGTGGTCGCGGTGATGTTGACGATGATCTCCTCGAACGGCATGGCCATGCGGGCCGGATCGGTGGCCAGCGCCGCGCGCAGCACCTCGCCGGGTGCCTCCTCCTCGGGCACGGCCGCCACGTCCTCGGGCGCCCCACCGCCGAGCCCCACGAGCTCCATCATCCGCGACGGCCCCACCGCCGCCACGAGGCCGCCGCCCAGCGACAGCACCGACAGCAGCACGAGCAGGATCAGCCGCAGCCGGCCCGGCCGCGCCTTGCCTTCGGCGCCGATCGCATTGGGGGTCGCATCTGTCATATCGGTTCCCGTAGGGTCATCGGAACATGGACAATATGTGTTCTTTCAGCCCAACAGGCAAGAACTTATCCATGACTATACTTGTTCCATCCCCGGAATTGCGGATAGATTCGACACAAAGACCCGTAGCGGCGAGGCCTTGCGTGCAATCCATCATCGACAATCTTTCGGCCCTGGGCCGCCCGCGGCTCATTGCGCTGGGGGCCACCGGCCTCGGGCTGGTGCTGGCGCTGCTGGTGGGGCTCAACGTCGCGCTCGCGCCGAGCTATGCGCCGCTCTACTCGGACCTCTCGCTCGCCACCGCCGGGCGCGTCGTCACGGCGCTCGAACAGGATGGCTTCGACGTGGAGCTGACGGGCGGCGGGTCGATCGTCTCGGTGCCGCAGGACGACGTGGCGCGCGCCCGGATGGCGCTGGCCGAACAGGGGCTGCCGGGCGAAGGCGGCGCGGGCTGGGAGATCTTCGACCAGTCCTCGGGCCTTGGCATGAACAGCTTCATGCAGCAGGTCAGCCGGCTGCGCGCGCTCGAAGGCGAGCTGGCGCGCTCGATCCAGACCATCGACGGCATCGACGCGGCCCGCGTGCATCTCGTGCTGCCCGAGCGCGAGGCGTTTTCGCGCAGCCGCCCCGAGCCCTCGGCCTCTGTCATCGTGCGCGGCCGCGCCACCTCCTCGATCTCGCGCCGGCAGGGTCTCGCGATCCGTGCGCTCGTCGCCTCCGCGGTGCCCGAGCTCGCGCCCTCGCGCGTTACCGTGCTCTCGGCCTCGGGCGAGACGATCCTGAGCGAGGAGACCGAGGGCGACGCGGGCGTGCAGGCGGCGGGCGCCTCGATGCAGGAGCGGCTGCAGCGCTCGATCACCGAGATGCTGACCGCGCGGGTCGGTGCGGGCAACGCGCGGGTGCAGGTCAATGTCGACCTGTCGACCGAGCGGCAGGTGATCCGCGAGCAGAGCTTCAATCCCGACCAGCAGGTGGTCCGCTCGACCGAGACGCGGCAGGAGGAAAGCCAGGACCGCGCGGGCTCCGAGCCGGAGGTCGGCGTGGGCAACAACCTGCCCGCCGAGCTGGGCGGCGACGTCGGCGGCGAGCAATCCGCCTCGACCTCGACCCGCACCGACGAGATCGTCAATTACGAGATCGGCTCGACCCAGAGCGAAACGGTGCGCGAGCCGGGCTCGGTCGAGCGGATCTCGGTCGCGGTGCTGGTCAACGGCATCTACAACGTCGCCTCGAACGGCGAAACGGTCTACGAGGAGCGCAGCGCCGAGGAGCTCGCGCGGATCGAGGCGCTGGTGCGCTCGGCGGTGGGCTATGACGAGGCGCGCGGCGATCTCGTCTCCGTCGACAGCCTGCGCTTCATGGACTACTCGATGGATGTCGGCGCGCCGATCGGCCTGTCGCTGGGCCAGACCATCGCGCAGAACTTCGGCGCGATCCTGCGCGGCACCTTCGCGCTGGCGCTGGTGGCGGCGGTGCTGGGCTTCGGCCTGCGCCCGATGCTGCGCCGCGTGCTGCCCGAGACGGGCACGGGGCTGGCGCTGGCGGGCGCCGGGGCGGCTGGGGGCGAGGCGCAGGCGCTGGCGCTGGGCCATGAGGCGGCGCAGGGGGCAGCCCCCCAGGGGGCGGCCGCGCTGCCGCAGGCCGGGGATGACGGACTGCCCCGCCTGCCGGGCCAGCAGGCGATCTTCCCGCATGAGAGCCAGCTTGCCACCTATGACGGCGACGAGATGGTCACGCTGGCCTCGATCGACGGGCAGATCGGCAAACGCCGCCTCGTCTCGGTCGGCGAGATGGTCGAGAACGAGCCCGAGGCCTCCTTGAAGGTGGTGCAGGGCTGGCTGGCCGAGGAGGCCTGAGATGTCGCTGTTCGATCGCGATTTCGACCGCGAGCTGGCCGAGGAGCGCCGCGCGGTCGCGCATGTGGCCGCGGCCCGCCACACCGATGAGGCGCTGCTCGCCGCGGTCGCGGAAGCCCGCGAAGAGGCCTTGGCGCAGGGCCGCGCCGAGGGGCGCGCCGAAGCCGAGGCCGAGGCCCGCGCAGCCGAGGCCGAGGCGCTCT
>NZ_JAMYXC010000096.1 GCF_024159025.1 Limimaricola litoreus
CATCGGCCGCAACGAGGGCGCGCGACTGAGCGCCTGCCTCGCCTCGCTCGAAGGCAGCGGTGCGCGCGTGGTCTATGTCGACAGCGGCTCTACCGATGACAGCCTCATGATCGCCCGCGCGGCCGGGGCCCGCATCGTCGAACTGGACCGCGCCGCCCCCTTCACCGCCGCCCGCGCCCGCAATGCGGGCGTCGCGGCGCTGCGCGAGGAGGGCCTGCCGGAATTCGTGCAGTTCGTCGATGGCGATTGCGCGCTGGAGCCGGGCTGGCTCGCGGCGGGCAGGACCGCGCTCGAAGCCGATCCGGGCATCGGCATCGTCACCGGCTGGCGCACCGAGGTCGCGCCAGAGGCCACGCTCTACAACGCCATGGCCGAATGGGAATGGCACCGCCCGGCGGGCGACATCGCGGCCTGCGGCGGCGACATGATGCTGCGCACGGCGCTGTTCGAGGACCTCGGCGGCTTCGACGGCGCGATCATCTGCTCGGAGGATGAGGATCTGTGCCTGCGGGTGCGGGCGCGCGGGCTGAAGGTGCACCGCCTGCCGCGCGTCATGACCCGGCACGACATCGCCATGACGCAGGCGGGCCAATGGTGGCGCCGCGCGGTGCGGGCGGGTCACGGCTTTGCCGAGGTCGGCGACCGGCACCCGGGCCATTTCGATGCCGAGCGGCGGCGCGTGCGGTTCTGGGGCATGGGCCTGCCGGGTGCCGCGGCGCTGGGCGCGCTGGCCTTTGGCCCCGGCGCGGTTCTGGCGGCCACGGGGCTTTATGCGGCGAGCTGGGCGCGCAGCGCGCGCAGGCTGCACCAGGAGGGCCATGCCCCGGGCCGCGCGGCGGGGCTGGCGCTATTGTTGGTGCTGTCGAAGCTGCCCAACGCGCAGGGCATGATCACCTACCGCCTGCGCCGCCTGCGCGGGCGCGAGATGAAACTGATCGAATACAGGTGAGCCCCGCCACGGCAGGGCTGCGATCGGGGCTTATTCTTGCCCCCCGTTCCGGGTTACCTTCGCCGCGATCGAGCGGCAGGCAAGGTTTGACGAGATGAGCGAACGCAGCAGGCGGGACGGACGCAGGCGGCTGGGCGCGGAGGCCCGCGCCGCGATTCTCGACCGGATCGCCGAAGTCGATGCACCGGCGCGCGAGGCGGAGGCCCCCGCGCCCTCCGCTGCCACGCCCGACCCGGCCACGCGCGCCCTGCGCGCCGCGGTGCTGGGCAATGACGAGAACATGCTGCCGCAGATCCACGACCTGTGGGGCAGCCTGCGCCGCATCCCGGTCGACGAGGCGACCCTCGAGGGCAACCTCGTGATCACCGCCAGCCGCCGCGATCCGGCCCATGCCCCCTTCGACCTGCTGCGCACGCGGCTTTTGCAGGCGCTCGACGAGCATGGCTGGAAGCGCGTGGCGATCACCTCGCCCACCCGCGGCTGCGGCAAGACCTTCACCGCCGCCAACCTCGCCATCGCGCTGTCGCGCTACGAGAACCGCCGCACCGTGCTGCTCGATTTCGACATGCGCGCGCCCGCGCTCGCCGATGTGCTGGGGATTTCCGCCCCCGGCCCGATCGCCGACTGGATTCGCGGCACCACCTCGAGCGGCTCGCATCTGCAGCGGGTCGGCCAGAACCTCCTGGGCATCGGCGGCCTCGCCGTCGGGCTCAACGACCGGCCCGAGACCTATCCGGCCGAGCTGCTGCAGGACCGGAAGGCTGCCGCCGTGCTCGACCAGATGCAGGAAGAGCTGACGCCCGACGCGGTGTTGTTCGACCTGCCCCCCGCGCTCAGCCATGACGACGTGACGGCGTTCCGCGCGCGCTACGACTGCGTGCTGATGGTGGTGGGCGGCGGGCGCAACAGCGCCGAGCAGATCCGCGAGGCGGTGCGCCGCATCGGCGACGACAAACCGATCCTGGGGATGATCCTCAACCGCGCCGAGGAAGACGCCGCTTCGGGCGCGGCCTGAACGACCCGACTCCGCCCGCCCGAGGCTTCAACCCGGCAACAACCGCCGCCAGCCGCGCAGCCGTCCCCAGATTCCGAGAAAACGCCCGGCCTCGCGCCGCCGGACCCGGCGGGCCCGGCGCCGCGCCTGCCGCCGGTCGATCTCGGGGATCACCACCACCGGCCGCACCCCGAGCGCGCGTTCCAGCTGCGCCGCGGTGCGGATCTGCGGGTTGACCACCTCGAGCGCCAGCGCCAGCGACAGCGCGGCGAGCAGCACCCCGATCCCGCCCGCCGCCGCGATCTTGCGGCGCGAGGAGGAGGAGGCGTAATCGGGCGGCACCGCCTCTTCGAGGATCTCGAAGCGCGTAGTCTCGTCACGGCTTTCAAGGAGCCGCGCCATCGCCGCCTCGGCCCGCCGTTCGGTCACCGCCGACAGCGCCTGCTGCAGCTGGTCGCGGCGTCGGGTGAACTCGTTGTAGCGCCGCTCCGCCTCGGGGGCGGCGGCCAGCGCCGCTTCGATGCGCTCGATATTGTCGGTGATCAGCTGGCGCTGCTGTTCGAGCAGCGACCGGCGGCGGGCCGTCTCGTCGTCGCGCAGCCGGTCCGAGCTGGTCTCGAAGGCGATCACCTGCTGTTCGAGGTCGATCCGCTGGCCCACCAGCCGCGAGAGCTGGTCGCGCTGCACCGAAACGCTGGTGGGCAGGGAGTCGAAGTTCTGCTCCTGGAACCGCGCGAACTCCGCCTCGAGCGTCTCCAGCTCCTCTTCGAGCCGGGCCTCCTCGGCCTCGAAGAAGGCCAGCGTGCGCTCGGTGCGCCCCTCGCGCCGGCTCTGCGCCGCCGCGACGATCTCGCTCAGCAGGGCATTGGCCAGATCGGCCGCGACCTGACGCTCGCCCAGCTCGACCGTGATCGACAGGCCCGAGGGCACGGTTTCGGGCCGCCAGGCCAGCGCCGGATCGACGAGCTTCCTGATCTCGATCGCCTCGCGCATCTGCACCAGCCGCTCCGAGGCGCTCAGCTCGGGAAAGAGCGAAAATCGCGCGGCAAGATCAAGAAGTCTGTCGCGCGCCATGATCTTCTGTTCGATCAGGTCGAGCTGGGTATCGGCCAGCGCCGCCGCATCGCCGCCCGCATCGACCAAGGGCGCCTCGATCTGGATCACCGCCGTCGCCTCATAGGCCGGCGGGCGCGTCAGTGCGAACCACAGCACGAAGGGGATGCCCAGCGCGCAGACCAGCACGATGGCCCAGGCCCTGCGGCGCAGCGCCCCGCGCAGATCGCGCAGCGAGGAAAGATATTCCATCAACGACTCCCGTTCCGCGCCCCGGTCACAGCCCGGGGCCCCCGGCCCCATTGCCGCCACACCCAGGCCGCAATCTAGCTCACCCCGGCCCGCCTGACCATGCGCGCGCGGCCCGGCGACGCAGTGTTGCCCGAGGCGAAACCCGGCTGCGCCGCCGCAGCGGGCGCCGGGGCCTGCATCAGCACCACGAGGCGATCGCCGATCCGGGCCCAGCCCCCGCGAAACGCCGTGCCCGCCGCATAGGGTCCGGCCTCTCGCATCAGCCGCGCGACGAGGCCGCCCTGACCGACCTCGATCCGCATGGCGTCGAACCCCAGCACCGCGCCGCTGGCAGGAAACTGCGCCTTGTAGGCCGCCTCCTTGGCCGAAAAGACCAGCCGGGCAATCTCTCCTCGGTCAAAGCCCGTGGTGCCCTGATCCAGCTCCTGCGGGGTTGCGATCTCGTTCCATAGCGCGCGGTCGAGCGGTGCCGCGGACGCGAGGTCGATGCCGAAGGCCGCGCCGCCCTGGCACAGCGCCGCGACGGCGAGGCCCGTGTCATGGCTGATGCTGCCGTGCAGCCCCTCGGGCCAGTGCGGCGACC
>NZ_JAMYXC010000320.1 GCF_024159025.1 Limimaricola litoreus
CACCTAGCGCGCGGGCCGCGCGCTTGTCCAGCCGGGCGGCTTGCGGCGCGCCGCCGCAGCAGGCAACGCATCGTCACGTTCAATTCCCACGCGAAACATGCTAGGCTGACCGGACTACCACCGCGTGTGCGGATCACGGGTGGAACGCGCGAGTTCGCTTCGGGGGCCGCGCGACGAAACGCCTGATTTTCAAAGCTGTCGGCGCCAGTTGCCGCAGCGACACGGCAGCGCAGAAACAGGGTGACAGGAGGTGACGCAGGGAGTAGGAGAGCGGCATACAAGGGTACGCCGGTTGCGGGGTGGATATGGGGACCCGGCGCTGGCCCTTCAACGGGAGCACACATGAAAGCCGAGTCATTTCTTAACGACGACTACCGGCCCGCCGAGAACGAGCCGTTCATGAATGATCGGCAGCTCGAATATTTCCGCCGCAAGCTGCTGGCCTGGAAGAACGAGCTGCTGTCCGACAGCCGCGACACCATCGAGGGCATGAAGGACGCCACGCGCAACATTCCCGACGTGGCGGACCGCGCCAGCGAAGAGACCGACCGCGCGCTGGAACTGCGCACGCGCGATCGCCAGCGCAAGCTCGTCTCCAAGATCGACGCCGCGCTGCGCCGGATCGACGAGGGCGAATACGGCTATTGCGAGATCACCGGGGAGCCGATCTCGCTGCGCCGTCTCGACGCGCGGCCGATCGCCACGATGAGCCTCGAGGCGCAGGAGCGCCACGAGCGCCGCGAGCGCGTCCACCGCGACGACTGATCGCGCATGCCGCCGACCTCGCCCCGCATGGCGATCGCCATCGCCGGCGCGGGGATCGGCGGGCTGACCGCCGCGCTCTGTCTGGCGCGCGGCGGGCATGAGGTCACGCTCTACGAGCGCGCGCCTGCGCTGCGCGAGATCGGCGCGGGGCTTCAGATCACGCCCAATGGCGCCGCCGTGCTGGAGGTACTGGGCCTCGGTCCCGCGCTCGACGCGGCGGCCATTCGCGCCCGCGCCGTCTGCCCCACCGACGGGCATTCGGGCCGCGCCATCGCCCGCTTCGCGCTCGACGGCGAAGCGCATCCCTACAGGTTCATGCATCGCGCCGCCCTCGTCGCCCTTCTGGCCGAGGCGGCGCAGGCGCAGGGCGTGCGCCTCGTCACCGGGCGGCGGGTGACCGGCGCCGATCCCGCCGCGGGGCGGCTCGATTTCGCGGATCACGAAAGCATCACCGCCGATCTCATCGTCGCGGCGGACGGGCTGCGCTCGGCGCTGCGCCCGCTTGTCGCCGATGAGGGGCCGCGCTTCACCGGGCAGGTCGCATGGCGGGCGATGCTCCATGGCGTGGTCGCAGAGCCCGAAGCGCGGATCTGGATGCTGCCCAAGCGGCATGTCGTGACCTATCCGCTGCCGGGCGGGCGGCTCAACCTCGTGGCGGTGCGCGAGCAGCCCGATTGGGCGCCCGAGGGCTGGGATCACGCCGATGATCCGGCGCGGCTGCGCGCGGTGTTCGAGGATGCGGCGTCCGAGCTGCGCGGCCTGCTCGACCGGGTGGAGGAGGTGCGGCTCTGGGGCCTGTTTCGTCATCCCGTGCCCGGGCGCTGGCACGACGGGCGGCTGGTGCTCCTGGGCGATGCCGCCCATCCGACGCTGCCCTTCCTCGCGCAGGGCGCCAATCTGGCGATCGAGGATGGCTGGGTTCTGGCGCAGGCGCTGTCGCAAGAGCTCGGCACGGCGCTGGGGCGCTATACCGCGGCGCGCGCGCCGCGGGTGCGCCGCGCCATCGCGGCGGCGCAGGCCAATGCGCGCAATTATCACCTCTCCGGCCCGGCCCGGCGCATCGCCCATGCCGGGCTCGGCGCGATCGGGCGGCTCGCGCCCGCGCGCTTCACCGCGCGCATGGCCTGGCTGCACGCGCATGATGTGACGCGCGAAATGCCCGCCACCATGGCTGGCGACGGGCAGGATTGCTGAAGCAGAAGGTGCGGCGCCCAAGGGGACGCCGCGCGTCCAGGATCAGTTGCGCACGCGCAGTTCGCGAGTCGCGGTGACATCGCCATCGGCGTCGTAGAGCACGGCGAGCACGTTGTCGCGGAACGGCTTGTGGGTCAGCTGCACGCGCACGTCGCTTTCAAAGCCGGGGCGCACGTCGGTGCTGCCGAGCGAAACGGCGTTGCTCAGGCTGCTGCCGTCGAGGATCTCGACGCGGCCACCGTCTTGCGAACGCACGCTGTCGATCTCGACGAAGCTCGCGTTCTCGACGCTGTACTGGGCGCCGAAGCTGTCGGTGGCGGCCACGGCGGGAACGGCGGTGGCGGCGACGAGGGCGGCGAGGATGAGGTTCTTCATGGTCTTTCCTTTCGGTGTCCCCCGGGGAGGTGGGGGCTCTAAGTTTGATGTCGGCGGCCGGTGTGGCCGTCTTGTGCAATCGACTTAGGCCCCCCGTCGGTGCATCGCCATGCGGCGCTTGTCGCCACATGTCGCAGCCTTTCTCCTCGTCACATCTTGCGACAAACTCGGCCCGAAACGGGCCGGATGATCGCTTGGTGACGGGGCCGGGCCGCGCCTCTCATGGGCTGCCTCGGGGGGTCGTCGTTTCGATGATTGGCAGATAGGCCCGCCCCCTCGGGAACGGAATAGCGCGTTATGTGCGCTATTGGCGGTCGCGCTGTGCGCCAAGGGCCTGTTGTCGTAGGAGGATTTCGGGGCGGTCATGCAAAGGGGGGCGCGCGGCCCCCCCCCCCCCCCCCCCCTTGGTCGAGATGATGACCTGTGCTCAGGCGTCGAGTTCGATCCAGACCGGCACGTGATCCGAGGGCTTCTCGCGGCCGCGGACTTCGCGGTCGATCCAGGCGTCACGCATCAGATCGGCGGCCTGCGGCGACAGCAGCAGGTGATCGATGCGGATGCCGTTGTCGCGCTCCCACGAATTGGCCTGGTAGTCCCAGAAGGAATAATGCCCCGGGCCCCGCACCCGCGCGCGGAAGGCCTCGGTGAAGCCGAGAGTCTCGATCCGGCGGAAGGCGGCGCGGGTCTCGGGGCGAAACAGCGCATCGTCGATCCATGCTTCGGGGCGGGCGGCGTCCTCGGCTTGCGGGATGACGTTCCAGTCGCCGGCGAGCAGGGCGGGCTCCTCGAGCGCCAGAAGCGCCTCTGCCCGCGCGCGCAGCCGCCCCATCCAGGCGAGCTTGTAGTCGTATTTCGGCCCCGGCGCCGGGTTGCCGTTGGGCAGGTAGAGGCAGCCCATGCGCACGGGCCGCGTCTCGCCGATCACCGTGGCCTCGATGTAGCGCGCCTGCTCGTCCGTCTCGTCGCCGGGCAGGCCGCGGCTGACGTCCTCGAGCGGCAGGCGCGACAGGAAGGCCACGCCGTTGAAGCCCTTTTGCCCGTGGGTTTCGACGGTATAGCCCATGTCCTCGAAATGCTGGCGCGGAAAGGCCTCGTCGACCGACTTGATCTCCTGCAGCATCGCCACGTCGGGCTGTTTTTCCTGCAGCCAGTCCGACAGCGCGCCGATCCGCGCCTTGACGCCGTTGATGTTGAACGTGGCGAGTTTCATGCGCGCATCCTTCAGCTCGGTCCCCCCGGCTTGTAGCAGCCGAGGGCGGGCGGGCAAGCCGCCTAGCGGGTGCAGAGCTTGCGCGGGCCGGAATAGGGCTGAAAGGTGCAGTCCGAGGCGCGGAAGGAGCGGTAGGCGCGCGAGCAGGCGCGCACGTCGCAGGCGGGCTCGGCCTGTGCCGAGGCCGGATCGAAAGCCGGTCGCTGACCATGTCCAAGTTCGATTTCCAGGGCAAGCCGCATCTGTT
>NZ_JAMYXC010000104.1 GCF_024159025.1 Limimaricola litoreus
GATGCGATGGGGGCCGAGGCCTTCCTGCTGCCGCTTCTATGCGCGCTGACGGACGAGGCCGCGCCGCTGCCCGCCGATGCGCCCGACTGGCTCGCGCGGGCCTGCGCCGCCTCGCGCGCGCCCGACGTGTTCCACGACGGCGCCTCGGGCTTTGCGCGCGTCGCGGGCAAGGCGCATCCGCATGTCAGCCGCTCGATGCGGCGCTTTCTCGACATGTCGCCTTCGGACTGGATCAACGCGCAGCGCATGGATTACGCCGCCCGCAGGCTGATCGGCAGCGCCGACAGCCTGTCGGAGATCGCGGCCGAATGCGGCGTGCCGAACCTGTCGCATTTCCACAAGCTGTTCCGCGAGGCCCATGGCGAGACGCCGCAGCGGTTTCGCCGCGCGCGCCAGCGCGACGTGGTGCAGCCCGGCTAGCGCGGATCCTTGCGCTCGGCCCGCGCCGCGCGGCGGGCGCGGATCGTCTCACCCCAGCTCGCCACGCGCCGGTCGCCCCGGTCGAGCCAAGGCGAGACATGACGCCGCGACCAGCGCCGCAGCCGCACGCCCACGCCCCAGACCAGCGCCGCGAGAAGCACCAGCACCACAATGTTGAACCACGGGATCAGCCGCACCTCGGGGCCTGCCACCGGCTTGACCGACAGGGCGTTGGGATAGACCGAGAGCCAAGGCAGCCGCCAGCCATAGTAGCGCATCGCCACCCATTGCGGCGCCGCGGCCGAGGAGACGAGGCTGCGCGCCTCGGCCTGCAGATTGGCGCTGTCGAACTTGAAATAGGGCGGCCAGCCGCCGCCCGTATCCTCGTTGCGAAACACCATGACGCCGCCATCGGCGCGCACCGTGTCGATGAAACGCACGTCGCGCTCCACGAGGCCGGTGGCGGCGTTGTTCTCGGAGGCCGCCCAGAATACCGAATCAGGGTCGATCCGCTCGAGCTTGATCTCGACGCCGGTGATCCGGACGATCTCGCGGCGCGGCAGGTTGTAGTGCAAGAGCGCGGCGAGCAGCGCCAGCACCACGCCCCAGAAGATCCATGAAATCCAGCGCATCGCGTCACTCCTCTCGCGGCATTCTCAGCCGCGCGCCCAGCCGGATCGGCTCGGGCTACGTCTCAAACGGCCGCCCCCCGGCACGGGATGATCCGCGCCGAAGGCCCGAGCCCGCTTCAGTAGCCGAAGCTCTCGATGCTCGTGGCCTCGCCGAACTGCGGCGGGCCGCTCGCCTCGGCGGCGGCATAGAGCTCTTCGGGCGGCACGTAGGTCGGCGGCAGCTCGCGGCCCCGGTTGGCCACGGCCTCGCCTTCGATCGCGACCGAATCCGCATAATCGCGGATCACCACCCGCGTGCCGAGCGGCACCTTCGGGAAGAGGAAGATGGCGTCGTGGTTGAACATGCGGATGCAGCCCGCAGAGCCCGAATTGCCGATCGAGGCGAGATCATTGGTGCCGTGGATGCGGTAATAGGTGTCGCGGTTGCCCTGGTAGAGGTAGAGCGCCCGCGCGCCCAGGGGATTGGCCAGGCCGCCGGGCACGCCGCCCGCGTATTCGCCGTAGATCTCAGGCTCGCGCCGGATCATGTTCTGCGTCGGCGTCCAGCTCGGCCATTTTTCCTTGCGCTTGATCGTGGTGTCGTAGGACATCGACAGCCCCTGGCGGCCGACGCCGACCGGAAAGCGCCACGCCATGCCACCCGGCTCGATCCAGTAGAGCAGCTTGGCGTGCAGGTCGGCCTCGATCGTGCCCGCGGATTCGTAGCCCCCATAGGGCACGTAGGCGCGGCGGTTCAGACCGGTGAGGTATTTCGGCGGCACCGGTGGCAGGCGGTAGCCCGCATCCTCGATCAGCCCGTAGCCATCGACGATCTGGCTCATCGGCACGCCGCCGATCTCGCGCTCCGCGGCAGGAGCGGCGGAGGACGGGATACGGGCGGCGCAGGCGGGAAGGACGGACAGCGCGGCCGCGCCGGTCAGCAATCGACGGCGCGTGAGCGCGGAAGGAATGGACGACATCTATGACAGCCTTTGACGCGGAGGTTCGGCGCAACCTATCATCACGAGACGGAACCGCAATGACGGCGACCCGGCAACTCGCGGCGTGGCATCCATGCCTCGGATCTGCGGAGGATCGGCAATTATACGCGACGCTTCAATCCCTTGGTCCGATGGCACGAAATCGCGCCGCAGCCGGGTCGTAACGCGCCCCTGTCAATTCTGCTTGAGATCCGCGGCATGAGACCCGGGCCGCGGGATGCGATCACCGACATCGCCGGGCTCGTCGTCGGTCAGGCGCAGGACGCCGCGCTGCGCTCGGGCGTCACCGTTCTGACGGGAGAGGCCCCCTTCACGGCCTCCGTCGATGTCATGGGCGGCGCGCCGGGCAGTCGCGAGACCGACCTGCTCGCACCCGACAGGCTGGTGCCCGGTGTCGATGCGCTGGTGCTCGCGGGCGGCTCGGCCTTCGGGCTCGACGCGGCCTCGGGCGTGGCCGAGGCGCTGCGGAGCGCGGGGCGCGGCTTCGAGGCGGCGGGGCAAAGGGTGCCGATCGTGCCCGCGGCGATCCTGTTCGACCTGGGCAATGGCGGCGACAAGGCCTGGCGCACCAACCCCTATGCCGCGCTAGGCCGGGCCGCCCTCGACGCGGCGGGGGGGGAGGTGGCGCAGGGCAGCCACGGCGCAGGCTACGGCGCGACCACCGCCACGCTCAGGGGCGGCATCGGCACCGCCTCGCTGGTGCTGGAGAGCGGGCACCGCGTCGGCGCGCTGGTGGCAGTGAACGCGGTCGGTTCGGCCACGGTCGGCGAAGGGCCGCAGTTCTGGGCCGCGCCATGGGAGATCGGGGCCGAATTCGGCGGGCTCGGCCCCGCCATGCCGCCCCCCGGCCCGCCGCCCACCAAGCTCGCAGCCCCCGGCGCGGCCACGACCATTGCCATCGTTGCCACGGATGCCGCGCTCGACAAGGCGGGCTGCCGCCGCATGGCGGTCGCGGCGCAGGACGGCATCGCGCGGGCGCTGGTCCCGGCGCATACCCCCTTCGACGGCGACCTTGTCTTTGCCGCCTCGACCGGCGCGCGCCCGCTCGGTGGCCCCGCCGAGGCGCTCTGGCTCGGCCATGCCGCCTCCGTCTGCCTTGCCCGCGCCATCGCGCGCGCGGTGTATCACGCGGCGCCGGACGGACCGCTGCCAAGCTGGCAGGAACGGTTCGGGCGCTGATCCCTTTCATCTTTCTTCAAATACGCAAATCCCGACATTGAACCGGAGCGCCCGGTGGCAGGCCGGGCGATGCGTATTTTCGGAAAGATGAACCAGGGGCCGCGCTCAGCCTAGCAGCGCCCCGGTCAGCGGACTGTCGGGCTCGGCCAGCTCCTCGATCACGTCGAAATGGTGCCGCCCCGGCGCCTGAACCAGATCGCAGCCGCGCTTCGCGGCGAGCCCGCGCGCCTGCTCGATGAAGGCGGGCCGCTCCGCTGCGCCGACCCAGACCGTCATCGGCAGGTCGACCTGATCGCACAGCACCGGGCTCTCGGCCTCGGCCTCCTCCCGATCCAGCCGCAGATCATCGTTCATCGTCGTCCCCATGAGCGGGCGCAGGTCCGACAATGGCGAGATTGGCACGATCCGCGCCACCCGGTCGCGCCAGGGCGGCGAGAGATCGGCGCAGGCCATGCGCGCCACCAGATGCCCGCCCGCCGAATGCCCCGCAAGGCGCAGCGGCCCCGGCACGGCCCG
>NZ_JAMYXC010000221.1 GCF_024159025.1 Limimaricola litoreus
GCCGTCGCGCCCCGCTGCATCGGCATCCGCGCGCAGCGTCAGCTCGCCGCCCAAGGGGCCGGGGCGCAGCACGGTCTCGTGCTCCAGCCGCGCCACCAGCGGCGGCAGCGAGGGGCTGGTTTCGCCCTCGCGCAGGCTTTCGTAATAGGTGATCTGCGCCAGGTCGTAGCCGGTGTCGCGCAGCCGGTAGGCGCGCAGGCGGCTGTCGAGCCGGTCGGCATCCGACAGGTCGTAATCGAGCAGGAAGGCCCGGTCCGAGACCGCCTCGATATCGAACTCGAGGCGGATGTCGCGCGGCAGGGCAAAAGCGCCCTCGCCCAGAAGGGCATAGCGCAGGCCCGCGGCGGCATCGGTCTGGTCCTCGGCGAGATGGGCATCGAGCGCGACCCAGCCGCTGCGGAAGGCCTCGCGGTAGCCCAGTTCGAGGCTGCGCGCCTGCGTGGCGATCCAGGGCGTCAGCGTCAGGTCGCGCCGCGCGCCGAGCGGCACGAAATAGGGCAGCTTCAGGCCGAAGCCGAGCGTGTCGGAGGAAAACAGCTGCGGCACCAGAAGCCCGGAGGCGCGTTCGAGCGACGGGTCGGGCAGGCGCAATCGCGGCAGCCAGAGCACCGGAACGCCGCGGATGTGAAAGCTGGCGTTGTCGAAGTAGAGCTGGCCGGCCTCGTCGTCATGGACCACCCGCGCGGCCCGGATCTCCCACAGCGGTGCGGCGTTGCCGCAGACCTGGCAGGAGGTGGCGGCGGTGCGGGTCAGCGCGGTCAGCCCGGTGTCGGTGCGGTCGATCCGCGCCGCGGCGATCTGCAGCTGCCGGTCGAGCACCAGCCGCGCGCCGCGCAAGAGTCCCGCGCCGAGCTCGGCATCGATATCGGCGGTCTCGGCGGTGAAGACCTCGCCCTCGGGGGTGGTGATCAGGATCGGACCGGTGACCGAAAGCCTGTCGGTGGCACGGTCGTAGCTGATCTGCGCGGCCGAGAGGCGGGTGCCCTCGTAGAAGGCCTCGACCTGGCCGCGCGCGACCAGCCTCTCGTCGCCCGAGAGCGTGATCTCGTCGGCGACGAGCTGGGCGAGGCCCTGAGCCGTGGCAATGCTTGGGGCAAGGCCGGGCGCGAGGCAGAGCAGGGCCGTGATCAGGCGGATCATCCATCCTCCAGGTGCAGCAGCAGGCCGAGCGACGACAGGATCGCCGCGACGGGGGGCGCCCAGGCGGCGAGCGCCGGCGGGATCTGCCCGTTCTCGCCGAGGATCTGCGCGAAATTGCGCAGGAAGTACACGCCGAAACTCAGCAGGATCGCGCCCAGCACCATGACGCCGACCCGGCCGCCGCGCTGGTGCCGCATGGTGAAGCCCGCGCCGATCAGCAGCATCGCGGTGAGGAAGGCGGGCTGCGCCAGCTCGGTCTGCAAGAACACCTGGTGGCGGCGCGCGGTGAAGCCCGCGGCCTTCAGCCGCTCGATGAAGCCCGGCAGCTTCCAGACCGAGATCGAGGCCGGGTCGCCGAAGCTGTCGCGGATCTGGCCGGCGGTGAGCGAGGAGGCCAGCGTCATCTGCGGCAGCCGCTCGGCCAGGGTCTCGGGGTTGTCGGCGGTCAGCGGCCAGCGCTTGACGCCGCGCAGCAGCCATTGGCCCGACTGAAGCTGCGCCAGATCCGCCTCGACCCGCTGGAGGGGGCGGCCTTCGGCGTCGAGGGTCAGGAAGCTCGCCTCGCGCAGCATGGTGCCGTCGAGATTGCTGCTGACCGCGCGGATCACCGTCTGCGCGCCTTCGTCGCCCTGGCGCAGCCAGAGCCCGTCGTCCGACAGGGCGATGACCCGGTCGATGCCCTTGAGGCTGTCGCTGCGGGCTTCGAAGGCGCGGCTGGTGGCCGCGACCAGCGGGTTGACCAGCGCGACCGAAGCAAGGCCGATCATGATCGTCACCGCCACCGGGGCGGTGAGCGCCGCCAGCGCCGAGCGCCCGGCGGCGCGGGTCACCACCAGCTCCGACGAGCGCGCCAGGCCGAGGAAGAAGGCGATGCCGGAGATGATCATGATCAGCGGCAGGATCTCGTAGAGATCGGCCGGCACGTTGAGCAAGGTGAGCGTGACCAGCTCTCCGGCTCCGGCGGTGTCGCCGTAGCGGCGCGCCTGATCGACGAGATCGAGCATCGCCATCAGGGTGAAAAAGGCCGCGCCGGTGCCGAGAAAGGCCATGACGAAGCGGCGGGCGTAGTAGCGGTGCAGGATCATGACAGTCGCTCCGTGCGCCGTCGCCGCCCGATGCCGCGCCGCGCCGGGCGCGCCGCCAGCCCAAGCTCGACCGCCGCGATGACGAAGGCCACCGTGCCGGGCAGGTAGATCATCGGCCAGCGGGCGGGATCGCCGCGCATGGCCGAGGCCGCCACGGATTCGAGGGAATGGACCACGATGATCAGCCCGATGGCGAGGAGGATCTGGCGCCAGAGGCCGAAGCGCGAAAAGCCGCCCAGAAGCAGCGTCGCGAAGCCGATCAGCGGCGCGGCGGCGGCCAGCAGCGCCGCGGCGATGCGCTCATGCGCCTCGCCGACGAGCTCGGCGGCGCTGTCTTCCGTGGCCTCCATCAGCTCGGGCGTGGGAAAGAACAGATCGCGCGTGGCGACCTGCCGCGCGCGGATGCGTTCCTGGCCGTCGCCTTGGGTGAGCGGCGCGAGGTCATAAGCGAATTCCTCGAAGCTGGTGGTGGAAAGCAGGGCGGTCTCGCGGCGCAGCACCTGCACCAGCCCCGAGATCATCACCAGCTGCGGCGCCTGCGCCGTCTCGACCAGATAGGCGCTCGACGCGGTGTAGGTGACGCTCTCCTCGGGGTCGCGGTTGTCGGAGATCAGAAGATCGCGCAGCTCGCCCTCCGGGGTGATGTCGCGGATGTAGACGGTGATGCCCGACACCGGGCTGAGGAACTGCCCCTCCTGCAGGAGCCGGGCGGTGGCGCTGCGGGCGATGTCGGCCTCCCGCTCGGCGAGCCGGGCCTGGGCCATCGGGTTGATCACCACCGTCAGCGCCCCGGTCAGCAGCCCCGCCACCAGCCCGAAGACCAGCACCGGCCGCGCCAGCCGGAAGGGCGAGAAGCCTGTGGCGCGCATCACCGTCAGCTCGCTGTCGGCGCTCAGCCGGTTGGTGACGTAGAGCGCGGCGATGAAGCCCGCGATCGGCAGCACCAGCCGGATCAGCGAGGGCAGGCCAAGCATGGTCAGTTCGAGAAACACCGAGAGGTTCTGCCCGTCGGCGACGAGCTGGTCGAACAGCTGCACCGCGCTGTTGACCCAGTAGACCAGCACCAGCACCAGGGCGAAGAAGCCGAACAGCATCATCAGCTGCGACAGCATGTATCTGTCGAATCGTGCCACGGGCCCTCGCTCGTCACAAGCCGCCGCGCCGGCCGCCTTACCGGGCGTATCCTAGCCCAGCGCGCGGGAGGGTTGAACCGCGATCTGGCCATTGCGGGCTGCGGCGGCTAGGCTCCGCCGCCAAAGACCATGAGCCCGAAGGAGCTGGCATGTCCCGCACCCCCCGCATCGATTTTCTGCCCCATGATCCGCAGGCGCTCAGCGAAAGCGCCGGGCGCGTCGCCGTCTTCGTCGCCGGCCAAGGCCCCGAGGGCGAGGCCGCCCGCGCGCTCGACACCGCCATGGGCGGCGCGCTGTCGCGGCAGAT
>NZ_JAMYXC010000177.1 GCF_024159025.1 Limimaricola litoreus
CTACCGGCGCGACATACAGACGTTGATCCATCGAAATGAACCGAAGCCGCCCGCATATCTCTTCAGATATCATCAATATCAAAGAGCAGGAAGAAAACCAAACCAGAGCGCCCTAACTTGAAGCGCTCCAACCCGTCCCCTCCGGAATGTGTCCCCGTCAGTGCATCTCTGCGCCGCCGGTGAGGGGCCTTCTACGGATAGGGGCCGGGGGCCGCAAGAGGTTTTTTCGGAAAACGGCAACTTTTTTCGCGCTGCCCTCCCGGACGGGGCCCCGGGCGTCGCGTGCCTTGCCTCCCGACATGCGAACGCCCCGGCCGAGGGACCGGGGCGGGAATGGCGACGCGCGTGGACGAAGGTCAGGCGAGCTTGGGATAGAGAAAGACTGTCGTCTCCAACGGCACGCGCTCGTAAAGATCGATCATGTGATCGTTCACCAGGCGGGCGCAGCCGTTCGACACGGCGGTGCCGATGGTCGAGGGGGCGTTGGTGCCGTGGATGCGCAGATAGGTGTCGCGCGTGCCTTCGAAGAGATAAAGCGCGCGGGCGCCGAGCGGGTTGTCGGGGCCGCCTTCCATGCCGTCTTCGTATTTCTTGTACTTCTCGGGCTCGCGCTCGATCATGTCGGGCGTTGGCGTCCAGCTCGGCCATTCCTTCTTGGCGCCCATCCGGAACACGCCCGTCTCGTAGAGCCCGGCCCGGCCGACGCCGACCGAGTAGCGCATCGCCTGCCCGCCTTCCATCGTCCAATAGAGCGCAAAGCGGTTGGGATCGACGTGGATCTCGCCCGGGTTCATGCTGGCAGGGATCTCGACCATCCGGGGCTGGTATTTCTCGGGCAGCTGTGCGCCGCCGGAGTCCTGCGCCGCGGCGCGGCTGCCGAGGATGCCAAGGGCCGCGCCTGCGGCAAGAAAGTAGCGTCTGTCAATCATGTTCAGTGCCTCCGGCAGGAAAATCGGCAGGACGGGGTCAGAGTTCCCGCGACCGCGTAAAATACATGGAACGTGCGACCTTGCGATGCCTGCGTTTCCTCCCTTGATCTGGCACGCGACCCGCCCCGAGACAAGCGCGGGCCCATCAAGCCCGCGTCAGTGTGCGCTCAAGGCGGCGCAGCGCCAGATCGGCGCAGATCGCCATCAGCGCCACCAGAAGCGCGCCTTGCAGCACGAAGGCGGTGTTGCCCGATTGCAGCCCGGCAATGATCACCTCGCCCAGGCCCACGGCGCCCACCGTGCTGCCGATGGTGGCGGTGCCGATGTTGATCACCGTGGACAGCCGCAGGCCGGTGAGGATCACCGGGGCGGCCAGCGGCAGCTCGACCCGCCACAGGCGCTGCGGGCCTGCCAACCCCATGCCGCGCGCCGCCTCGCGCACCGTGGCAGGCACGCCGCGCAGCCCCGCGACGGTGTTCTCGAACACCGGCAGGAGCCCATAGGCGCACAGCGCCAGAAACGTGGGCTCGAAGCCGAAGCCCAGGAGCGGCACTGCGATGGCGAGCACGGCGATCGGCGGAAAGGTCTGGCCCAGATTGGAGACCATGCGCGCCAGCGTCATGAAATCGGCCCCCGCCGGGCGGGTGACCAGCACCCCCAGCAGCACGCCGACCGCGCAGGCCACCGCCCCCGCCGCCGCGACCAGCGCGAGATGCCAGCCGACCAGCACCCAAATGGGCTGGCGGTCGTAGAGCAGCGTCTGCCCCGGCTCGGCCACGAGGCGCAGCAGCGGGGTCATCAGCTCGGGCTGGAGCACCAGCGCCACGAACAGCGCAAACAGCGCCGCGAGTGCGAGGCCGCCCCGGCTCAAGGCGCGCCCCGCGCGCCGGTGCGCCAGATGTCCTCGGCGCGGATTTCGCCCGTCACACGGCCCTCCTCGACCACGGCGAGGCTGTCGCCCGCCTCCCAGATCAGCCGCGAGGCCGCCTCGCGCAGCGTGTCGTCGGGCGAGACCCACTGGCTCGGCGCGGGCGCATCGGCGGCGGGGCGCGACAGCTCGCGCACCCGGTGCAGCGACAGGATGCGCAAGGCGCGATCGTCGAGCCCGACGAACTGGCGCACGAAGCCCTCGCGCGGGCCGCGCAAAAGCCGCTCGGGCGTGTCGATCTGCAGGATCTGCCCGGCATCCATCACCGCGATCCGGTCGGCGAGGCGAAAGGCCTCATCCATGTCATGCGTCACGAGGATGGCGGTGATGCCACGGCGGCGGCGGATGGCGGTGAACTCGTCCTGCAGCCGGCCGCGGGTCACCGGGTCGAGCGCGCCGAAGGGCTCGTCCATCAGCAGCATCGCGGGCTCGGCTGCCATGGCGCGCGCCACGCCGACGCGCTGCTGCTGGCCGCCCGAGAGCTCGGCGGGATACTTGTCGGCGTAATCCGCCGGATCGAGACCGAACAGCTCCAGAAGCTCCTCGATGCGCGCGCGCACCCGCGCTTTGTCCCAGCGCAGAAGGCGCGGTACGGTGCCAATGTTCTGCGCCACGGTCCAATGCGGAAACAGCCCCACCCCCTGGATCACGTAGCCGATGCCCCGGCGCAGCGCGTCGGGCGAAACATCGCGCGCGTCGCGCCCGTCGATCTCGATGCGACCCGCGTCAGGTTCGATCAGCCGGTTGAGCATACGCAGCGTCGTCGACTTGCCGCAGCCCGAGGTGCCGACGAGCGCCAGCACCTCGCCATGCGCGACCTCGAAATCGAGCCCCTCGACCGCCGTCACGCCCTCGAAGCTCTTGCGCAATCCGCTCACGCGTATCATCGCGCCCCTCCCCGTCTGGTCAGCTCGATGCCCACGTCGAACAAAAGACTCGCCAAAATCGCCATCGCCACGATCGGCACAGTGCCCAGGAGCACGAGATCCATCGCCGCCTGCCCCATGCCGCGAAACACCAGCGTGCCGAAGCCGCCGCCGCCGATCAGCGCGGCCACCGCCGCCAGCCCGATGTTCTGCACCACCACGATGCGGATGCCGGTGAGGATCACCGGTGCGGCCAGCGGCAGCTCAACCCGTGCCAGAAGCCGCGCGCGCGACATGCCCATGCCGCGACCAGCGTCGCGCATCGTCTCTGGCACGCCCGCGAGGCCGGCATAGGTGTTGGCGACGATCGGCAAGAGCGCATAGAGCGCCAGCGCCACAATCGCGGGTGCGGCGCCGATGCCGCCTACGCCCCAGTCGCGCAGGGCGGGCACGGCGCGCGACAACGCGCCCAAGGGCACCATGAGAAGGCCGAACATGGCTATGCTCGGCGTCGTTTGCAGAAGATTGAGCGCGGGCAGGATCACCAGCCGCGCCCGTGACCCGGCAAAGCAGGCCCAGCCCAGCGGCAGGCCGATCGCCAGCGCCGGAATGAGGCTGCCGATCACCAGCCGAAGATGTCCGCCCAGGGCGGCATCGAACACGTCGCGGTTGGTGTCGTATTCGCGCAGGATCGACAGCGCGTCGAAAAGGCCCGCCCGCAACGCGATGGCAAAGGCCGCCGCCGGAAGGAGCAGGGCCGCGATCCGCGCCCATGCGCCGAGCGACATCCGAGCCGCCCGGAATCACCCCCTTGAGGTTCTTCCAACCGCCGCGGATGCCGCCGCAATGCTTGTCGATCAGCTCCTT
>NZ_JAMYXC010000155.1 GCF_024159025.1 Limimaricola litoreus
TTCCACACGGATCTCGCGGAAGCCGAAGGCGGTGGTGTCGAAGATCTTCGAAACTTCGGAATGCTCCGATCCGCCGTTCAGCATGTCGTGGTAGATTGACACCACCTCATGGCGTGCCTCGTCGGGTATCTCTCGCCGCTTAGCTCCCAAGTTCTTGCGCGTCGGCACCCAGAAACGTTCGCGATTTGCGTCGATCAGTTGGACCTTGCCCCGACGGTCTTCGATCTTTTTGTTCGAAAGGAGCCAGATGTAGGTCTGTATGCCTGTGTTATAGAAGATGTCAGTGGGCAGAGCGATGATCGCCTCGATCAGGTCATTCTCCAGGAGCCATCGGCGGATCTCGCTTTCGCCGGAACCTGCGCCGCCGGAGAACAGTGGTGAGCCGTTCATGACAATGCCGATGCGCGATCCCTGCGCGTCGGGGCGCATCTTGGACACCATGTGCTGGACGAACAGAAGCTGACCGTCGGAGATGCGGGGCAGGCCCGCACCGAACCGGCCGGCCATCCCTTGGGTTTCGTGCTCTTCGGTGACCTTGTCCTTGGACTTCTTCCAGTCGACGCCATAGGGCGGATTGGACAGCATGTAGTGGAACTTGTGGGTCGGGAAGGCGTCATCGGTGAGTGTGTTTCCGAAGGCGATGTTCTCGGGATCGTGGCCCGTGATCAGCATGTCGGATTTGCAGATCGCATAGCTCTCCTTGATCATCTCCTGACCGAAGATGTTCACGCGGATCTTGTCGTTGAGCGCGCGCATCTCTTCTTCCCCGATCGATGCCATGCCGCCCGTGCCGATCGTGGGGTCGTAGATCGTGCGGATCACACCCGATCCGGACAGAGCATCATGGTCGTAGGCCAGCAACAGCTCGACCATCAGCCGGATGACCTCGCGCGGCGTGAAATAGTCACCGTTGTCGGCCGCGGAGTTCTCGTTGAACCGGCGGATCAGGTCCTCGAAGAGCTGCCCCATCTCGATGTTCGAGATGGTGTCCGGATGCAGGTCGATCTGACAGAAGCGCTCAAACACGAGGTAGAGGATGCCGGCCTCGTCGAGGGCTTTCAGTTGAGCCGGAAAGCCGAACTTGTCGATGAAGATATCCCGGGCATTGGACGAGAACTTCGTGATGTAATCCATCAGGTTCTCACGAAGCTGCCCGGCGTCCTGGCCGCGCAGGGCTTCGAAGGTGAAGCGGCTGCGATTGTAGATCTTGGCTCGGGGCCCGACGATGCTGGTGAGCATCCTGTCCCGCATCTCGTCGTCGAGATTTTCGGACAGGTTATTGGCCGCTTCAATGACTGCGTCCTTGGTAGGAGCGAGCACGCAATCCAGCCGTCGTAGGACAACGAATGGGAGGATAATCTTCGCGTATTCGGAGGGTTTCGCGTCCCCCCTGAGGAGCTCTGCAATCGACCAGATGAAGGCGCTGAGGTTCGTTGTTTTCTGGTTGGTCATGGTGTCCTTGAAGGTGCTGGATCGTGAGCCCACGGGGCTGCTCTGAGTATTGGTCCGTGTCTCTATGGCCGAAGCAGGCTTCCAAGGACCGTTTTCGTGGTGCGGTGCGCTCATGCTCGCGCCCTTTGAAGTTCCCGGTGAGGCCACGAAGCATCCCGGGCATGTTCAATGCTCTCGAGGATGGTGCGAACCTCGGCCAGGCGGTCCTGCCGGTCCTGGAATGCGGCCACAACCTCGTCCTCTTCCTCAGCAGAGGGAACGGGAATACGGAACTCCTTGAGGTCCTTGATCGAGATGGTTGGGATGCCGGCCCCATAGGCGAGGGATCGCAGGGCTTCCTTGACCGATCCACTGGAGAGGTATTCGTAGAGGGCTACGCTGGAGATCTCGCTCTTCTTGGGGCGCAGGATCATGAACGACTGTCCGGCGGTCCAGAAGCCGCTTTCTCCATCCACAGCTGCCTCCGCAGGCACCAGCGCCACGGATCCGATAGTGCCCTTAACCGAGAGGAGCAGGTCGCCCGGCGCCAGCCGTTGGTTTCGGGCCTTCCGGAGCTGGGCTCGCTCGATAAGGGTCTCCTTCTTGGGTTCCTCCAGAAAGTCGCTGTCGCCGATGTCTCCAGGAACGGCCTCTCGGATCATGAATTCACCGTCTTCTTCCTTGCCCATGGATAGGGGGCGGATCAGCTCTACAACATCCTCCAGATGACGGGCTCTCCGGCTGGACAGGAACGCCTCAACGGCAATCACGGCGGGCGGCAGCAAATATCGCTCCAGGCTAAGGGTGTAGTCTTTCTCTCGGATGGCCGAGACCGGAACGTCTGCCGCAAAACGCTGCTCATCGGAGAGGTTGGCATGTAGCGCTTCGAGCCAGGAGCTCGCAGGTTTGACCTCACGGCGACCACGCACGGTCTTCCCGGCGAAGCGATCATCGGAGAGATTGACGAAGCGAACGTTGAGAGGACCTGTCCCTTCTGATCCAAGCACGAGAAGGCTGGTCGCAATTCCGGTGTGTGGAAACACCATGCCGCTCGGCACCGACAGAACGGCTTGGAGGCGTCCGGACTCCACCAAGGCTTCCCTTGCGATCGGCTCTACGCCGACCCCACGGAACATCATTGCATCATAGACCGAGACCACGACGCGAGGGCAGGGCGACTGGAGCCCGTCAGCTACGGCCACAGGGTCGCTGCTTAGGCGGCGAGACCTCTCGTTCTCGCCGAGGACGGACAGGGTAGATTTCGGGATGTCCGCGCCGGAAGAGATCCTCAGGCCGAAGGGGGACATGATGATCTCCGCATCAAACTGGCCCTCGTCGGTTCGGCTAAACGGATTGGCTGTGACGACATCGAGCTGGGCCTCGATGATGGTCGAGATCATGATCGCGAGTTGACTGGCCGCGTAGTCGGCCGAGATAAAGCGGACGGACTTTCCCTGCTGGCTCAGAAGGAGGGCGGGGTGAAGCGCCGCATCGAAGGCGCATCGAACTTTATCGGCATCGCCAGCGAGCTCAGCGATGCGTTTCGCAGGTAGATGTGAGATCCAGACCACGCCGCGGTCTGCGCGTGCCTGTCGGGAAAGTAAGTCATCGATGGCTGCAAGCCGCTCACTCGGAGATGCGAAGAGGAGAGCTGCACGGCTATCTGCAAGCTCGGCATAGGCATCTGCGTCCTTTAGAGATATCCACTCCCGGTGGGTGCGGTCGGACTCGCTCTCGGGCATGCCCATGTGTAGGGCTGCGTCGTAGAGGAGAACCTCGATGGCTTGGTCAGCAGTGACGCTGCCTCTGAGGCTCTCAAGCGCTTTCCAAATTTCCCTCGATAGGTCTTTCATTTTTTATAAGCCCTTTATTTTCTTGCAGCCGACGACGAAAAGCTTTCGGTGCGGTAGGTGGTGATGAGAACCTCTCCGTCGGAGACAACGGTGACTCCGCCTTTGCTCATTGCCCGCTCGAGGACCTTCAAATCGCGGCGCAGCTGTTGCATGGCCTCATGGCACTCCTTGCGCCCCAAGACCGTCTTGTCTCCCTTGGGCTCGCCGTATTCCAGCGCCAGATTGATGAGTTCCTTGTTGATACCCCGTTGGTTCATACGGGCGTCCATGTGTGTCGTTGTTCGCATGTGATCCCCTTCCTGTTGAGGTATACATACACGATCATAATATACTTTCAACCCCTTATTATGGTTTCTGCCATTAAATATGCGGTCGTCCGCTACTCAGGTGAGTTAGGGAGCGACATGGCATTAGGCGTAGAAGCCGAGACTGCAGCTACGTCTGCTGCAGAGCGCTGAGCTGATTAGCCCATCACTGGACATACCTTGTGCGGACCGAAACCTGTCCGCTTTCTCGTCGCATCCCACGGATGAGAGCGTCGAGAAAGCGGACAGGCTCCCGCCACTACCAGGATCCCAAGAAGATCTTGGCCCTACTCAAACCCCAAGTTCGAAAGGAGGCATCTCCCTCTTGTCACCTGCGGCATCCCGCCAACGGCACCCACTGGGAGGACATCGTGATCGATATCCCGACAGAACCAACGAGCTTTCACCACTTCGCTCAAGAGGAGGCTGCGGCTCTACAGCATGCAGCGTATCTGCTCGGGGGGCATTCATGGCTCCAACGAGCACAAGCCATCCTCAAGGGTCTCCAAGGCCCCCGCCCGATCACCGGGCGGCTATGCCGGGAGATCACAGCACTGCATGAGTTGCTCACCCTCCAGCATGTTGATGCCGACCCTCGGTCTCGCCTCGACACTCTGGACCCAGCATCTCCCTGCCTCGAGAAGATCAGCTGCCTGGCGACTGATCTATGGCATGCCTTCGAGCAGTCTCGACCAGCAGACCGGGACACGTCTGCCTTCCATAACAAGGAGCGCCATCATGACTGATCCGGGCAGAATTCAAGACCCGCTTCAGCGCGCGGTATTCACTGCGCTGAGTGCAGCCGATGCCGTTGCCGCTGCGCTTCAAGGCGCTGCTACAACCGGCGCACTCGCAGAGGCTGATCACAGGCAAACGTTCGATCTTCATCGGGAAATAGAAGCCGGCAACATCTTCGAGCCCGAGCACATTCCGGCCATTCGATCGCTCTCGGCAAGCCTCGAGGCTTCCATCCAAGCCGCCACCATCTCACACTTCCACTATGACGAGTGCGACATGTCTGACGGCCATCAGGAGCATCTGACAGCGCAGGGCCAAGATCTCGTGATCCTTCGCGCCCGGCTGAATGCTCTCGCACATTCCCTTGCGGAGGTGCAGAACCACCGCCGCTCCAAACGGATTGCCGAAAAGCTTCGAAGCTGAGCATTCGAAAACAGGCCGCTGCGCCTAAAACGCGTCGCGGCCTGCATCAATCGATTTCCCCTTGTATCAAACCAGCCTTCGGATTGCAGGGAAATGCCAATATCCTCAGCATGATTACTCTTGCTGACCTCATCACCCTTGGCGACACCGCCGCCGCGGCCGACCAGCCCCTCATCTCCAACTGGATCCAGATACGTGCCGGCATCTACATGTTCGGACGTGCCGCTGGCGGACCGGATCAGGTAGAGATTGCCACCTTCGGTGACCGCTTCCCGTCTCGGTTCGAGGATCTTCCTCCCGACCTCTGCGACCTGATGCCAGGTGCAGGCCCCTACGGGTGGAGCCGCACCGCCATCCTGCGCCTGCTCGCAATGCTGGGGCATAGCGACGATCCGTGGGAGGCGCTGCGCATGATGATCCGCGAAGCGGGCAGACACGACATCGAGTATCACTGGGGTGGCCTCAAAACCCCGGCTGTCGAAGCCGGATTGGCGCCGTCAGACATCCGTGCGGACTGGGTGTGGGGTCTTGATGCCGAGCAAGGCCTGCTCACCGAGGAGCAGCTCCAGCGTCGAAAAGAGCGCGAGGCGCGGCGGGGCATCCCCAATGCCAAGCTCGCTGCCAGCCGCCGCATGCGCCTGCGTCGCGCAGTGGTGCTGTTTGACGAGCTGCACGACATCCCGGCGATCGCCGCGAGCGGGCTGCTGCCGCCTGAGCCGATCGGTGCGCCGCCGCGCTATAACGTGCAAGGACGCACCTACGTCGATTTGCCGCCCACGTTGGCGCGCTACCAGGCGGCTCTGGCAAATCCAGATGGAGACGGCCTGCCGCAGGTTTGGCGCGCCATGTGCGCGTCGGAGTGGTTTGATCCGAAAGACGACCCCTCCGCGGACGACCTTCTGCGTCCGTCCATCTGGGCGATCATCAAGTCGATACCGCTATCTGTCACAGGCTACGCAGGGACGACCTGGCACCAATACACGACTAAGGCTCGGGCAGCATTGCTACCGCATGCCACCAGACCGATCCCCGAGCACCTCCCGGCGAGCTACGAGGCCATGATCGCGAGCAAGGCGGATCGAGCGGCTATGCAGGCCCTTTGGCGGCTGTTGTGCGAGCGCGGCGGCGCCATCATGTCGGCAAGCCCGGACGAACTCATCGATCTCGCGACATGGCGGGATCTCTGGGGCACAGTGCCGGATGGGGTCACACCCGCGACGTGGCGGACCTATCGCTCGACAGCGCGGACAATCCTGGTCCGGCATACCGCCAGTCAGGTCGATCCCTTCCGCGCTCCAATCCGCGCCTGGGCTAATCTCCGGCGTGGGCAGGCCGCACTGGCGCCGATCCGGCAGCGCGCCGAGGACGCCAAATTGCGGCCGATCGACATCACCCCTGAGTGGTTGGCACGGCAGGATTTGTCGGCTGAGCAGCACGCCGAGATCCATGCGGCCCTGCGTGAGATCTACTGCGCGGCTGCGCAGACGCGCTACACGGGACGCGCCGTGGATCCCGCGGACATGGCTTGGCAGACCCTGCGCACCGCTCTCCAGGCCCAAGGGCTCACGACCCGCGAGCTGTGCCGGGTCGCCACGCCCGCGACCAATGATGGCTTGGGTCCTGCTGATCTCACCCCGGCCTGGGCCACCGCCACGGCTGCACAGATGGATCACCGCACACGAGCCAAGTTCGCGATCCAGCTGCGCAATCTCGATGGCCTACTGGGCAACCCGAAGCTGGCGCCGCTGATCTACGCTGCGCCGATCGGCCCGCTGCGGGATGGGCGCAAGCACGGCAAGATCGAGCCTCCAGAGGCCATTATGCGCGAGATGGATGCTGTGACCGCTGCCCATGGGCGCGCGAAATCCACCTGTCGCGAAGCTCTCTCGCTCGTCCGCAAGGTCTGGACGGCCGCGGTTCAGGACCAGGTCAAAATGGAGACGGCCGCCGCCAAGGGCGGCACCAAGTTCGAGACCCTGGAGGATCTGTTGGCCGCGGCACCAATACTGACCATCCCCCAACGCCACCGCCGTCTTGCGGCGCGGTATCTCCGCGACCTTCGGGCCTGTCAGGCATAGGGGGACGCAATCGATACGGTCTTCACGACCGCAGCCTTGGCATGGCCAGGGCTACCTTAGCATATATGATAGTTTATTAGCTATCGTTCAAAAGAGACGATGAAGGATTGAAGCCTTCACGACAACTCTTGACCCTGCAACATACATCTTAGATGATAGTTTATTAGCTATTATAAATGAAGATTGTGGCTTTGAACAAGGAAGCGGATTACGCGTATCGGGTGATGGTCCAAGCAGAGCACGCTTGGGCTGCGGAATTCGCGAATGCGGGTGCAGAGGTCTATGGGCTCAGCCCGCCGCGCGAACGCTATGGCGAGGAGCTGCCATGCCGTCGTCGGGTCATACTCGCACGCAACTCCGAGATCCCAGACATGCGCGCCATGGTGGCGGCACGGCAGTATTACGCCGAGGTCACCGGTATCCTCGAGGATGGTCAGCTGCAAAGCCGCGGCAGGGGATCCCGGGCCGTCAGCCCGATCATGCGCTATGATCCCGATGCGCCTGGCCACCGTGTGCCCCTGTGCCAGGATGACGACGTCATGCGCCATCCCGTCACCGAGGTCGTGCATACAGAGACCGACGCCTATCGCGGCGGGCCTCTCACGATCGAGCAGCTGCTCGAGATGATCGGTGGCAGCGATCCGACGACCACGATCGAGATCGACGGCGTCATTCACCGGCTGCATCACGACGCGCATGGACGTGCGGTTGGCCCGGAGGGCCTGATATTTCGGCAGCGCTCCGGCGCTGCGCATCGCCTCAGTGTGCTCGATGCCGCCGGATACCGGCGCCAGGTGCGCGTGGCGACAGTCCTGGTGGTTGGCGCGCCTGCCGATGTGCATGTGCAGGCCTATGCGCCGCGCCCGCGACGCTCGAAATACGCGGTCGAGTATCGCACGGTAGGCGATATAGCTGTGCAGTGCAGCGGGTCAGACGACGAGCGCGTGCTGACCGCGCTTTTGCCTCGCTAATACCGGCCCGCATGAAGGACGCAGAATATGATAGTTTATAAGCTATCATAAAAATATCGGATTTGGGTTCTGGAGACTCAAACCGACTTGGTTCTCAGTAATGAGGAACCAAGAGAATGACGAAATTAAGCGAGACTGCCCGCACCGTCCTACGCGCCGCTGACGCCGGTCGCCTGGCCGACGCCGCTCGAGCAACGATCAGGGCGCTGATCCAGCACGGCCATGACGACCAGGCTGCCACGGTGCAGCTGGCGATGTCTGAATTCCTGCGTGGCAGCGCAGTGGTGCATATCGAGACGCTGCGCCACTGGGAGGACGTGTTCGAGGCAGCGGGAGACCTGCTGGCGGTCGATCCCGACATTGCACATTGCACCGCCTATCTGGCCGGCTATCTGACCCACCGCGAGATACAGGCCTACGAGCGAGACGTGCGCTACCTGCAGGTGTCGGCCACGGCGATGACCTACGATAACCTCAGCGCCCGGCTCGATGACGCCTACGAGATCCTGGCTGCGCTGCCGACCGTCGCCAACCCCGTCCTCGAGGCGCGGATCAAGCAAGTGGCGGAGTTGCTGAGCGACCTGACCTACGACACCGACCCGGAGCACCTCCTCGAGGCCGGCATCGACCCTGATACACGCGTCGCGGCCGTAGGGGTGGCGGCATGATCGATGTCCTGGAAATCGAGATCGGTATGCGCAGCAGCGTCTGGGAGTTCGCCCGGGAAACTGCGGAGATGTGGCTCTCGGACGAGATGATGGCAATCACCGAGGAGCAGGTGTTGGTGGTCGCTACACCCGCGCACCTCGAGGATGAGGCGATGTGCGAACGGATCATCTCGCTCATCGCCAACACACCGGGGCTCGCTGACAGGGTCGCGGATACCGTGGCGTCCCACGGCGCTGATCCACGCCGGTCCTCCCTCTCGCTCACGATCCGACGTGACGACGCTGCTCCTACAGGGCTTGGGAATCCATGGCGGGGTGCAGAGCGGATGCGCGCCCTGCTTGGTGGTTCAGACTCGGAAATCTACGTGTAGTTCGTCGTAGTCGAACTGCGCGCCCTGGGGGCCGAGTTCGACTAAACCGGCGTTCGCCAGAGCCTGTATCTCGGCATCCACGGCCCTCGCATCCAAGCCAAGCCGGGTGGCGAGTTCCCCGACTGACAGAGTGCCCTGTCCGATAAGGGCCCTGATCAGATTAAGGCGGTGGGGCGTAACTATCCGCAAGAGGAACTCGGCTGAGGTAAAGTTGACGAACGCTCCTTGTGGCTCGCCACCCGCTGCCGCGTTGGCTCGGGCGGCGACCTCCTCCCTGGAAGCGACCGAAAGTGTCAGCGTCTTCATCTCTGGCTGCTTGCCGATCATGCGTTTCGTCTCGGTCGTAGCGGGCCGCCTTGGCCAGAAGCCTTAGGACTCCAAGTCGATGTCGGGATCGACTGTGCCGCGGGCGTTTCGGAAGGCCGCTGGGAAGCTGTCTCCCATGGGGAGCTCGTTCCGAGAGACCGCAATGCCGTCGCCCTCGGCGCGCAGGGCGATCTGGTCGCCTTCCCCAAGCCCCAGGTTTCGGACAAGAGCCTCCGGGATCCTGACAGCGAGCGTAGTGCCCCATTTGTCGATGATCGGCATCCCCAGGCCTCCTGCGCCAGCTCTATGCTATGATAGCACCGTTGCCCGGACAGGAGCCTACGATGACAACGTTCGAGATCATTTTGTCGAGCACTTCGGTTGTCGTGGCGATCGGCGTGTCCGCATGGATGCGGCACCTCGGGAATACCTCAGGCCGGGATCGGCAGGTTGATCCCGAGCGTTTGCAGCGCTTCATCGAGAACGCACCCTACGAGAGGCTCGATAAAGTCATGAAGCCCGGGTGGCGCGATGACGAGAAACAGCAGTCATGATGGCTGCGCAGGACCTGACCCGGCCTGACGGCACGGTTGCGCTGGATGCGCTCCTCGATGCCCTGCAACTGACGGAAACCGACCTCGCCCTCGCTCTCGGCGTGCCTCGGGCCTCCCCGGACACGCCATCGCAGCGTGAGCTGCAGGATCTCGTCGAGATCCTGGCAACCGTCTCGTCATGGGCGGGATCGCTCCCCCAGGCCTTCGCCTGGTTCTCGACGCAGACCCTCCCTTCTTTCGGAGGCAAGACCGCCGCGGATCTGGTGCGCGAGGGACGGGCTGAAGCGGTCAAGTCCTACGCCGCTCGGATGGCCCTCGGCGGCTACGCGTGAGGTGCAGGTGAATTTCCGCATCAACGCTTCGCCGGGATGAAATAGACCTGAAACACGTGTTCCCGCGGGAACACGGGCCACGCTGCGGCCACTGTGGGTCCCGGTGGGGCACCTTGGTTACGCTTGGCTCGCTCCGTGTAGCCAGGAGCGCCCCGCCGAAACACGTGTTCCCGCGGGAACACGGGCCACGCTGCGGCCGCTGGGGGTCCCGATGAGGCACCTTGGTTACGCTTGGCTCGCTCCGTGTAGCCAGAAGCGCCCCGCCGAAACACGTGTTCCCGCGGGAACACGGGCCACGCTGCGGCCGCTGGGGTCCCGATGGGGCACCTTGGTTACGCTTGGCTCGCTCCGCGTAGCCAGGAGCGCCCCGCCGAAACACGTGTTCCCGCGGGAACACGGGCCACGCTGCGGCCACTGTGGGTCCCGATGGGGCATCTTGGTTACGCTACGCCCGCTCCATGTAACCAAGACTACGACTGATCGATCCTCCGCATTGCCGCGGGGTCTCATAATCGCCAGCGGCGCAATCCGGCTTCTTGGTTACGCTATGCCCGTTCGGTGTAACCAAGAAAATCCTCGCCAAGGACCCTTATAATTAGAAAATAAATCAAATACTTGTATTCATCGCCGACCCCGGCGGGCCGCCTTGGTTACGCTATGCCCGTTCCGTGTAACCAAGGTTCAAGGCGCTCCCTCAGGTCTTGTGCCTGGGCAGAAGTAGAGGATTAGGCCACGATATTGGCCGCTTCGGTTACAGCGCCTGCTTCCAAGGCACGGATGACCTTGCAGATGCAGAAACCCGCGACTTCGGACGTCTCGTCCGCGATGCGCTTCTCTCCGCCGTCCCAGAGCAGGTCATAGGCATCACTCATCAGTTCCAGCCAGTGATACAGCGTCTTGAGCGGCCCCAGAGGACCACCGCGCAGAAAATCTCCCATCGAGCGATCGATGGCCTCGGCGTGTGAGACATGGCCGAGCTGATGCAGGGTCTCGATGGTGCACGTAGCAGCCATCACCAGCCTGCCCGCGTCGGCGCTTCGGAAGATTGTGCAATCGTCGTTGTCCAGTTTGGTCATCTCTCGTCCTTGCTCTTGGCCGGGATCGAGATGGATACGTTCGGCCCATCCGAAAAACATTCCCTTTGATGGCCATCACCTCGAGCCTTGCGAGCCATCCGCTTGCGCTGCCGATTTCCGGCTATCCAACCAAATTCTTTCCGGCCTCGGCCGCCGGGACTCATCTCCTGTCTGACACGACAGGAGACCCCGCCCATGCAACATGCCTCGACCACAGAGCCGGCCAGCTGGACCCAGGAGAAGCTGTGCGAGCACCTGAATGTCGAGCGCAGCGCGATCACGAAGATCGTCAAGCGGACCGGCCTTGAATCGATCGGCGGCAAATATCCCTGGCGACGCGTCCTGCGCGCGGTGCATCGCACCGAGGGCTACCTGCTGGCCGAGCATCTGGACGCCCTGAAAGCCCGGCATGCCTCACCTGCCCTGCATGCGATCACGGATCTCGAAGAGGATCTGAAACAGCCGCTCTGGGACTTCGCGCGGATGGCCACCGCGATGGGGTATCGTCCGAACACGCTGTCCAGGAAGATCCGCGAGGGTCGCATCACCCTGCCCTTCCCGGTGATCCAACTCGGCCCGCGGCTGCGGCACTACCGGCCGCTCGACGTCCGGCTTTGGCGCGATGATCAGCTGCTGCTGGATCTCCCCAAACCCATCGATCCGACCCCCACGATCCCGGCGCAGTCGGCCGAGACGCAAGCGCCCGATGATCCCGGCGAGGCGCTCGAAAAAGCGCTTTTCGGGGGGTGACGTAGGGGCCAGCGGAAGCCTGCGGAATAGCCGGAAAAAAGCGAAACCCCCGTTCGTTTCCGGCTCAGGGAAATGAACAAAAGATCCGCTTTATCGGCCGGATAGGCACCCAAAACGCGGTTTAGACGGAAATCACGAGCAGCAAGGACCACCAGATGACGCAGCACTTCTCCCTCTCAAGCGAAACCACCACGACAGCCCGGATCGACACCATGCAGGACGTCGCGGACTGGGTCGTCGCGCAGGCCCCCAACCCTGAGGAGCCGCGCAAGGACAATCCGGTCGGCTACCTGCTGCAAGCGCTGCGCACCCTGGTCTCGCACTGCGCCGGCGCGCCGCTTTCGACCATGCCGGCCGATCCGGCCTGGATCGAGGAGCATTTCCCCAAGGTGGTGAAGGGCGTGCATCCGCGCCCCGAGCTGGGCCAGTCGGTCGGGGTCTATCAGAAATGGCGCGCCGACCTCCTGCGCTCCATCAAGAAGGCGAACGGCGCCGAGGCCGAGGTGAAGGCGCTCCGCGCCCGGAAGGACGGTTGGGCCGATCTCATCGCCGCCGTGCAGCTGCACACCACCACGCACGGCGGCTCCATCCATCCGGCGGCCCTCTCCCCGCTCACCAAGCTCGCCGACATCGCACGCCGGGCCGGAGTCGAGCCTCGGGATCTGGACCAGCCGGACGTCCTCAGCCGGCTCGAACAGGGTTTCCGCCTGCCGCTCGATCGCCAGGATGCCCGGAATGGCCAGGACTTCCTGAACAAGCACGCCTACATCCCCGAGCTCGCGGCCGAGCTGCCGCAGGCGCCGGTGGTGACGTTCCCGATCCTGCGGGCCTACGCACCGATCCCCGAGCACATCGACGCCTTCCTGGTCGGGATGGTCGAGACGGCTGCCAAGCGCGAAGACAAGGTGATGAAGAAGGACAGCCAAGGGGTGGTAGACACCACCAAGTCCGGCTGGCTGTCCGCGCTGCGCCATCACGTCCGCACCCTGCCCGACTGCCCCGCCGAACCGGACCTGGACTACCCCCGACCGATCACCAACCTCGATGGTGTGAATGACGCGGCCGCGCTGTTCGAGGCCGACCACCTCTACGCCAGCATCCGGCGCACCGCGGCGGTGGAACACCTGCCCGGCACGATCATCCATGTCAGCGCCTACGACTATTACTCCGCGATCATGGTCGTGCTCAGCCGCAACGGCCTGATCGACGCCGAGACCTGCTGGGGCATCAAGGACTCCGAGTTCATGGTGGATGGCAAGGCGCTGGCCCACGGCATGACCGCAGCCAACCAGGCATGGTGCGAAAACCTGGTGCAGAATCCCCTGGCCCGGCGGCGCTTCCGGAACTTGCACCGGATCATGCAGGCCAAGGCCAACGATCTGCTGCCGCCGGAGGCCCTCGCCATGCCCCGAAGCGACGCCAAGCAACGCGCGGCCTACCGCGAGTTCGTCACGAGCCAGCTCACCGGCACCCAGTTCGCCCGACTGCGCCAGCTTGGGGTCTGCGCCGCGGCCTGCGCCATCGAGTATGCCGGCCGACCGATCCGCAAGGCTAACTGCCTTGGGCTTCGCATCCACGGCAGCACACGCAACTTCTTCACGCCAACGAAGCACCGTCCCTATTACGGCTTCACTTTGGGCGCCCATGAAACCAAGGCCGGCAAGCAGGAGACTCTCACCAAGCTGCACGATAAGCTGCATGGTCCCCAGGTGTTGCGCTGGTATCTCGACGTGATCCGGCCGCTGTTCGAGCATGCCGAGGCGAGCATCTACCTGTTCCCGGGGGTCACGAAGCCCGGCCAATCGCTCAACCACAAGACCTTCGACACATGGTTCCAGCGCGCGGCCTCCGACGCGGACATGACCATGACCTTCCATCTGTGGAGGCACGGTTACGCCTCGCTCCTGCTCGCGCAGGACTGGGGCAACCTCGCGCACGCCGCGGCAATGCTCGGCAACACGCCGGCGGTCTGCGGCCGCAATTACGCCTGGATCGACGAGCAGCGCCTCTTCCTCGACGGCCAGCAGAAGATGATCGCGAGCGCGGAGGCTGACCAATGACCGCGCGCCACATCCTCCTGCGCCCCGCGCACATGGCGCCCCTGCGGGATCATCCGGCGATCGACGCGATGTCGGATGCCGAACTCCGAGCCCTCGAGGCCCTGATGGGTTTCCGCGCCGATCAGGCGCAGGCTCAGGTCGCGGGCTGCAAGCTGCCGCCCGTGCAGGCTGCGGACATCCAGGCCTTCGCAGAGCTGCGCGACCAGTCGCCGGACGATCTGCTGCACCTGGCCGCGGCGCTCGAGCGTCTCGGGCTCACCCGGTTTCTCATCCCCACGCGCCAGGCAGCCGAGGCGCTGCGGCACCGCCGCGAATTCGCGGGGATCACGAAAGGTTGCAACAGGGACTACAAGCGCCGGGTTTCGGTGCCGGTCGAGGATCTGCCCGCTGACTGGCAGCAGACCCTGCGGCGCCTGCGGCGCGAAGGACTCTCCACCATTGTCCGCATGGAGAGCCGCCTCGGCATGTTCGCCTGGTCCTGCCGGCAGGCCGGTTATCCGGTCGATCTCGGCTGCATCGAGGCGTTGCAGACCTTCTACCAGGATATGCGGAAGCGCTCGATCGACCACCAGAACGAGCAGAACAGGAAGAAAGGCTTTGCAGCCAGCATCGACACGCCCCGCTGGGCCTACCTGCGCGGCGCGTGGGAGGAGCTGCGGCGCTTTGCCCGGGCGCACGGGATGCCGCAGCAGGTCTGGGATACGATCACGGAGACCTACGACAGGCTGACGCGCCTGGAAGAGCAGCAGGAGGCCCTCAAGTTCTCCAAGCTGCACGACGCCGGCACCGCATCGGACCTGCTGCGAGAGGCCGAAGACATGCTGGCCAAGGCCAAGACCTTGAAGGCCGCATCGAAGCGCCACGCCTTGCGCAACCGTGCCGTCGCGATCGCGCTCGGACTGGCTGTGCCGGCCCGACCTGGCGACGTCGAGAAGCACCATGTCCTTGGGAAGGGGATCACCTTCGAGCCGGGACGCGGCGCCTACCGCATCCGCTACGTGCCGGAAAAGACCAGGGGCAAAAGCCGGCGTCCGCTCAACATCCCGCTGCTGCCGTGGTGGAACAAGTTCCTCGACGCCTTGGTCCTCCAGGACCAGGATCCGAGCTACATCGGAGAGCTGCGCGCGAAGGCGATCGCGGAGCAGCGGCCGCTCTACGTGCAATACGACGGCACGCCAGCCGTCTATGCTTGGTATTCCCGCATGTGGGAGATCGTGACCGATACCGGCGGTCATATCGCCCGCACGCTCGTCTATGACGAGATGGCCAGCGAAGGCGAGTTTGGGATCCGCTACGCCCAGGCCGCTGCGCACCATGTCACCGGCAGGATCTCGGCCAAGTATCGCTCGGCGAGGGCTGTCCAAGCGAGCTACGATCTCGCCCACGACACCATGATCGCCATGATGGACGAGGACCACGAGGACGACGACATCTCGGATCTGTTGTGACCGCCGCTACAAAGCTGCACCTTATGAGCGAGGGAGAGAAAGCAAAGTGAGCAAAAACGAAGTCACCGTGTTCAAGGATGATCTTGGCCGTCAATTCGTGCGCAGCCGCACCTGCCAGTTCAGCCTCTGGCACTACCCCAAACACGATGTGCCTTGGGCAATAGATGCTTCGCAGTTGCGCTCGGGCAAGGCGCTCGGATGGGGCTACAGGGCTGAGTTAGACGAGATCTTCGCAGGTCGAGCAATGTATGCCGAATGGCCGCCCGTCCTGTTTCGCTTCGTGCGCGCGCACATCGCCGAAGCGATGCTTCGCGAGGGGTTCTCGGCGCACGAAGCCACAGAGGTCGTCAAGCACATGAAGGACAGCGAGGCTGAGGTAGTCGCGTATTCGAAAAAACTGGCCCGCTTGCGGAAGCTGACATGGACGAAGCTACAATAGGTCATGGCATCGTCGGCGCTGATGCACTGCCAAGTGAATAGCCCCGTGTCTTGTGGATGCCTTCTTCGCCAATTTTGAGGCAAGGAGGCTATGATGAGCAGCAGCAAGTTCAGCGACGAGGTCAAGCGGAACGCGGTCGCGCAGATCACCGAGCGAGGCTACCCGGCCAGGGAGGACATCTCCGCTAATCTGAGACGCATACCGTGGCCCCGGCGCAGTGAAGCGCGATTGGGACCACGGCAGTCGCAGTCTGAAAATCTGCATCCTGCCACTCTACCGGACCTATCGTAATAACGATGGAGACTACTGCCCTATGGCCACCTTTCCCGCCGCGGCCGCGGCTGACGACTACTTGCAAGTGATGATCACGCCCAATGGCGGGCTCGTCGGCTAAGCCCGCGGTCGGCATGTCATCTACGTGCTTGGCCTCGCGATCGCGGTCCTGGTCTTCAACCTCTGGATCTGACCTTTACCGATACATCTTTAGCGTGATCCCACCCCCGCGCCGACTTGGCGCGAGGGCAAGGACGAGGAGGGCATCTCGGACCTATAAGAAAGTTGGGCGGGTCAAACGGCCTGTCCAACTTGAGTTCTTGTCTGCTGGTGGTCTCAGATGGCGTGTTGCGCCTTGCTGATGACAGTCTCGACATCGTCCGTGATCTCCTTGAGGAGCGCTTCGAGCGACTGCGAGTAGCTCACCCATTCCTCCGGCTGGATGCTGGTGGGGTCACGGATGTCGGAGAGCTGACGTGCGAAGCCCGCGATAGCCTGGGCACGGGTCTCGATCAGGCGAGCCTTGGCGCAGGCTTCAATGCGGGGATCGGGCAGTGTGGTCATGGTTGCCCCCCTTAGAACATAGACTTGCGAGCGGGCGCCGCGGCTGCCGGCTGAGCAGCAGGAGCGCTGCCTCCGATGTCCCTGAGCGTCAGCAGAGCCTCGATGAAGCCGAGCTTATATTCCCAATTACCGGGATAATTCAGCTGGAAGGGCGAGTTTGCCGCCGCATTGACCTGATCGAACGTCGTGATGACATTCTCGGGGTCCGCGTTTTCTCGGTGAATCCGAGTGCGCTCCTCGATCTTCTGCAGCAAGCCATAGTCGATCGCCTCGACACTGCAGTTCAGGCCATCATGCAGGCCGAGATTCCACATGTCGTCTGCATGGGCCTTGGCCTTGTTGCGCAACGTTTCGGCACGGTCGTCGGCGGCCATCGCCTTGCGTGCCTGCTTCGTGTCCTGAAGGCTCTTGAGCGGCGTGGTTTTCGGGGCGCACACGACATTGCCACCCGCTGCCTGATGTGCATAGAGAGGGTCCACGCCCCCCGCCTCAGGCATCATGATATCCCCCGCCTCAAGCCCGAAGACCTCCGCGAGATCGCGGACCGTCTGGACTTCATGGCGGACGTTATCGCGAGGGCTCTTTTCGGCGTTATAGATGGTCTTCTCGTCAAGGCCGGACTTACGAGCAAGCTGCGCCTGGGTTAGCCCGGCCTCTTGGCGGAGACGACGAAGTTTATCACCATTGATTTGCACGGTTCGTTTCCTTTCAGTGCATTGTTTCAATGGCTTACTCATCGCATGATCTCCCATCATGGCGTTACGGCAGGGACCCGCATGTTGGCCGGAAGCAGGTCGCGTATTCGACCCTAACCCGCAAACAACCCGCAAGTAGCCCGCAATCTCCGGATCCGGGTCATGTAGAAATGTGATCCCGCACCGAATCCTATCGCCCTATGGCACCAAGCCCTCGTGATCGTCATCCGAAGTCTGTCTCCATCAGCAGGTTCATCAGATCCTCGACAGGCACCCGCACCTCCTCTCGATCCCCGAAGACGTAGGCCGCGCGCATCACGAAGAGGTCGTCGAGGGCGACCTCGATGCGCTCGACCGATGCCCCGATCTCGTCGACGATGTCGGGGACTTCCGCAAACGTCTCGTCGACCAGGTCCACCTGCCGCTCGGACAGCGCGCGGCGCCAGGTGGTCTCGGCCTTGTCGAGCAGGTGCCGCAGTTCCGGCACCTGCATCGTGATCGCTTCGAACGGCGCCTCGATCATGTCAGCGGCTCGAAGCGACCATGACCGTTGGCCAGAAAGAACACGAGGCCATCGCACCCGACACAGCGACAGGGCTCCTCGTAGCCGATCAGGCTGAACTCAGGCCCGCGCGTGGCCATCATCTCGGCCGGGCTGAGCTCGAGCACGGTTCCACATTTGCGGCACCAAGAGCGCACCCGGACTTCCTCGGCCGCCATGGCAGCAAGCGTGGCGAAGCGGCGCGGCATGATACGAGGCTGGCTTCCCTTGGGCATGCCCTACGGATTGACGGGACTCGGGCGCAGCGTCAATGTTCACTTTATGTTCATGTTCGTATTCTTGTTCGGAGCTGCCGATGCAGGATCTCGATATCTTTCTCGCGCATCTGCGGTCCGCCAGGCAGAAGCTCGCTGTCAGGAGCTCGGTTCTTGATACCCCGAAGCTGACGCCGGCGGAACGGGAAGTTCTGACCACGCTCGGGATCGAGGATGATCCCAACTCCCAGTTCCCCATCAGCGAGGCTCTGGCGATCCAGGAGATGTTGGTGGAGACGTCCCTCCCCGTAGAGGACGTCGCTGGCCTTACCGGGATCAGGCCAGCGGAGCTGCATGAGCGGCTCGAAGACGGACGCCTTCTGGGAGTCTGGATGAACGGCGATTGCTGGCGCATCCTGGGCTTTCAAATCACCGAGGCTGGCCTGCTGCCAGGCCTCGACATGGCACTGCACGTCATCGCCAAGGACACCAGCCCGATCGCAATCTGGGCCTTCTTCAGCACGCCGCAGCCGCGGCTGATCCGCCGCGGCCGAATGGTGGCGCCGGTGGAATGGCTCGCCTTCGGCGGCGACCCAGAAGTGGTTACGGACCTCGCACGTAGCCTTTGACTGCCAAGCGCGCATGGCTATGCCAGCTTGTAGAGTTACGTGCTATGACATGCAGAGCTGGTGGTAATTCTGCTGGGGTAAAGCAGGTGATAATCCTTTACTCGCCTTCCAAGCAGTTTGTCAGAGACCCACCAACCTCTCGTGCCTCCTAAGAGACATGGCTTGTTTCGGATGCTTCCTGGCGCATAGTTATCCACAGGCTCTGCTTTTCGCCCTTTCGTTAATATATAAGTTAAAGAAGTTAAGCCGAATCGAAAGCTGAATTAGTCCCAACAAATCAACATATTACAACCACCCCCAAGGGATCAGAAACCCGTGGATCGGGGAGTAGAAACCCGTGGCATGGGGGAGTAAAAACCCGTGCATGGCGTCGGGGGAGTAAAAACCCGTGTCTCATAGTAGTAGCTTGCGGTAGCGCATACGCAGCAGGGGATCGCCGTTCGCACCCCTCTCTTCAATCAGTTCGTAGGTGGGGATTTTCTCTGCAGCGATAGCTTTGCGTAGCGCCTTTGCAAAATCGGCATAGCGCATCTGCGAGCCTGACCTACGGTGCAGGTCCCGGAATGAGAACGCCCACCCATCCGAGTTGTCGAGTCCGTTTCCGGCGTGCCTCCTGGCGAGCCGATACAAGAACCGGTCGAGCCCAGAAGTGAGGTCGAAGTAGAGCGGCGTGATGCTCAATACCTCTTTGCGACTACCGATTACGGCCCGGTAGATCCATGTCGGAATGGTCATCTGAGCGCCGAGCGGTCTGGCGTGGTCATCGGCATCCTTGATCTCATCGAGAGTAAAATCCGAGACCAAGTTGAAGTCTTCGTGTCGATCTTTCCGATCATGGCGACGGATCGTCGTTCGGATGCGGGTTGCCCGCAGGCGGTTCATCGCAGCCTTAAACCGCTCGTATTCTCGGCCACCTACCCTGCCCATGCTGTCACACCAGCGAATGCTCTTCATGAGGTCATACGGCCGAAAAGAGATCGTTTGCGCCGGCGTCTCGCCTCGCTCCACTGCAGCGTTGAGCTGCGAAATAGCCCATATCACCAAGTCGAAATCCCATATTGTGGCGATGTCGTCGCCTTCGGTCGAGGTGATGACCACCTGCTGGCCGCTCGGCCCCTCCCACTCGATACGGCGCTGACCTCTCTTCGCGATCGACACCATGGGCGCGCTCATCATCTCTTTGTCGTCTCGCAAGGGAACGTCGCCGACGAGCGCCACGAAGAGGTCGAGCTGCTCCTTGGCAGTGCTCACCCGCCCGAATCCTGCGTAGATGCGTGCTTGCGTAGATACGCACGCGCAGCTTCATCGAGGATGTCCTGGTGCGTCCGGCTGGTCTCGAAAGACAGACGGCGCAGGGCCTGGTAGGTTTCACCATCGAGCACCAGGCTCAGCCTCTTGCTCGGCGTCATGGGAGCGGGTGCCGGCTTCGGTTTCGGCGCCGCCTTCGGCTTGGAGCGCGTGCGAGCCCCCTCTTGCCCTTTCTGATTGGGTGTCTTCGCCTCGGTATCCACCAAGCCCGACAGACTGAAGCTCTTTGCCATCACATCACCCCTTTCAGATACTGCCACAGCCGCTGCATCTCGGCGAGAGCATCCGGATTGTTCGCCTCGATAACGCTCAGCCCTGCTCCCCCCATCTCAGCATAGACGATGCGGTTGTTGATATTGACCGGGGCCACCCGGCCATGCTGCGCAAGTTCCCTTGCGGCGGCATCTGTGAGGCGCGCTTGAGGATTCACCATCGTCATGACGAACGCGAACGGCACCCCTGCCCTATTTGCAGCGCTGATCGTTGGGCCAATTGCGTCCAGATCATCGGTGCTGGCCCGGCTCGGGATCACCACCAAGTCAGAGGCGCCCATCACGTCCTGCATCCATCCAGGCACCTGCGGCGGGGTATCGATCACCACCAGGTCGAAATGGCTGCTCAAGTGCGGCAGGATCGCCGGTAGCTCGCCCGGCTCCGGGTCGTCATCGAGCATGGTGGGGTGATCTGCTTGACGCCGCGCAAGCCACCTTCTGGTGGTGCCTTGCGGGTCGAGATCGACCAGAAGGACGCGCTGCCCATCCTCGGCCGCGAGGGCAGCCAAGTTACGGCTCAGAGCCGTCTTGCCCGCTCCACCCTTCTGCATTGCTATCGTCATCGTTTTCATGGGACCACCTTGCGTATCTCAACCAGTGTAGTCAAGCACGCACCTACGTATCTACGCATGCACTTACGCACCTGCGTATCTGCGTAAGTGCATGCGTAGATACGCACCTGCGTATTCGCGCATTGCTCAGGCCGAGCTCGGCAGTTTGGAGAACTTGCTGGGCATTACGGGCCATGAGGAAGCCATCGACGGCATCGTGGCGCATCACAGGTCGCACCTCGACGCTGGCGCGACCCCCAAGGATGTGGCGCGGCTTCTCGAAAGCGCGCAAGCACTGCTCGTGCGCCTGCTGACACGCGTGCGGACAATACCCTTCGACGCCCCGGGCCTTGGCCGGACCCTGTCGGATTTCGATGTCCGGACCTGTCGGTCAGAAGCGAGGCTGGAAGGCATCCTCGCAACGCTCCACCGCGCGCTGGCGGCCAGAGGCGGGGCAGGGGACCGGGTGACAGTCCGGGGCCCTTGGTCGTATCCGATAAGACGGGTTATCGGATACGACCGGGAACAGCTGCGAAGGGCAGACCCCCTTGGAAAGCGCGGACACTTCGTGAAGCGCGTCAGAACGGGCCGGTTCTCATTCTCGTGGTCCGGAAAGGGCGCGAACTGAGACGCTTGCTTCAAGCTCAATAGCAACCTGAGAGAGAAATTCGCAGTAGATCTTCGCGCTGCCGAACTGGTGACGCAATCGGGCGATCAAGAGCAAGCAGAAGGTAAGGCAAGGATATACCGATGAAACCTGCTCTGTTGGCACTTGGTCTGACTCTCGTCTCTCAGGCAGCGTCGGCCACGACATGCTATTTCGAGGTGGATCGCACGATCCTGCTGCAAGGCGCCTGCGATTTCGAGTTCACCGGCAATGGGGGGTTCGAGATCTACGGTCCTGACCCCAATCCTCGAGGAGAGGCATACTTTCGGGAAGTCATAAGGTTCGACCTCACCGGGAACGGTCTTGGAACAGCAGTTTTCACCGGCGGCGAAGGAAGCCATCTTCATGGCATGCTCAGGAACCTCGACCGCCAGGGGGCCTGCTGGACCAACGACCAAGGAAGTCTCTGCGCCTGGGCGGAGTGATCAGGTATCTATCTTGGCCTTGCTTTGGCAGGCACGAAGAACGACCGAAATGGAGTGAATAATGGGTGAGCGGCGTGTCGCAGTTCTGATTGACGGCGATAATGTTGTTTCGAGGCATTCCAGAACGGTTCTTTCCGAAGCAGAAAAGCTTGGTCGGGTCGACGTTGCGCGCGTTTATGTCGATGAAAATCATCTCTCAGCCTGGTTGCGCACTCCCGGTTTCAGGTTGATGCACGCGGGTTTAGGAAAAAATGCTACCGATCTCCTGTTGTGCATCGATGCCATGGAGTTGGCTTTTGCCATCGGGATTGAGGCTTTCGCGATTGCCACTTCCGACCGTGACTACACGCATCTGGCCCAACGCCTGCGCGAGCGTGGTTTCCATGTGCTCGGGCTTGGAGAAAGCAAGACGCCGGACGAGTTCCGCCAAGCCTGCACAGCGTTCCTTTTGCTGAATGGTGACGAACGCGATCCAGCGTCGACCGAGACGATAAGCAGCGTTCCCGAGTTCGACAGGAAGATCCGGAGCATGATCGCCCAACACAGCAAGAACGGGCAGGGCATGCTGGTCTCGCAACTTGCGCCGAAGATGCATACGGCACATGGCACACGGATCAGTGCTTTGCCGGAGGGCAGCTGGCGCGCCTATCTGTCTGCTCGGCCGGACCTCTATGATCTCGATCCCCGGGGGCCTGAGGCCATGGTCCGCTTCCGTCCCACAGGGTTCGCTGCATCCTGAGCAGGCTGCCTCTGGGCCTGCCGGTATGGGCTGCCAATGGAAGATTCTGGGGTATCCTTAGACCCTGAAGTAGGTCCGCGACCCGATCTCCTCGCCGTTCTTGTAGAAGCGCCCGGAGGTCCAGTCCTCTGGGTGGTCCATCACGGCCTCCCAGACGAACAGCCCGAAGCATTGCGCCGCCTGTGCGAAGCTCCGGCGGGCAGCCTTCTCGTAGATCGGCTGGAAGACCGTCCCGGTCCAGTCGCTGCCCGGCATCCAGCCCGCCGTCGCAATCTCCCGCCCCTCGATCATGCCGGCCAGCGTGGTGCGGATGGCCACAATTTCCGCTGGGCCCAGCCGCGAGAGGTAGCGTTTGAAGTCGGCCTCATAGGGCATCTTGGTGATCGTCTTGCCGCTGTCGAGGTCCTTGAGAGTCATGGTCGAGTCCTTGCATGAACGCAGGCGTCCCGGGCCAAACCCGGGACGCCTTGGGGTTCAGATTGCGTTGGCACGCAGCACGCCGCGCATGATGAGTTCGAGCAGGTCGTCGCCCTGAATGACAGAGACCGGCACGCCGGTGTCCCGCTCAAGCGCGATCATCGCCTCCTCGAGTGCAGCGGATGGCTCGGCCTCGGTCAGAGCAATGACGGCGCCCACGACATGGGTCGTGATGCGACCGTCCTCGTCCCGCTGATTGCGCGTTTCGATAGCCTGGCGCAGCTGCTCGACCGGAGCCCGACCGGCTTCGCCTTTCCAGTCCTTGACTTGGATCACGATTGTCCAGGTCGGACCGCCCAGCGGGTTCGGCATCGCGATCTCGATGTCGGCGCCCCGCTCGGCGGGGCCACCGGTCTTGAACACCTCGGCGTCCGGAAAATGGGTCTTGAGCGCCTCCGCAATTACAGCTTCCCATTCGGCTTTGCCGAAGGCCTTGGTCAGGCCATCCCGAAACCGCGCGCCGAATGCGTCGAGAGCCACCTGCCGGGCGGTTTCCACTACACCCTCCATGCGCTCGGTTTCGGTGCTTTCCTGGATCAGTTCGGGGTCGTCGAGATGGGCCAGAACGTGCTCGAACTCCTCGTCGCGCCCGCGGATCTGCCAGGTTCGGCTGCGACTGGTCAGTGAGTGCCGCAGACCGCTGCCCACGTGCCGGCTGCTGTTGGCCACGCCATGGGGGGTAAGAAGCTCCACCTCCCGGATGTGGCCGAAGTCCCGATACGTCTCCGACACCTGCATGCGCTCGTAACGATACGGGCCCGTGATACGAGCCAGTGAAAACATCCGGCGGTGCGGCATGTTCGGGATCAGGACGATGTCGCCCTCCTGCCAGCCGTCGCCGCCGCCCCTCATGCGATGATGACGGTTGGCAGCCATCTGATCGGCCGACAGCTCGCTTTTTGGTGTCTTTGCAATGATCTCCAAATCCTGGTCGGCTTCATGGCCCCAGCCCTGACGCAGGCGGCCGGCTTTCAGTTCGCTCCAGAACAGGTCGGGATGATCGCTGGCGGTGCGGGACGCCCAATAGCGGCATTGGCTCACGTGCTCGTCTCCTCGATGTGCCAATGGAGCTTCGAGGTTTTCTCCTGAGGTTGTCAAACCAGAAGGACAAGATCCCTCAGGGAGAGTCGGGTGGCTGGGGGAGGTTGCATCGTTCAAGACAGGTTTGGGCATGTGGTTCTCCAATGGTGTTGCACCCCCAACACCTTTTCAGCAGCTGCTTTACGCTCATTCTCTCAGGATTTTTTTTGCCCGTTCTTTCGGCGCTCACATGCTGATAGCGATCCGGGCCGTCTCAGGGTTCTCTATTATCTGACGGCGGTGCGCTTCGGTCGTTCATCCAGGAGATTTGAAGCAGTCCCTTATAAGAATGATCCGCTGACACATGCACTTTGGGGTTGTAGTAATGAGGCATGAAGGAACTCCATGCCGCCATCTCTGACCCCGCCGCGGTCCTCGCCATCGAACCCGAGGAGCTGGCGGCCAAGCTGCTCTTCCTGATGCGCGAGCGGTTCGAGAGAGAGCGGAATCAACTCCGGCCCACGGACTTCATCACCGAGGTGATGACGGAACCAACGCCGGAAGAAGGAGGAGAGGGGTATCCACGGGACGACCGTGTCCAAATCGCCTATGCACTTACTGAAGCCCTCTCTTGGCTCGAGGCCCAAGCTCTCTTGATCCCGTTCCCCGGAGAGTATCGCGCAGAAGGCCGGATGCTTAGCCGCCGGGCGCAGCGGATCGAGACGAAGGAGGACTTCAGGCAGTTCGAGATGGCCCGGCGCCTGAACCGGGACCTGCTGCATCCGATGATTGCCGAGGAGGCCTGGCTCTCCTTCGTCCGCGGGCGGTTCGCGGCCGCCGTCTTCGAGGCCATGCGGGCTGTCGAAATTGCCGTGCGCGAGGCGGCGGGGTTTCCGGAGGGCGATCACGGCGTGCCGATGATCCGTAGGGCCTTCCACAAGGACAATGGACCGCTGCGGGACCCGGTGCAGGAGGAGGCCGAGCGCGAGGCCCTCATGCATCTCTTCGCCGGAGCAGTCGGCTCCTACAAGAACCCGCATTCGCACCGCAACGTGCCCATGGAGGATGCCGGCGAGGCGATCGAGATCGTCACCCTCGCCAGCCACCTGCTGCGCATCGTTGACGCCCGACGGTCGGCCCAGCAGGAAAGACAGGCAGATGAAGGGTGATCTGGGCCTCGCGCGGGAAATCCTGTTGGCCGTCGAGGCCTACACTGGTGCGTCTCGGCCAGGCTATGCCGTCCTCTCCAGTATCGGCCGACCCCTTATCGCCTGTGGCATCAAGCTGCCCCATGCAGCAAGCCCTCGGCCGCCTGCCGGCGAAGCTTTCTAACCCATGTGGCGCACTCGAAGGTCTTGGTTTTTAGCCGCGTGCAGACCCCATCGCCCGAGCCGGCGCATGCGGCGGGACCTTCGCACGATCGATGCTGCACTGACCGGCGTGGTGGGGGCGCTGCTTCAGGACTCCAGCCGGGTTGCCGGCACGATCGTCGGGGTCGCTGCTTCGAAACTGGTGGCGGCCGGCGTCATGGCCGGGACTTTCGGGGCGATCGGGCTCTTCGGCGCAGCCAGCACAGGCACCGCGATCGCCACGCTGTCCGGGGCCGCGGCCACCACTGCAACGCTATACTGGATCGGCTCGAGCGTCGGGATGGGGGTCGCTGGGGGCAGCCTGATCCTGACGGGGGGAGGTCTCGTTCTCGGCATCCCCGCTGCCATCCTGGTGCGACGGCGCCTCTTCGGGCGACGCCGCAGGCCGGAGCAGTTGTCTGGACAGGAACAGGCGGCGCTTTACGCCGCGCTTCGTCTGGCCGCCCCGGTGCGCGTGGCACGGGCCCGTGCCATGGCCCTGTCACCACTCGAGCGGCGGCTCTACGCCAGGGAGGGCCTCGCGCCGCTCCTCGCCGTCGTGGGCGAACTCTCCAAGGATAGGAAGGAAGCAGCATGCGCCGAACCGCAGGGATCTCTCGCCTACTGGCCGCGGCGACGCCTGCGGCGCTCCGCCGCGCGCCTCGCAAAGATCACCAAACGATGGAGCCGGGCGTAGGCCGACGCAGCGCCACGGTGGTGCTTGCGGTCACGCTCCAGCGCCTGCTCGACGATCCGGAGCGTGCCTGGAGCGTGGAGGAGGCGCTCGTTCTCGACGCGTTGCGCCGCTCCAGCACCGCGCTGGACGAGGCCAGTCCGAAAGAGCTGGCAGACTACATGGCTGGCCTCGAGCCGGAGCAGCTGCGCGGGGTGATCTCGAACGTGAAGGGCATCTATCATGAGCTGCTTTTCGCAGCCGCCGAGAATGCCGATGGGGATGCCGTATTCGCCCGGCTGCCCGACGCCACCAACCACCCGGGCTCGGATGTGGAGTTCGTCGTAGACGGCGAGGTCATCGGGGCGGTCCAGCTCAAGGCCGTGGCTGCGCCGGAGCATGTCTACGAGCACCTTGCCAACTACCCGGGTATCGAGGTGCTATCGACCGAGGAGGTGGCGGCGATGATCCCCGGTGTGTCGGGGAGCGGGTTCGCCAACACGGAGCTCGAGGCAGAAGTCCGTGCGGCCCTTGGCGCCCTGCCGGGCGAGAGCCTGCCGCAGGACCTGCTGGAAGCGGCCGAGGCCTCGCTTTTCGTGAGCGCCGCCCTGACCGCTCGGGGAGCTTTGCGCGCGGGCCGCGTCGAGCCCCGCGCCTTAAAAGCCGCAATGGGAAATCTGGGGGTCGGTCTGACCACGGCCCTTGCGCTCGATGTGCTGCTTGGCGGCGTGTAGGCGTCTACGCTTCGATGACGATCCGGACCTTCTGCGGATCGACGCCGAGTTCCTCGGCCAGATGCTGGCGATGCTCCTCGATCACAGCGCCGAAACTCCGGCTCCCGGAAGTTGCGGATGGCGCCTTCCTACCCCCGCGGGCGGCGTCCCACGCCCGCCGCGCCGCCTGGGCATCCGGGAACCCGACCTCGGGCATCCGCTGCCATTCTCCCGCTTCCACCGAACCGAGCACCTCGTCCGCGTCCATGTAGGCCACAGGGTTGCGGTAACCCGGCCACCGGAAGCTGCCCTCCACCTCGGCATACTCCTCGAACTGGATCAGCCAGCGGCCGTCCTCGTCCTGCCGCACGTGCCGGACCGTGCCGCACAGGAACGCCTGCCCGTGCCGATCCTGGTCGCCGCGTTGCCGGGGGTCGTTGGCATTGTGAACCAGAAGCACCCGGCCGGCGGTCGCGACGCGGGTGGGATCGATCTTCCACCAGCCGGCGCCGCCGACCTCCATGATGTCCTTCCGGGTCTTGCAGGTGAAAATCACGACGATCTCGCTCATGGCATGCTCCATTTTTAACTACAAGGTATAAGATAACCTCAAGAAACTATCTGTCAACTATATAGATTTTATATAAACATCATGAAGCTTCGGGTGCCATTCGGAGCGCTGACAGGGTCTCTTCGGGACGTGAAGTTTGTTGTCGTTCAGGCGGTTGCGACGGCGACCTGCTTGTCGATCAGCCGAAAAGGGTGCCCTGTAGAAGCAAGTTTCCAGGTTCAGACTACAAGGAACGTCCATGCCTTTGTCTCAAGTCCAGATCATCCAGTCCCTCGCCGAAGCCTTGGCATGGTTCGAGAAGGAGCTCGGATGGGGGGTGGCGCCGGCCGAGCTCAACCACCTGACAGGCCGGATCGGAGAGCTTTATGCCGCGATGATCACACGTGGGCAGATGGCGCTTGCCACGAACCAGCAGGGTTACGATGTGGTCAGCGCCGAGAACGAGCGAATTTCGGTGAAGACCGTGACGACCTCCTCCCAGGTCAGCTTCAACGTTGCGACCTTCGATCTGGTCGACCGGGTGATCGTGCTTCGCCTCAACGTGGACGAGGGAGAGGCTTCGATCGAGGAACTGCTCGACTGCTCGGCCGAGGAGGTCCGGCGGACCTTCCGCTGTTCCGCGGGCAAGTATGTCTTTCCAACAGCTTCGCCCACCCGGCCTCGAAGGGAGGTCGAAGACCTCAGGGTCACCGCTTCGGCACGCCATGGCGCGCATGTCGTGCAGCAATACGAGAACGGGACAATCCTGGTGGAAACGTCAGGCACCAGGGAAGCGACAGCAAAACCGGTTCTCCGCGCGATCGCGGGCGAAATCGGTGTCGATCTGGTAAACGGCAGCGGCAATCCGAAGAACACTCGGCAACTGGGTGCGGACATCATCCGAATTCTGCATGAACAGGCTGACGTCCAAGCGTGACATGGCAGAAAAATCTCGCTTCGGCTTATATCGCGAGGGCTTCTTGCCGCACTCGAGAGAACGCTCGGGCGGCCGGCAGCTTCAACCTGAACGCGCTCGGTATGGCAGCCGAGTGTCTGGCACTTGAGAGAATTCACACGCACCCCGGCGTCGAGATCGGTCGTTGATGGCCTCGTTCTCGAACTTCACCCTCGAGGCGCTCGCCCAGATGATTTCCGGCGGGCCCGGACCCGGGCTCCGGAACACGGAGCCGGTGATGGCGATCTACCAATCTGGCCTTAAAATTGACCGTTTCCTGGAAGCTGCCGAGAGCAGACAAGCCGTCCCAGTGAGTCACTTGGCGCAATGTTACAGAGAAGGCGATGGCTTTCGGGTAGATCACAACATGGCTGTGCATCTCGACATTATAGCCGCCACTATCGAAATGGCGGCTCGAAAGTTAGTCAGATGAGGTATAATCCGGGCCTCGAACGAGACATGCTTCGGGGCAAAACCCCCTTCCTCAATACGTCCTGCAAGGTGAACTATGGAATGAATTCAACTTTGGCCTTCTTTTTAATCTTCTTTGCGAGCTTACTCGCTTGAGACCTAACGTCCGGATACTGAACAAGGGCGTGTTCGGGATTTTCTTCACCGGGGTCGTCTACGGGAACATGAAAGCATGGGGCACTGTTTTCCTGATAAGCGCCTACTGTGACACTGCATACAGCAGCAGACTCACGACCCCAGCTGATCCAGCGAGTATGAGCAGTCTTCGCATCTATTTGAGAGCCTCGCTCGACAGAGAGATGCGATCTGTCCTTCGGCATTGGCTCGAAATTCTGGCTGGATGGAACGCCATTATGAAACCACGCCGGCTTGATATGCCGAAGTAGTTTCTCGCTATCATCTTCAAGCTTAGGCGAATTTTCGGGAACTGGACTATTCACTGGCTCGGTATCTTCATTATCCAAAGGCGCCACCTTCCACAGTCCCCCCAAACCTTCTAATGACTTCAATAATAGAGCCCACATCAGAGAGCTCTTCATCCTCTCCGTCCGAATACAGAATATCCCCGTGGATATTTCCGTCGGGCTCTATATTTATTGTTATCTCGTCGTCGCCCTTAGTTGTCTCAATCTGAATGCCCCCATAAATTGTCGGGAAAATTCCAGAATCCGAGAACCATGCAGCGTCCAGTTTAATTAAGCTATCCGCCAATTGCAATGATTGATCGGAGATTTCGGGACCCTCGCCATCCAGCCATCCACCTTTCAGCGCTGAGAGTTCTGCCAATCTCTCCTTAGCTCTACTCAACGCGGAGCGATATTTCTCAGTCAGCGGATCATGCAGCTCTACAGCGTGAACCTCCGTAACCTTTCTTGCTTTATCATCGGCATCCAGCTCGAGGGTTAGCTCAAAGCTTACGTCATTCAGTAGATACCCATTGAATTCGTCAAATGCGCGCTCCGCGACCTCCAGCCGAAGGACACCATGCTCTTCTGTTTCAACTTCGATCCAACCATCAGCAGAAACTGCATGAAGAGTTCCAACTCCATCCAAGCGCTTCTCGTAAGTTTCACGAATTCTTGTAATCAGGTCTTTTCTAAGCTTTAGGTCAACAGATACGACACTACCACCCCTCCCGCGGGAGCCTACAAAATCTATTTTCTCACCCGATTTCAGACCAGCGCCAAATCTATTGAGCGCTGCTATCTGATCTCTTTTCAAAACAGGCCTGTAGCTCGTGTCGTTGGCCGCATTATCAAATAGCTCCGATACGCGCTCATAGGACACAGCAAAGAGATCGGAGGCGTCCCCCGTCATTCCCGGAAGGAAGCTTTGCCCCTGATCAAAGCTCGGAACCAAGACTGGAACGGAGCTTCCATCCTCAATTGAGATCAGATCTAAATTCAAACTTGCATCGAAGCCGCGGGGAACTCGTTGTCGGCCTACATGATGGGAAAGCCATTCACTTTTAGCAAATGCAACCAAGAGATCACGGAAAGCTTCGATGTCTGGCAGGACCCCAACAGGAAGGCGCCTCTCTCGAAAGCGTTGCCCCGAGAACCTCAGCCTGAATCCATCTTCTTTTTGTTCGCTCATCCCGGCTCCCCAAGGCGTCTGCCCCCCTACCGCATTGATATAGAACCATCAACGCTCACTTCTGCAAGAAACTACAAGCTTTGAGATGAATATTCTCTTGTATCGATGCCTCGCCCTTCAAGTGGCGTGGGTGCTCGTGCCTTGAGCTTCTCGATTGTCGCGACCCTATGCCACCTGCAGCATGCCACCTGCAGCTACTCAAAAACGACCGTTTTTGGAGCGCTCGTTTGGAACGGTAGAAATACGAGGCTTGACGTCTCCAAAAACCCCGGTCAAAACCGTTTGAGTTTTTGAAGGTTTTTGGCGGAGCTTCATGTGATCCTTGGCTACGCGCGGGTCTCGACGGAAGATCAGAGTCTGGATGCTCAGGTGGTGGCTCTCGAAGGCGCCGGGGTCGAACGGATCTATGCAGATAAGGCCTCCGGATCGAAGCTGGCTCGACCAGAACTCGAGCGTCTCCTTGACCAGCTGCGCCCCGGCGACGTGGTAGTTGTCGCGAAATACGACCGGCTCAGTCGCTCGCTCCAAGACCTCCTGACGATCGTGGATATAATTCAATCCAAGGGCGTAGGCTTCCGGTCACTCGCCGAGGACATTGACACCACAACACCCGCAGGGCGGCTTGTCTTCCATGTCTTCGCCTCGATTGCCCAGTTCGAACGCGAGAGGATCGTCGAGAGGACAAGGGAGGGACTGGCCGCGGCTCGCAAACGTGGGCGAGTGGGCGGTAGGCCTCCCGCCCTGTCCAAGGAACGCCGCGCTGAGGTTCAACGGATGCGTGACCATGAGGGGCGATCGGTTTTGGAGTTGGCTCGGTTGTTCCAAGTTTCTCCGAATACCATCAGACGGGCCTGAGGCTGTCGTTTGCCACCGCTGGCGGCGCCTGCGGCTTCACCAGTAAGCATCAGGAGCGATCCTGAGCCTCCTCGAAGACTTGGCGGCGGGCCGTCCTGAAGAAATGCCGGATGGCCATCTCGCGGGCTGCGTTGTCGCTCATGACCGCGCTCCTCATCTCTGTGTCGCGCTGGAACATGCGGATCATGGCACTCATGAACAGGTTTGCGAACTCGGGTCGCACCACGTCCTCAGGGTTGTTGAGGATCATCTCACGGAGCTCGTCGTCCTCAAGGATCTCGCTGTTCACCTGCTCCAATCGGAGGAAATCCTCCCGCGAGAAGGTTGTGCCGTGCCTGTCGTTGAATGCAGAGACGATCTCGGAAAGTGACTGCTCCTCTTCCTCGGTATATGGGCTCGCCCCGAACTCCACGATCGGCTGCATCTTGGTTCCATCTCCCGCTCCCAAGGAGGCAGATCCTTCGTTGGTCTTTTCGATCCGGTAGGCCTCAAGACGCAGCATGTCGTCGGTGATTTCGATCTGCGCGGGGACTGCTCGGGAGGGCAGGAGGCGCACCAGCCAGTCGAGATAGACGTAGAGACTCTCGAGATTCGAGTCCTCGAGCGGGATGACTTGGCTAACGAAGGCATAGAACCGCATGTAGCTCTTTGCGAGCTGCCGGAACTCCTCGGTTGCTGCCTCGTCCTCCGCCAGGAGGAACCGGTCTCGAGCACGTCTAACGATGCCCTCAAGCCTTGTTCGCTCGGAGCTCGTCAGATCTCGGCCGACGAAGAAGCCCTGAGCGAACTCGTCTATCTCCGTCATGTCTACGGCGGGAGAAGCACGAAGCTGGGCCTCGAGGGTATAGATCTGGTTGAGGTTCGTCCGTTCCTCAAGAAGGGTTGCCTCGTAGAACGGAGCGAAAGCCGTGCGGATGTCCTCCACGCTGTTCCGGAAATCGAGGATGAAGGTCCTCTCTTTCCCGGGATGCGTCCGGTTCAACCTGGCCAGTGTCTGAACGGCCTGCAGGCCATCCAGTTTCTTGTCAACATACATAGCGCAGAGCTTCGGTTGATCGAAACCGGTCTGATACTTCTCCGCGACCACAAGCAATTGGTATTGGAGCTCGTAGGGGGTCCCGTCCGGTTTGATTCCGTTAAACCGTTTCGGGAGCTCTCCCTCGGAGAACCCATTGGCAGCCTCTTCGGTCCATGTTTGTCCATCGACCTCGAGATCCCCTGAAAAGGCCACGAGGGCCTTCATTTCAGTGTATCCCTGTTTCTCGATATAGCTTTTCAGGCCTTGCCAGTAGCGCAAGGCATGTTCGCGACTTTCCGTCACCACCATGGCCTTAGCCTCACCGCCGAGCTCACGCATCACATGCCGGCGGAAATGCTCCACAATGACCTCGACCTTCTGGCCGATGTTAGTCGGATGTAGGCGGGCAAAACGGGCGACCCGGCGTTGACCATCCCGCGTGCGCAGGGCGGGGTCATCCTCGATGGTTTTCTCAAGCTGAAAATAGGCTTGGTAGGTCGTGTAGTTTTGCAAGACGTCGAGGATGAAGCCTTCTTCGATGGCTTGGCGCATCGAGTAGAGGTGAAAGGCGTGCGGAGTTCCATCGGGCCCGATGCGTCCAAAGCGTTCCAGCGTCACAGGTCTTGGTGTGGCTGTGAAGGCAAAGAAGGAGATGTTCGACTGGGGGCCTCTCGCGCGCTGATATTCAAGGATGACGTCTTCGACGTCCTCGCTGGAGCGGGTCAGCGAGCGCACCATGTCGGCGTTGGCCTTGCCAGACTGGGAACTGTGAGCCTCGTCGATGATGATCGCAAAGCGCCGAGTGTTCACCCCTGAGAGTCTGGCAAGGTGCTCGGTCCCGAACTTCTGGATGGTCGTGATGATGATCCGAGCACCCGCTTCGATGGCTGCCTTGAGGTCCCGGGATGTCCCGCCGATCTTCTTCACAAGACCCGGCGTCTTCTCAAAGCTGGCGACTGTGGCCTGCAGTTGCCGATCCAGAACGAGGCGGTCCGTGATGATGATCGCGGTGTCGAAGATCGGTTTGTCTTGGTCATCGTGCAGATTGATGGCCTGATGAGCCAACCAAGCGATGGTGTTCGACTTTCCGGACCCCGCGGAGTGCTGCTCCAGATAGTTGTGCCCGGGTCCGTGGGCGCGGGCATGCACCAGCGTCTTGCGCACGCAGTCCAGCTGCTGGAACCGCGGAAACAGCATCTTCTGTTTCCCGTCGGATTTGTCGAGGTGGATGAACTTCGACATCAAGTCGATCCAGACCTCGCGACCGAATATGGCCTTCCCTTCGGGTTGGTCGGCGTAGAGGTAGCCGATGGCGAAATCGCCCTCGATATCAGGGTTGCCGGCACCGCCATCGCGACCGCGGTTGAAAGGCAAGAAGCGCGTCTTCCCGTTCATCAGACGCGTCGTCATCGAGACGTGCTCCTGATCGAGGGCGAAATGCACCAGCGCCCCTCTCTTGAAGGTGAGGAGCGGCTCGCCAGCCGGCGAGCGATCTTTCCTATACTGGGTCTCGGCATGACGGAATGTCTGGCCGGTGAGGGTGTTCTTCACCTCCAAGGTCGCGACGGGAATGCCGTTTAGGAAGAGAACGATGTCGATCGCGTTGCCGTGGCGCTTTGAATAGACGACTTGGGTCATCAGAGTCAGGCGGTTGGCTTGCCAGGCGCGAACCAGGTCGGGATTGAGAGTCGACGCCGGCCGCGGGAACATCAGCCGGAAGTGCAGGTTCGGCACGATCTTGAAGCCATCACGCAAGACCTCGAGCGTGCCGCGTCCTTTCATGGCTACTTCGAGATTGCGAAAGAATTCGTCTTCGGCAACGCCCGGATATTGCCCTTCCAAAGTCCTCCAGACTTCGGGTTGGGTATCCTTAATGAAGGCAACCACGACATCCCGGTCCAGCCCTCGGGTCTTGTCGAATGCAGTTGAGGAACGCTCTTCGTAGCCTTGAGCGGCAACGAGCTGGTCTACGATATGTCGCTCCACCACCTGTTCGGTGTGCAGCTTCTCGGGCGTGAAGGACTTGGGATGCGTCGTCATAGCGAACTCGTTAAATGTCTCTGGTTCGAATAGGCCCGGTCAGCCGCGCAGGTGATCGAGGATCACGCGGGCATCCTCGATGCTGCGGACTTCGAGGCGGGCGATGGGATTGCTGCGGAATTCCTCGTAGGCGCTGAGGTTGCTGTTGGCGCCCTTGCCCTCGGCATCCGTCCAGACGCGCCCCTTGGGCTGCTTGTCGACACGCTCCACGCTTGCGGGCAATGCCTTCGGCAGGCCGAAGGGGCGGACTACCCAGAAGTTCACCTGAGAGTCATGGCCGATTTCCACCCCAACGGCGCGGCGCTTGCCATGGCTGCGCCAGACTTCGAGGTGGACCTTGCCGCTGTTGGCGCGAGCCGAGGGGATGGGCTCGAAGTCCGCGCGCAGGATCGCGCGGACGGCATCCTTCAGATCTGCAAGTGAGGTGCTCACTGTCCCATCTCCTCTGCGATCCGGTCGAGCGCCTGATCCGTCGTGCCATTGCGACGGTAGGTAGCTGGGTCGATCTGTCCGGTGACGGCAGCGGTGATCAGGGAGGCGCGGAGTTCAGTAAGGCGTTGGACGGATGTCATGAGCTTCGAATGAACCTTACGATAAGTCTGGATACTGGCATCCAATTTCGAAACGATCTCATCCTGTTTTGCCAGTGGGGGCAATGGCGTCCGGAACGAACGAATATCTGGCATGTAGATCGTCTTGTGTGTCGATCCGATCATCAGGCGCCGAAACTCTGGTTTCATGGCGCGCAGAACGTAGTAGAGGAATTTTGAGCGAACACGCCTTGATGGAATCCACCCTACGAAGTCCTGAGTAGTTGCCATAGGGCAATCCAGTATTCCGGCGAAACCAACGGACGCCGTTCGCGACAACACGACCGTGCCGCGCGGCAGCATCCGCGCCGAGGAACTGGCAAGGCCGAGATCGCTCACCTTTTCTTGGGTGTCGCGAAGATAGACGATCTCTCCGCTGCGTAGTTGCCATACGTCGGCGAGCGATACCCATGGTTTGTTACACTCTTCCGGCACCCAGTATTCTGGAACCTTTCGGCTCGGCGTGTGTCCGCTTTCCAGCCGCGCGACGTGCAGGAATTTCGGGGCAAGCCAACCCTCAGGCAGGTCTCCGATCCAGTCACAGCCAGACGGTGAAAACGACCCGTCTTCGTCTTTCCCGGTTACAGCGCGCAGGAAAGATGCTTCCTCTCGTTCAAGAATGAGCTCAGAAAATCTTCGCTTCTTCTCCACCAGTGCATCAATACGGGCGGTCTCGCGGTCGAGAAAATCGGCAATGGCCTTCTGCACATCGAGATCTGGACATGGCAATCGCAAGGCGGAGATATCTGACGAGGCAAGGTGTTTCACTGTGCTCGCCGGGGTGAGATCATTGATTACCTTCAGGGCAATAGGGATCTGGTAGAAAGCAAATCTGCTTATGGTTTTAGATTTTTTCTTCTGCTTGAGCGCGGCAACGCGCTGATTGAGTAAAGCTTCACCTTTTTTCCAAAAAACGCAGTTGAAGTCGCCATCCATCCCGATCACGAGATCTCCGTTTTTTACAACGAATTGCTGACCGTCGATCCCGGAATATGAGGTGGGAAGTCCTTCCCCAAGCAGGTCGCGAATTCTAACGACAGGCCGTCCATCACCAATGAGATTGAACCCGTCGGATTTGTAAGGATAGCCATTCATTAGGGT